>NZ_JAMXAX010000014.1 GCF_023913775.1 Acidovorax facilis
CGCCAAGGCCCCGGCAGCGGCGCTGCCGCCCAAGGCCAGCAGCCCCAAACCTGCAGCGGACAACAACAACGACGACTGGGAGTCCTTCTGACCCCAAGGACCTGAAGCAGCACAAGCACAGCGCAAGCAAACCTCGCTGCAAAAAAAGAAGCCCCGCCAGCTTGTGCTGGCAGGGCTTCTTGTCTTGCGGCCCATGGAAGAGCCTGTTGTCGATCAGTCGGCTTGCTTGCGCAGGAAGGCCGGGATCTCCAGGTCATCCATGCCACCCGAGGACAGCGCGTCCACACGGGCCGCAGCCTGGGTGCGGTTGGTGCGCCACACGCTGGGCACCGACATGCTGCCGTAGTCGGCTTGCGCGCTGCCCGTGTGGCCGCCTTGCACACCCACAGCCCCCCCCAGCGTTCCCACACCGGCCATGGGCATCTGGTAGGCCATATTGTCCGTACCCGTGCGCAGGCCACCTTGCACCACCGAGATGGGCTGGCGGCGTGCGTTGGCACGCGACAGGCCTGTGGCCACCACGGTCACGCGGATCTCGTCGCCCAGGGTTTCGTCGTAGGCAGCGCCGAAGATCACATGAGCGTCGGTCGATGCGTAGGCATTGATGGTGTTCATGGCCTGGCGCGACTCGGACAGCTTGAGGCTGCCCTTGCTCGCGGTGACCAGCACCAGCACGCCCTTGGCTCCCGACAGGTCGATGCCTTCGAGCAGCGGGCAGGCAATGGCCTGCTCGGCAGCGATGCGGGCGCGGTCGGGGCCGCTGGCAGTGGCAGTGCCCATCATGGCCTTGCCGGGCTCGCCCATCACGGTGCGCACGTCTTCGAAGTCCACGTTCACCTGGCCGTACTCGTTGATGATTTCAGCGATACCGCCCACGGCGTTCTTGAGCACATCGTTGGCGTGTGCAAAGGCTTCGTCCTGGGTGATGTCATCGCCCAGCACATCGAGCAGCTTTTCGTTGAGCACCACGATCAGCGAATCCACATTGGCTTCCAGCTCGGCCAGGCCTTCGTCGGCGTTCTTCATGCGGCGGCCACCTTCCCAGTCGAAAGGCTTGGTCACCACACCCACGGTCAGAATACCCATCTCCTTGGCGATGCGCGCGATCACCGGGGCAGCCCCCGTGCCCGTGCCGCCGCCCATGCCGGCCGTGATGAACAGCATGTGCGCGCCCTGGATGGCGTCGCGGATGTCTTCAACTGCCGCTTCGGCTGCATCGCGCGCCTTTTCAGGCTTGCCGCCTGCCCCCAGACCACTGCCACCCAGCTGGATGACACGGTGGGCCGAACTGCGCGTGAGCGCCTGCGCGTCGGTATTGGCGCTGACAAACTCCACGCCCTGCACGCTGCGGGAAATCATGTGCTCGACGGCATTGCTGCCGCCACCGCCCACACCGATCACCTTGATCTGGGTGCCCTGGTTGAATTCTTCGGCTTCGATCATTTCGATGGTCATCTTGGAGCTCCTGTTTCTAAATTCGTAGGCAATTGCCATATGGGGAAGGGGGTACTGGTGGCTGGAGAACGAGGCGGTCCTGTACATCGCCATCGCTCTCGCGCAGTGCCGTGCGGGCTACCACGGGCTAACCACAAGGCCCCCACGCTTGCCACTGCGTGTGCTGCGCTGCCCCCCAAGGGGGCCTTCGCGCCTTGAGGCGGCCCGGCGGCGCTCATTCCTGGGTATTTCATGGTCAAAAATTCCCCACGATGAAATCTTTGAAACGGCCGAACGCCGTCTTCATGGACCCGCTCTTTTGCGCCACCTTGAAGCCGCGCAAACGGGCCAGCCGGGCCTCTTCGAGAAGGCCCATGACGGTAGCAGCACGGGGCTGGGCCACCATGTCAGACAACGCGCTGGAATACTTGGGAATGCCTCGGCGCACGGGCTTGAGGAAGATGTCTTCGCCCAGCTCGATCATGCCGGGCATCACCGAGCTGCCGCCTGTGAGCACGATGCCCGACGACAGCACTTCTTCATAGCCCGACTCGCGCACTACCTGCTGCACGAGCGAGAAAATTTCTTCCACCCGCGGCTCGATCACACCGGCCAGCGCCTGCTTGCTCAGCATGCGCGGGCTGCGGTCGCCCAGGCCCGGCACTTCCACCTGCGCCTCGGGGTCGGCCAGCAGTTGTTTGGCGTAACCGCTTTCCACCTTGATGTCTTCAGCATCTTTGGTGGGCGTGCGCAGCGCCATGGCGATGTCGCTGGTGATGAGGTCGCCCGCAATCGGAATCACTGCCGTGTGGCGGATCGCGCCGCCGGTGAAGATGGCAACATCCGTCGTGCCCGCGCCGATGTCCACCACCACCACACCCAGCTCGCGCTCATCGTCGGTCAGCACGGCCTGGCTGCTAGCCAGCGGGTTCAGCATGAGCTGCTCGACCTCCAGGCCGCAACGGCGTACGCACTTGATGATGTTTTCGGCCGCGCTCTGCGCACCGGTCACGATGTGGATCTTGGCCTCCAGGCGGATGCCGCTCATGCCGATGGGCTCTTTCACATCCTGCCCGTCGATCACAAACTCTTGCGGCTCCACCAGCAGCAGGCGCTGGTCGCTGCTGATGTTGATGGCCTTGGCCGTCTCGACCACGCGCGCCACGTCGGCCGAGGTGACTTCCTTGTCCTTCACGGCCACCATGCCGCTGGAGTTGAGCCCCCGGATATGGCTGCCGGTGATGCCGGTGTACACACGCTGGATCTTGCAGTCGGCCATCAGCTCGGCCTCTTTCAGGGCCTGCTGGATGCTTTGCACGGTAGCGTCGATGTTCACCACCACGCCGCGCTTGAGGCCATTGCTCGGGGCCACGCCCAAGCCTGCAAGCTTGAGCTCGCCATTGGGCAGGACCTCGGCCACCACGGCCATGACCTTGGCGGTGCCGATATCCAGCCCCACCACAACGTCTTTGTATTCTCTTGCCATATCAGTCTCTGCCCTTCTCTGTTCTGTCCCGCCGCCCCACGGCCCCATTCACGAACCCACCTGCGTCCCGCTCCACATACCAGCGCTGTTGCTGTTGCTGCATGCCATTACCTCCTGCGCACGGCACTGGCCGAAGCAGCCGCCGCTGCGGCATCGGTCACCACCGTGGTCACACCGCGCATGCGCAGGGCGTAGCCCCCGGCATGCCGCAGGTCGGCGGACTCCAGGGCATCCACGCGCCGCCCGTACTGCGCAGCCACCTGTGTCAGGGTGCGCGTGAAGCGTTGCGTGCGCTGCACCACCTCCTGCGGTGTGCCGCCGCCCAGCTCCACCACGGCGTCGCTGTCCAGCGTGGCCCGCCAACCGCCCCGCCCCGTCAGCTCCAGCGTTTCCACCTCCAGCCCGAGCGGTTTGAACACCGGCTGCAGCAGGCCAAACATCTGCAGCACCTCGGGGGAGCTGCCCGCAGGTCCCAGCAGGCGCGGCAGGCCGTCCTGTTCCACATCACCCACGTTGGCCTCGAACACTTCGCCCTGGCTGTTGACCAGCGCAGAGCCGGTGTCCGGCCCCCAGTACGCCACTGCGTCATGCTCCTGCAGTTCCACGCGCAGGCTGCCGGGGTACACCCGCCGCACCTGGGCGCGGCGCACCCAGGGCACTTGCTCGAAGGCCTCGCGCGCGGCACGCAAATCCACCGTGAAGAAATTGCCCACCAGGTGCGGCGCGACATTGGCCCGCAAGGTCACCGCGTTGTTGTGCACCAGCTCGCCCTGCACCACGATGCGCGCAATCGCAAAGCCCGGGTAGCGCAGCACCCACCAGGCCCCCGCCGCCAGCACAAGCAGGACGCAGCCCACGAACAAGACCGATGCGGTCAGGTTCATGAGCTTGACGTCCAGCGGTGCGGGCAACGTTTGGGTCATCAGTCGGCCTTCGACCTTGTCGGTGTGTCCAAGGCGGCATCGGCCAGGATGCGCAGGCACAGCTCTTCGTAGCTGATGCCCGAAGCCCGTGCGGACATCGGCACCAGCGAATGCCCGGTCATGCCGGGGGACGTGTTCATCTCCAGCAGGAAGGGCTTGCGGTCACTGGCGCGGATCATCAGGTCGGCACGGCCCCAGCCCCGGCAGCCCAGGGTGCGGTAAGCCTCCAGCACGATGCGCTGGATCTCGCGCTCCTCGGCTTCGGGCAGGCCGCTCGGGCACTGGTACTTCACGTCGTCGGTGAAATACTTGTTCTGGTAGTCGTAGGCGCCATCGGGTGCCACGATGCGGATCACTGGCAGCGCACGGGCACTGGCGCCCTGGCCCAGCACGGGGCAGGTCACTTCTTCGCCTTCGATGAACTCTTCGCACAACACATCGGGGTCGTACTGGGCAGACAGCTGCACGGCCTCCTGCATGTCCGAGTAGCCACGCACCTTGGTCACGCCGATGGAGGAGCCTTCGCGCGGCGGCTTCACGATGAGGGGCAGGCCCAGCTCATCGGGCACGGTGCGCACCACCTCGCGCTGCTGGCGGTCGGGCGCCAGCCACACGTAGCGTGGTGTGGGCAGGCCCTCGGCCAGCCACACGCGCTTGGTCATGACCTTGTCCATGGCGATGGCCGAGGCCATCACGCCCGGACCGGTGTACGGGATGCGCAGCAGCTCCAGCGCGCCCTGCACCGTGCCGTCTTCACCATGGCGGCCGTGCAGCGCGATGAAGCAGCGTGCATAGCCGTCGCGCTTCAGGTCGCCCAGCGCGTTCTGCGCGGGGTCGAAGGCATGGGCATCCACCCCGCGCGAACGCAGCGCCTGCAGCACCCCGCTGCCAGACATCAGCGAGACCTCGCGCTCGGCCGAGTCACCGCCCATCAGTACGGCAACCTTGCCCAGGGATTTCACATCAAAATTGGAATCAAAAACGGTCATAGCGCGCTCCCTTCAAGCGCTGAAAGCTCACTATTTTGTAGCATCTCCACCACCTTGCCAGGTACGGCGCCAATCGACCCTGCGCCCATGCACATCACCACGTCGCCGTCCTTCGCGTTGTCGGCAATGGCTTGCGGCAGGTCGGCCACGTTGTCGATGAACACCGGCTCCACGCGGCCCGCCACGCGCAGCGCACGGGCCAGCGATCGACCATCGGCGGCCACTACAGGCGCCTCCCCAGCGGCATACACCTCGGTGAGCAGCACGGCATCGGCGTTGCCGATGACCTTCACAAAATCCTCGAAGCAATCGCGCGTGCGGCTGTAGCGGTGCGGCTGGAAAGCCAGCACCAGGCGGCGCCCCGGGAAGGCACCCCGTGCGGCAGCCAAGGTGGCCGCCATTTCCACCGGGTGGTGGCCGTAGTCGTCGATCACGGTGAACTGGCCGCCGTCCTTGGCGGGCAGGTCGCCATAACGCTGGAAGCGCCGGCCCACGCCCTTGAAGCCGGCCAGCGCACGCTGTACGGCTTCGTCCGGAATGTTCAGCTCCACGGCCACGGCAATGGCCGACAGCGCGTTGAGCACGTTGTGCTCGCCCGCGAGGTTGAGCACGATCTCCATGTCGGGCAGCGTGACGCCGTTGCGCCGCTGCACGGTAAAGCGCATCTGGCCCGCCTCGGCCCGCACGTTGATGGCGCGCACCTGCGCGTCTTCCGAGAAGCCGTAGCTGGTGATGGGGCAGGTCACGCTTTGCAGGATGTCGCGCACGGCGGGGCTGTCCACACACAGGATCGCCGTGCCGTAGAACGGCATGCGGTGCAGAAAATCGACAAACGCGCCCTTGAGCCGGCCGAAGTCGTGGCCGTAGGTCTCCATGTGGTCGGCGTCGATGTTGGTCACCACGGCCATCACGGGCAGCAGGTTCAGGAACGATGCGTCGGACTCGTCGGCCTCGACCACGATGTAGTCGCCGCTGCCCAGCTTGGCGTTGGCGCCTGCGCTGTTGAGCTTGCCGCCGATCACAAAGGTCGGGTCCAGGCCCGCCTCGGCCAGCACGCTGGTCACCAGGCTGGTGGTGGTCGTCTTGCCGTGCGTGCCTGCAATGGCGATGCCCTGCTTCAGGCGCATCAGCTCGGCCAGCATCAGCGCGCGGGGCACCACGGGAATTTTTTTCTCGCGCGCGGCCAGCACCTCGGGGTTGTCGGGCGTGACGGCGGTGGAGGTGACCACCGCATCGGCACCATCAATGTGCGCAGCCGCATGGCCCAGGCAGGTCTTGATGCCCAGCCCCTCCAGGCGGCGCAGCGTGGCGCTGTCGGCCAGGTCCGAGCCCGAGATGCGGTAGCCCAGGTTGAACAGCACCTCGGCGATGCCGCTCATGCCCGCGCCGCCCAGGCCCACAAAATGGATATGGCGAATCGCGTGTTTCATGCCAACTCCTCGCAGGCAGTCACCACTTCGCGGGTGGCGTTGATTTTTTGCATGTTTTTGGCCTTCAGCGCAATATCTACAAGCGCAGGGCGCTCCAATTTCAATAGCATTTGCGACAGCCCTTCGGGCGTCAGGTCGCGCTGCTGCACCAGCCAGCCGCCACCGGCATCCACGAGGAACCTGGCATTGGTGGTCTGGTGGTCGTCCACCGCCGACGGGAACGGCACAAACAAGGCAGCAGCGCCCACGGCAGCGATCTCGGTGACCGTGCTCGCGCCAGAGCGGCAGACGACGATGTCGGCCGCCGCAAACGCGCTGGCGGTGTCATCGATGAAGGGCGTGCACTCCGCCTCGACCCCTGCAGCCGCATAGTTGGCCCGCAGGGCGTCGATCTGCGTGGCGCCGCTCTGGTGAATCACCTGCGGGCGCTGGTCGGCAGGCATCAGGGCAATAGCCTTTGGCACGATCTCGTTGAGTGCGCGCGCCCCCAGGCTGCCACCCACCACCAGCAGGCGCAGCGGACCGGTGCGCCCCGCAAACCGCTCGGCCGGGCCGGGCTGCTGCGTGAACGGCGTGCGCAGGGGGTTGCCCACCCACTGGCCTTGTTTGAACACGTTGGGGAAGGCGGTAAACACCCGGTCGGCCACACCGGCCAGCACCTTGTTGGCCATGCCCGCCACCGAGTTCTGCTCGTGCAGCACCAGCGGCTTGCCTGCCAGCACCCCCATCATGCCGCCCGGAAAGGTGATGTAGCCGCCCAGGCCCACCACCACATCGGGCTTGACGCGCCGCACCACCTGCAGGGCTTGCCAGAACGCACGCAGCAGGCGCAGCGGCAGCAGGGCCAGCGTCACGATGCCTTTGCCGCGCACGCCCGAGAAGTCAATCAGTTCGAGGGCGAAACCGTGCGTGGGCACGATGCGCGACTCCATGCTGCCGGGCGCGCCCAGCCAGTGCACACGCCAGCCACGCGTGCGCAGCTCTTCGGCCACCGCAAGGCCCGGAAAGATGTGGCCGCCGGTGCCACCGGCCATGATCAGAGCAGTTTTCTGCGCGCTCATACGCGGCCCCCTCTCATGAGGCACTGCGTGCCTGGCATTGCTTGCGCAATGCACAGCCCGTTTTGGTGAAACAAACTTCTCATACGCGGCCTCCGCGCATGAGAAGCTTGTTTTCATAATCCACCCGCAATACCACCGCAAGCGCCACCAGGTTCATCAAAATCGCAGACCCCCCAAAGCTCATCAACGGCAGCGTGAGCCCCTTGGTGGGCAACGCGCCCAGGTTCACGCCCATGTTGATGAAGGCCTGAAAGCCGATCCAGATCGCCACGCCCTGCGCTACCAGCCCAGCGAATACGCGGTCCAGGGCAATCGCTTGGCGGCCGATGTGCATGATGCGGCGCGTCATCCACAAGAACAGCACGATGAGCGTGACCACGCCCACCAGGCCAAACTCCTCGCCGATCACGGCGAGCAAAAAGTCGGTGTGCGCTTCGGGCAGCCAGTGCAGCTTTTCCACGCTGCCGCCCAGGCCCACACCAAAAATCTCGCCGCGCCCGATGGCGATGAGCGAGTGCGAGAGCTGGTAGCCCTTGCCCAGAGCGTGCTCCTCGCTGAAGGGGTCGAGGTAGGCAAACACGCGTTCGCGGCGCCAAGGCGAGCTGGCGATCATCACGCCAAAAGCCGCCACCAGCACCCCGGCGATGAGAAAGAACATGCGGGCGTTGACGCCCCCCAGGAACAGAATGCCCATGGCGATGACCGCCACCACCATGAACGCACCCATGTCGGGTTCGGCCAGCAGCAGCACGCCCACAATGCCCACGGCAGCGCCCATGGGCAGCACGGCGCGGAAAAACCGCTCCTTCACTTCCATCTTGCGCACCATGTAGTCGGCCGCATAGATGAGCACGGCAAACTTGGCCACTTCAGAGGGCTGAAAGCCAATGGGTCCGATGGACAACCAGCGCCGCGCACCGTTGACGACCTTGCCCACGCCGGGGATCAGTACCGCGATCAGCAGCAGCAACGCGACCACGAACAACCACGGCGCCGCACGCTCCCACAGCGCCATCGGCACCTGGAAGGCCAGCAAGGCCACCACAAACCCGATCACCAGATACATCGCGTGGCGGGTCAGAAAATGGGTGGAGGCATAGTTGGCAAAACGCGGGTTGTCCGGCATGGCAATCGAGGCCGAATACACCATCACCAGCCCCCAGGCCAGCAGCGCGACCACCACCCACAGCAGGGCCTGGTCGAAACCCAGCACGCTGGCCGGCGTGCTCGACGACTGGCGGTACTCCGTGCCACCCACGCGCACCGGCAATACGTCGGCCGCCTTGCCGGGCAGGCCGCCAAACCAGCCGGTCACCCGCTGCAGCAATGTGGAATTGCGCACATCGGCCGTCATGCCATGCCCTCCAGGGATTGCCCGGCATCGTCTGCCAGCGTGCGCACCGCGTCGCAGAAGACCTGTGCGCGGTGTTCGTAGTCCTTGAACATGTCAAAGCTGGCGCAGGCGGGCGACATCAGCACGGCATCGCCCGCATGGGCCCGCTGCGTGGCCAGAGCCACAGCCTGAGGCAATGTCTCGGCATCCAGCAGTACCACGCCGCAGTCCTGCAGCGCAGCGCGGATCTGCGGCGCATCGCGCCCGATGAGCACCGCAGCGCGCGCATAGCGCGACACCGGCGCTGCGAGCGGCGAGAAGTCCTGCCCCTTGCCTTCGCCACCCAGGATGACCACGATGCGGCGCTCTGCGCCCAGGCCCGTAAGGGCCGCCACCGTGGCACCCACGTTGGTGCCCTTGCTGTCGTCAAAGTACTCAATGCCGTTGATGATGGCCACGGGCTCCACACGGTGCGGCTCACCCCGGTATTCGCGCAGCCCGTACAGCAGCGGGGCCAAGGTGCAGCCTGCGGCCGAGGCCAGGGCCAGCGCAGCCAGCGCGTTCACCGCGTTGTGGCGACCCCGGATGCGCAGCGCATCGGCGGGCATCAGGCGCTGGATGTGCAGGTCTTCCGCCACTTCGTTGCGGCCGCGCTTGCGGGTTTCATCCGCGTCCATCGCGCGTACCAGCCAGGGCATGCCGCTCACGACCTCAATGCCAAAGTCGCCGGGACGCCGGGGCATGTCGGCGCCAAAGGTCAGGTGCTCACGCATCAGGGGCTTTTGCAGCTTGACCTTCACCGGAGGCGGCAGCATCTGCATCACGGCCACGTCTTCGCGGTTCAAAATCATGAGCCCCGTCTGGCCAAAGATGCGCGCCTTGGCCGCCGCGTAGGCCGCCATGTCACCGTGCCAGTCCAGGTGGTCCTGCGTGATGTTGAGCACGGTCGCCGCAGTGGGCTCAAAGTTGGTCACACCATCGAGCTGGAAGCTTGATAGCTCCAGCACCCACACCTCGGGCAACGTGCCGGCGTCGATGTGGCCCGCCAGGGTATCGAGCAACGTGGGGCCGATGTTGCCAGCCACGGCCACGCTCTTGCCCGAACGCTCCACGAGCTGGCCCGTGAGCGATGTGACCGTGGTTTTGCCGTTGGTACCGGTGATCGCCAGCACCGCCGGTGCGTAGCCATGGGATGCCCGCAGCGCGTTCAGCGCCATGGAATACAAACTTAGTTCGCCCCCAGCGCTTATTCCACAAGCACTAGCAGCTATCAAAACAGGAGCTATTGCCTCAGGACTCAAACCGGGAGAGCGGTAGACCGCGTTCAGGCCTCGGCCTTCCACCAGGCTGGCATCAAAGGCACCGGCGACAAAACGCACCTGGGGCAGCTCCTGCTGCAGCAGGGGCAGCTGTGGCGGCGCAGCGCGGGTGTCGGCCACGGTGACTTCGGCCCCGCAGCGCACGCACCAGCGGGCCATGGCCAGGCCCGAGGCGCCCAGTCCCAGGATGAGGATGTTATGCCCTTGCAGCAGTTGGGCCATGGCTTCGCGCGGCGCGACCTGCGGCTCGGCCTCTGCGCCGGATGCACCCGGGGCGTCAACGTCTTCAACGTCGACACTGTGCTCGACGGGCGCGGCCTCGGGCGCCGATACGTCGGCAAAGATCTGCGCCACGAAATCGGCGGCAGCCTTGGCAGCCGAGATGGCGGGCACGGCTTCAGGGTCCCAGGTATGGCCCTTGGCGGGTGCGTTCCCGGCCGCAGGGGTCACGTCCGGCGCTGCCATTTCAGGCGGCACTGCGGCGACGGGTTCGCCAGCTTTGGACAACGGCTCAGCCGCAATGCCCACGCTGGGCTGCTGCGCATCGGTGTTCAGCGCCTCGGTATCGGTATCGGTATCGGTATCGACAGTTTCCGTGGGGTCCGGTGCAAAAAAGTCGTCACCGGCGGGCGCGTTCACGTCGGCGTCCGCGCCCGGCCCTGCCAACGGCCGCGCGGCATCGGGCGCCCCGGGTTCGGCGGGCGTGGGGCGGATGAGAGGCTCGTCAGCGTTCATCGCAGTTTTAAGGTGGACAGGCCGATGAGGCACAGCAGCATGGTGATGATCCAGAAGCGCACGACCACCTGCGTTTCCTTCCAGCCGCTCTTTTCAAAGTGGTGGTGCAGGGGCGCCATCTTGAGCAGGCGGCGGCCTTCTCCGTAGCGCTTCTTGGTGAACTTGAACCAGGTCACCTGCAGCATCACCGACAGTGCTTCAACCACAAAGATGCCGCCCATGATGGCCAGCACGATTTCCTGCCGCACGATGATGGCGATGGTGCCCAGCGCAGCACCCAGCGCCAGCGCGCCCACGTCGCCCATGAACACCTGGGCTGGATGCGCGTTGAACCACAGGAAGGCAAGGCCCGCCCCCGCCATGGCGGCGCAGAAGATCAAGAGTTCGCCCGCGCCTGGAATGTGCGGGAAGAACAGGTACTTGGAGTACACCGAGCTGCCCGTGACATAGGCAAACACGCCCAGTGCCGAACCCACCATCACCACCGGCATGATGGCCAGGCCGTCCAGGCCGTCGGTCAGGTTCACTGCATTGCTGGAGCCGACGATGACGAGGTAGGTCAGGATCACGAAGCCCAGCACGCCCAGCGGGTAGCTGATCTCCTTGAAGAACGGCAGCTGCAAGCCTGCCTTGGGCGGCAGGTCCAGCGAGAAGCCCGACTGCACCCAGCCCACGAACAGCTCCCACACCTTGGCGTTGGAGCTTTCGGAAATGCTGAACACCAGGTAGAGCGCAGCAACCAAGCCGATCACCGACTGCCAGAAATACTTCTCGCGCGAGCGCATGCCTTCGGGGTCCTTGTTGACCACCTTGCGCCAGTCGTCCACCCAGCCGATGGCGCCAAAACCCAGCGTGACGATGAGCACGATCCACACAAAGCGGTTGGACAGGTCGAACCACAACAGCGTGGAAATCGCAATCGACAGCAGGATCAGCACGCCACCCATCGTGGGCGTTCCGCTCTTGGACAGGTGCGTCTGCATGGCATAGCCCCGGATGGGCTGGCCGATCTTGAGCGAGGTGAGCACACGGATCACCTTGGGGCCCGCGATCAGGCCGATGAGCAGCGCCGTCATGGCGGCCATCACCGCGCGGAACGTGAGGTACTGGAACACGCGGAAAAAGCCGAACTCGGGCGACAGACCCTGCAGCCATTGCGACAACATCAGCAGCATGTGGCCTCCCCCGCTTGCACGGCCTTGGGTGCCGCCACCACACGGGTGACTTCAGAGTGTTGCGCCATGGTGTCCCTCCAGTGCCCGGTTCTGCTTTTGTTGTTGTTCTTGCGGCTGCGCTGCGGCGGCTGCAGTGGCGGCAATCGCCTCCACCACCTGTTCCATCTTCATGAATCTCGATCCCTTGACCAGCACACTGCCCACGGTGGACAGGGCATCGCGCACTGCCACCAGCAGCGCACTCATATCGTTGAAATGCCGGGCACCTCCATAGGCCGTGGCGGCGTGCACCGACTGCGCGCCCAGCGCGAACAGCAGGGGGATGCCTGCCGCACGCGCATGGGCACCGGCCTCGGCGTGGAACTGCGGGCCCTGGTCGCCCACCTCGCCCATGTCGCCCAGCACCAGCAGTTGCGGGCCGGGCAGCTCGGCCAGCACGTCGATGGCGGCACGCATGGAGTCGGGGTTGGCGTTGTAGGTGTCGTCCACCACGGTGATGTCGCGGCCCGCGCAGTGCACGCTGAAAGCGCGCGAGCGGCCCTTGACGGGCACAAAGTCATTCAGCCCTTGGGCGATGGCGGCCAGGGGCGCCCCCGCCGCCAGCGTGCAGGCAGCGGCTGCCAGTGCGTTGGTCACGTTGTGGCGCCCCGCAATGTGCAGGAGGGTGGCCACTTCGCCTTGTGGCGTGGCCAGTGTGACGGCCCAAGCGCCCTGGCCCCACGCAGCCTGCGTGCAGGCCACATCGCCACCGTCGCCAAAAGTGACAACGCGGCGCCCTGCCACCAGCGAGCGCCAGAGGCCCGTGTAGGCATCCTCCGCAGGGAACACTGCCACACCGTCGGCAGGCAGGCTGGCGAACACCGAGCCGTTCTCGCGGGCCACGGCTTCCACCGTGTGCATGAACTCCAGGTGCTCACGCTGCGCGTTGTTGACCAGCGCCACCGTGGGCTGCGCCATGGCGGCCAGCGTGGCGATCTCGCCCGGGTGGTTCATGCCCATTTCGATCACGGCGGCGGCGTGGCTGGCCCGCAGGCGCAGAAGCATCAGCGGCACGCCGATGTCGTTGTTGAAATTGCCCTGCGTGGCAAAGGCAGCCTCACCCTTCCAGGCGCGCAGGATGGACGCAATCATCTGCGTCACCGTGGTTTTGCCGTTGCTGCCCGTCACGCCAACCAACGGAAGGCTGAACTGCGCCCGCCACGCTGCAGCCAGCGCGCCCAGCGCTGCCAGGCTGTCCGGCACCTCGATGCCGGGCAAGCCTGCGGCGGCAAGGCCGCCATGGGCGATGGCAGCGGCGGCGCCACCAGCGCGGGCGTCGGGCAAGAACGCATTGGCGTCAAACCGCTCGCCCTTGAGCGCCACAAACAGGTCCCCCGCCTGCAGCGTGCGCGTGTCGGTGTGCACGCGTGCGAGCGGCGTGGCGCCATCGCCCACCAGGCGGGCGGCGGGAATGCGCGGCTGAAGCAGCGCAAAAGCCTGCGCCAGGGTCATCATCACCCCAGGGGTGGCGGTCATGGACGGGCTCCTCGGGCCTGCAGCGCGGTCTGCGCATGGGCCATGTCGGAGAACGGCAGGCGCACACCGGCCGTCTCCTGGGTGTCTTCGTGGCCCTTGCCGGCGATCAGCACCACATCGGCGGGCGCTGCCTCGGCAATGGCCAGCGCAATAGCGGCGGCGCGGTCGGGCTCGGCGCGCACGGTGTTGCCAGCAATGGTGCCTTGCAGAATCTGGTGCAGGATGGCCGCAGGGTCTTCGCTGCGCGGGTTGTCGCTGGTCACCACCACCCGGTCGGCATGGTGCTGCGCCACCGCGCCCATCAGCGGGCGCTTGCCTGCGTCGCGGTCGCCGCCACAGCCAAAAACGCACCAGAGCTGGCCGCCGCGCTCCTGCGCGATCGGGCGAAGGGCTTGCAACGCCTTGTCCAGCGCATCGGGCGTATGGGCATAGTCCACGGCCACAAGGGGTTGGCCAGGGTGGTGGATCTGCTCCATGCGGCCCGGCACCGGGGAAAGCTGGGCGCAGGCATACAGCGCGTGCTGCAGCGGCACGCCCAGCGCGCGCAGCCCGGCCAGCACGCCCAGCAGGTTGGAGACGTTGTACTGCCCGATCACGCGGGTCTGCAGCACATGCGTGTGCACACCTTCGGCCACGGTGAAGCGCAGCCCGCCTTCGCCCATGCTGATGTCGCGCGCCGCCAGACGGGCGGGGCCGGTGATGGACACACTCCACAGGTCCAGCAGCCGGTCTGCCAACGTGGCATGCAGCTCGGCGCCGCGTGCATCGTCGATGTTGACCACCGCAGCCTGCAGGCCCGGCCAGTCAAAGAGCACGCTCTTGGCCTGCCAGTAGGCCGCCATGCCGGGGTGGTAGTCCAGATGGTCCTGCGTGAAGTTGGTGAACAAGGCAACACGGATGCGCGTGCCTGCCATGCGGTGCTCGGCCAGGCCGATGGAAGAGGCCTCAATGGCGCAGGCCGTGCGGCCCGCATCGGCGAACTGCTGGAACGCGCGCTGCAAGCGCACCGGGTCGGGGGTGGTCATGCCCGTGCTGGTGAGTGCAGGCGGCGTTCCCATGCCCAAAGTGCCTACCAGCGCGCATCCACCTTGCGCAATAAGCTCATTTTTTGATAGCACATTGAGGGCTTCGGCCAGCCACCAGCTGGTGCTGGTCTTGCCGTTGGTGCCCGTCACTGCCAGCACGTCCAGGCGCTGCGTGGGCTGGTCGAACCAGTCGGCCGCAATCAGGCCGGTGGCGACCTTCAGGCCATGGAGTGCTGCCACGGGCAACCCTTGCAGCGCAAAGGCCTCGACACCCTCGTGCTCCACCAGGCAGGCCACGGCGCCGCGCGACAAGGCGTCTCCGATGTGGGCGCGGCCGTCGGTAGCAGCACCGGGCCAGGCAATGAAACCGTCGCCGGGGCGGATCTGGCGGCTGTCCGTCTGCAGGGTGCCTGTCACGCGATCGCGCAGCCAGGCCACGGCATCGTGCACCGATTGGAGCAAAGGCACCGTCGTCATAGCGACTCCTCCACCGCGTTGGCCACGATCTGTGGCTTGACCGCCATGTCGGGCTGCACGCCCATCATGCGCAGCGTCTGCTGCACGACTTCGCTGAACACCGGTGCAGCCACGGCACCGCCGTAGAACACGCCATTGCTGGGCTCGTCAATCATCACGGCCACGATGATGCGGGGCTTGTCGATGGGCGCCATGCCGGTGAACCACGCGCGGTACTTGCCCGAGGCGTAGCTCTTGCCCACCTGCTTGCGCGCCGTGCCCGACTTGCCGCCCACCGAGTAGCCCACGGTCTGGGCCTTCTGGCCGGTGCCACCAGGGCCTGCAGCCATCTGCAGCATCTTGCGCACCTGGTCGGCCGTGCGCTCTGAGAACACAGGCACGCCCACGGCGGGTTCAGCAGTCTTGAGCATCGTGGCCGGAATCACGCGGCCACCGTTGGCAAACACCGTGTACGAGCGCGCCATCTGGAACAGGCTGGCCGACAGGCCGTAGCCATACGACATGGTGGCCTGCTCCACCGGGCGCCAGGTCTTGTACGGGCGCAGACGACCCGTCACCACACCGGGGAAATGCAGTTGCGGCTTCTGGCCAAAACCAGCGGCTGAGAAGGTCTCCCACATTTCGCGTGCAGGCATCTGCATGGCCAGCTTGGTGGTGCCCACGTTGCTGGACTTCTGGATCACGCCTTCCACCGTCAGCACACCGTAGTTGTGCGTGTCGGAGATGGTGGAGCCGGTAATGTTGATGCGCCCTGGTGTGGTGTCCACGATGGTTTCGGGACGCACGCGGCCCGTCTCCAGTGCCAGGCCGATGGTGAAGGGCTTCATGGTCGAACCGGGCTCGAACACGTCGGTCAATGCGCGGTTGCGCAGCTGTTCGCCCGTGAGATTCTGGCGCCTGTCGGGCACGTAGCTCGGGTAGTTGGCCAGCGCCAGCAACTCGCCTGTGTGCGCATCAAGCACCACCACACTGCCCGCCTTGGCCTTGTGCGCGGCCACCTGATCGCGCAGCTTCTGGTAGGCAAAGAACTGCACCTTGCTGTCGATGGACAGCTGCATGTCCTTGCCATCGACCGGCGGCACGGTTTCGCCCACGCTTTCGACCACGCGGCCCAATCGGTCCTTGATCACGCGGCGCGAACCGGGCTTGCCCGCGAGCTCCTTGTCGAACGCCAGTTCCATGCCTTCCTGGCCATGGTCTTCCACGTTGGTGAAGCCCACCACGTGCGCAGCGGCTTCACCCTCGGGGTACTGGCGTTTGTATTCCTTGCGCTGGTAGATGCCCTTGATGTCGAGCGCAGCAATCTGCTGGCCCACATCCCAGTCGAGCTGGCGCTTGATCCAGACAAAGGTCTTGTCTTCATCCGCCAGCTTTTTCTGCAGCTCGGCCTGCGGCATGTCGAGCAGTTTGGCCAGCTGCTTGAGCTTGGCGCGCACCTCGGGCTTGTCCTGGTCCACGTCTTCAGGGATCGCCCAGATGCTGGCCGCCGGCACGCTGGAGGCGAGGATCAATCCGTTGCGGTCCACAATCTTGCCGCGGTTGGCGGGCAGCTCCAGCGTGCGCGCAAAACGCACTTCGCCCTGGCGCTGAAAGAACGCGTTGCCAAACACCTGCACATAGGCAGCGCGCCCCGCCAGCCCCAGAAAGCCCAGAGCAATCATCGCCACGATGAACTTGCTGCGCCAGACCGGTGTCTTGCTGGCCAGCAGCGGGCTGGAGGTGTAGAGCACGCTGCGGCTCATGGCTGCACCCCTGCCGGTTGCGATGCGGCCGCTGCAGCCGCCGCCGCAACGCCCTGTGGGTCAGACACATACTGCGTGATGGCGGGCGTGGCCGTGCGCATGTTCAGCTGGGCACGCGCGATCTTCTCCACCCGCAGCGGCGTGGCCTGGGCGCGCTTTTCCACCTGCAGGCGCTGGTGCTCGGTTTCCAGACGACGGGCCTCGGCCACAGCGCGGTCCAGCTCGGTGAACAGGCGGCGCGATTCATACTGGGTGTGCACCAGATAGATCGCGCTGGCCAGCACCGCCAGCAACAGGACCACGTTGAGCCTGGTCATGTCAGACGACCGCCGTGCGCTCGGCCACGCGCATGATGGCGCTGCGTGAGCGGGGGTTGGCGGCCACTTCGGCAGCACTGGGCTTGATGCGGTCCAGCGCGATGAGCTTCATGGCCTGCGGCGCGGCAAACGGCGCACGGCGGTCGTACACCTCCTTGGAGTGTTTGGCGATGAACTGTTTGACGATGCGGTCTTCGAGCGAATGAAAGCTGATGACTACCAGCCGCCCGCCCGGCTGCAGCACCGAGAGGCTGGCCTCTAGCGCCTGTTGCAGCTCTTCAAGCTCGGCGTTGATGAAAATCCGAAGAGCTTGAAATGTGCGCGTTGCAGGGTTCTGGCCCGCTTCGCGGGTTTTGACCGCGCCAGCCACGAGATCGGCAAGTTCTGCGGTGGTTGAAAGAGGACCCCGTTCTTCGCGCCGAGCAACAATCGCCTTTGCAATGGGGCCAGCAAACCGTTCTTCACCGTAGTCACGTATCACCTCCGCAATCTGACCAACTTCGGCCGTGGCCAACCAATCGGCCACGCTTTCGCCGCGCGTGGTATCCATGCGCATGTCCAGCGGGCCGTCAAAACGGAAACTGAAGCCCCGCTCGGGGCTGTCGATCTGGGGCGAGCTCACCCCCAGGTCCATCAGCACGCCCGCAGCACTGGCGGGCGGCAGATCGGCCAGATGGCGGAAACCCTCGTGCCGAATGGAAAAACGCGCATCGGTGATGCGCGTTGCTTCGGCGATGGCTTCGGGGTCCTTGTCGAAGGCCACAAGGCGCCCCTGCGGCCCCAGCCGAAGGAGGATGAGGCGAGAGTGCCCACCGCGCCCAAAGGTCGCATCGACCCAGGTGCCCGCAGGCTCAGGGCTTGCGCCGCCCAAGAGAGAATCCACGGCCTCATTGAGCAGGACGGTGGTGTGTTGCAGGGGGGATGTCACAGCGCGCCTTAGAAGGAAAAGTCCTTGAAGACATCCGGCATCTCGCCCTGCATGGCCTTGGCCTCCTGCTCGTCGTAGGTGGCCTTGTCCCAAAGTTCGAAATGGTTGCCCATGCCCAGCAGCATGGTGTCTTTGGAGATACCGGCTGCTTCACGCAGCTCGGGCGAAACCAGCACGCGGCCCGTGGCGTCCATGTCCACATCCATGGCGTTGCCCAGAAAAATGCGCTTCCACCACTGGGCGGACATGGGCAGCTGGGCAATGCGCTCGCGGAACTTCTCCCACTCGGGGCGGGGAAACACCATCAGGCAGCCGTGCGGGTGTTTGGTGATGGTGAGCTGACCGGATGCCGTGGCCGCCAAGACGTCACGATGCCGGGTCGGCACAGACAGCCGACCCTTCGCATCGAGACTCAGCGACGAGGCACCTTGAAACACGGACAGATTTCCAATTCGGTTTTGCGCCTCGGGGGTCCGTGCAATGGACCTTGAGGGCACTTTTCACCACTTAATTGCACTTTTTTGCACTGTAGCAGGAAAAGCACACCGAACAAGAGGGTGTCCAACAAACTTTTGTAATGAAATCAACGACTTAGACGCGACTTTGCAGAGATTAAAAAGCCAAAAGTCGTTGAAAAATAAGCACTTAGAGAGGCCTATGAAAGTGACCTCTCAAGGCTTGACCGAGTGGTCACAGGATGTAGCGTGAAAGGTCCTCGTCCCGGCTCAGTGTCTGCAGGCGGGCGTCCACATAGGCAGCGTCAATGGTGATGGTCTGACCCGATAGGCGAGTCGCATCAAAACTCACCTCGTCCAGCAAGCGCTCCATCACCGTGGACAGGCGGCGTGCACCGATGTTCTCCGTGCGCTCGTTCACCTCAAAGGCGATGTGCGCCAGGCGCGTGATGCCCTCGGGTGCAAATTCGAGCGTGACGCCTTCGGTGGCCAGCAGGGCCTGGTACTGCTTGACCAGGGACGCATGGGTCTGCGTGAGGATGGCCTCAAAGTCCTTGACCGACAGCGACTCCAGCTCGACCCGGATGGGGAAGCGCCCCTGCAGCTCCGGAATCAGGTCGCTGGGTTTGGACAGGTGGAACGCCCCGGATGCGATGAACAGGATGTGGTCCGTCTTGATCATGCCGTACTTGGTGGACACCGTGGTGCCCTCCACCAGCGGCAGCAGGTCGCGCTGTACGCCCTGGTGCGACACGTCGGCACCACTGGTTTCCTGGCGCGCAGCCACCTTGTCGATCTCGTCGATGAAGACGATGCCGTTCTGCTCGGCATTGGCAACAGCGCGGGTCTTGATCTCTTCCTCGTTGACGAGCTTGCCCGCCTCTTCGTCGGTGATGAGCTTCAGGGCCTCGGCAATCTTGAGCTTGCGGGTCTTGCGCTTGTCCTGCCCCATCTGGCTGAACATGCCACGCAACTGCTCGGCCATTTCTTCCATGCCCTGGGGGCCCATGATTTCGAGTTGCGGGCGGCCTTCGGCGACATCGATCTCGATCTCCTTGTCGGCCAGCGCGCCTTCGCGCAGTTTCTTGCGAAAGACTTGGCGGGCCGTGTTGTCAGCCGCGGGCTCGGTGCCTGCGGCTGCACGGGCCGGGGGAATCAGCACGTCCAGGATGCGCTCCTCGGCAGCATCTTCGGCGCGGGCGCGCACCTTTTTCATCTCGGATTCGCGCGTCTGCTTGACGGCCATCTCCGCCAGGTCGCGGATGATGGAATCCACGTCCTTGCCCACGTAGCCGACCTCGGTGAACTTGGTGGCCTCGACCTTGATGAAGGGCGCATCGGCCAGCTTGGCCAGGCGGCGCGCAATCTCGGTCTTGCCCACGCCGGTCGGGCCGATCATGAGGATGTTCTTGGGTGTGATCTCCTGGCGCAGGCTGCCTTCGACCTGCTGGCGGCGCCAGCGGTTGCGCAGCGCAATGGCCACGGCACGCTTGGCGCTGGCCTGGCCCACGATATGGTGGTCCAGCTCGGAGACGATTTCCTGGGGGGTCATGGACGACATGGCGAAAATTCCAGTCAAATTGGGCTCTAGCGCTTATCTATCAAGCGCTAGCAGCTATCAAAAACGTATCAAATGCGGTCAAGACCGCCCTGCAAAAAACACCCGACCTACAAGGTCTCGATGGTGTGGTTCATGTTGGTGTAGATGCACAACTCGCCAGCAATCTCCAGCGACTTCTTGACGATGTCCTGCGCAGAGAGGTCGGTGTGGTTGAGCAACGCCTTGGCGGCCGAGTGCGCGTAGGCCCCGCCCGATCCAATGGCCACGATGCCCTGCTCGGGCTCCAGCACGTCGCCATTGCCGGTGATGATGAGCGAGGCCTCCAGATCGGCCACGGCGAGCATGGCTTCGAGGCGGCGCAGCACGCGGTCGGTGCGCCAGTCCTTGGTGAGTTCAATGGCTGCCCGCACCAGGTGGCCCTGGTGTTTTTCGAGCTTGGCTTCAAAGCGCTCAAACAGGGTGAAGGCATCGGCCGTGGCGCCCGCAAAACCGGCCAGCACCTTGCCGTGGTGCAGCTTGCGCACCTTGCGCGCCGTGCCCTTGACCACGATGTTGCCCAGGGTGACCTGGCCATCCCCGCCAATGGCCACTTGAACGCCCTGGGGCGTCTGGCGGCGTACGCTCAGGATGGTGGTGCCGTGGAACACCGGATGGTTGTCGTTTGATGAGTCCATAGCTGCGGCAGTTGAGGGCACGGGCGGCGCTTTCAAGGCGACGCCGAACGCTAACTGCCACGAGCAGCCACCGAATCTGTGGCCCTGCAGCCCACCCAAAAACTATGCAACGATCACGGCCCGCACCCAGCCGGCGCGCAAGGGTTGCTCCGCCGCACTGGTGGTGCGTCCCATGGAGGTATCAGTTCTTTCGGGGTACCACCCAAGCGTGCTCGTTGATACCGATCACGTTGAAGAAAATTGCCACCAGCCGCTGCAGGTTCTGGAACTGGATCACATGGCCGTGGCCCTGCTGCTCGGCCGCCCAGTTGAGCACCGAGCCCGCAGCCGCGAAGTCCACACGAATGAGCTTGTCGCAGACAATGGTCAGCGGCACACCCGGGCGCAGGAAGGCCTGGAAAGGCTCCAGCAATGGCGTGGCATCACCATCGATATAGCCGCTGAGCTGCGCCACGGGGCCCGCCTCCAGCGGAGCGGGGGCGGACAACTCACCCAGGTCGGAGGCCATGAAGTCACTGTCGGCCGCCAGAGGCGCCGAGCCCGAAGACACACCCTCGTTGTCCGAATACCCGCAGCGCGGCGACGCCCACGACGGCGGTGAGACTTCGTAGGTGACGCAGTAATCCAGCGCCACCAGCTCGAACTCATCTGGCTTGCCCATGAGCCGCAGCGCCGCCATGCGCAGGCTCCACCACTCAGGGCTGGTAGAGCGGTCACCGGACTGGGTTTTGGCATCCAGCAGGGCGTTGAGCTTTTCTACCCCGGAGAACACCAGTTGCACATCACGCTCGGCCCACTGGGTGAACTGGTCCACCAGCAAAGGCACGGCAGCGTCATCGATAGCGCCCAAGCGGGCCCAGGACAGGGTCCAGGGCGAGGCGGCGCGTGCCAGCGAGGCCTGGAGTGCGGCCACCGAAGACACAGCCAGCGTAGGCGGCGCGTTCCAGCTGAAATCGCGGCGCACCGCGCCTGCCGGTGCGGCTGCAGCCGTTCCAGGCGCAGCCGCTGCGGCGGGCGGTGCCATGCCCAATTGCTCGGGCATGGAAAACCACAGCGGAGCGGAGCGGCTGTACTGGGCGGCGAAGTCGATGGCCAGGGTGTCAAACCGGTCGTGCTGGCCCGTTGCACGGTACAGGTCGAACAGTGTCATCCAGATTTCGAGCTGGTCGTCGGGCGCATCCTGCTGGTGCTGGGCCAGCACATCGAGCAGGCCGGACTCAGCCCCAGCGTGGTCGCCATTGGCAAACCGGATGGCAGCTTCTTCTAAATCGGGTTCGTGCACGAATTCCTCCGGTTCGGATGCGGGCGCTGGCGTTACCGCAGTAGCTGCCGCAAGGCTGAAGGACGCTTCGCCAGGACCTGCACCCGCGAGCATTTGCGCATCGGTGCCGCCAAACCGGCCAATGGCCATGCTGTCATCGGCAAACAGCGGCTGGACACCGGCCTTGTTTTCGAGGGGCGCTGGCAGGCTGCCGGGTGCCGTGGGCGCATACGCCCTTGCGCGGGCGGAATCAGAGGACGCAGCTGCGTCGGCAGCAACAGGCATGGCGCCGGGTTGCGTGGGAGCCTCTGCACCTTGCTTACTCTTCCACCACTGCTGCGACATCTGCGCTTCGATCTCGTCGATCTTCTTGAGCGTGACGGCCCGCTCGTCGGGCGATGCCATGCTGCTCTGAAAGAACGAGGGGCGCCCTGCGGCGTCTTCCACACGCTGGCCTTGCAGCACCTCGCGCTGACGCAGCTTGCGCAGCTGATCGAACTCGCGGCGCCGCACGAAGTCGTTGCGGCGCTTGCGCTCGATCATCTCCTTGAGCATCTGCTTGCTGTACTGGCTCTCCCGGTCGTCCTGGATGGAGTCCAGCTCGGTCCAGTTCACCGTCGGGTTCTTCACGAACCGAACCACCTTCGACAGCAGGCCTCCGGGGGTGGTTTCTTCCTTGCTCATGGCTCAGGGTGCGCTTGGGGTTGATCAGGCCAGACGGCCCGGTCAATCACCAAACATCTTCTGCTTGAGTTCGCGGCGTTGTTGTGCTTCGAGGGACAACGTGGCAGTGGGACGGGCAATCAGGCGGCCCACACCAATGGGTTCGCCGGTTTCGTCGCAGTAGCCATAGTCACCTGCGTCGATGCGGGCAATGGACTGCTCGATCTTCTTGAGCAGCTTGCGCTCGCGGTCGCGGGTGCGCAGCTCCAGGGCATGTTCCTCTTCGATCGTGGCGCGGTCGGCCGGATCGGGCACCACCACGGTGTCTTCACGAAGGTGTTCGGTGGTTTCACCAGCGCTGTTGTGGATCTCCTGCTTGAGCTGCACCAGCTTCAGGCGGAAGAAGGCCATCTGCTTGTCGTTCATGTACTCGTCGTCAGGCATGGCCATGACTTCGGCATCGGTCAACTCAGCGGCGGACTTGGTTTTCCAGTTGTTCGCCAGCTTGGGGTCTTTTTTGGCAGCCGTATACGTAGGCTGTGCTTGCGCGGTCGTGGGCATGGTATGTAGATAACTGGCTTTGGCAGCGGTCGAAGCCACTGTCTGTGCCATGGATGGTACGGTCAATTGGGCCAATCGTGAAGAAGGCCGGGTTGTGCGCACGGGTACCTGCGAGCCTGCTTGCAGCACGGGTGCCGGAGCAGGAGCCGCCACGGCGGGGGGTGCGGCCACCTTGGGCGCCGCAGCAGCCTTGGCAGTGGCCTTCGCAGCAACTTTGGGTGCCGCTGGGGCGGCGGCGCTTTTCGCCGCGGCAGGGGTTGCCTTGGTGGCCCCCTTAGATTTGCTGGTGTCGGCTTTCACTTCCTGGTCTCCTCGCAGTACGGGCGGGCCCTAGCTGCATTCGCAGCCAAGGGCGGGTGGCAAGCCTTCCGGGGTTTTACCGGGGCGCGATTGTATCGACCTGGGCTGACGCAAACGAAAACGTTGCAGATACAACACAAACACGCCGTTCTCCCCTGGGCGGCACAGGCCCCGGTGAGGGTCAGACCAGGCTTTGTTCCAGCCCCTGCAGGAAGATGTCCTTGGGCAGGTCAATGCCAATAAAGACCATCTTGCTCGTGCGCGTCTCACCCTCGGCCCATTGGGGGCCCAGATCGCTTCCCATGAGCTGGTGCACCCCCTGGAAGATCACCTTGCGTTCAGTGCCCTTCATATTAAGCACACCTTTGTAGCGCAGCATGCGCGGGCCGTAAATATTCACGATGGCCCCCAGGAAGTCCTCCAGCTTGGCCGGGTCGAACGGCCGGTCGGAGCGGTAAACGAAGCTCTTCACATCGTCATCGTGGTGATGGTGATGGCCATGGCCGTGCTCATGCTGGTGCGAGGGGTGGCTGCAGTGCTCGCCATGTTCGTGGTCATGATCATGGTGGTCGTGCCCGTCCCCTTCTTCCTTCAGGAAGTCTGGGTCGATATCCAGCTTGGCATTGAGGTTGAAGCCGCGCAGGTCCAACACCTCCTTGAGCGGCACTTCGCCAAAATGCACGGCCTTGATGGGCGCGCGCGGGTTCATGTGCTTGAGGCGATGGATCAGCGCCTCGGTCTCGTCCTTGGACACCAGGTCGGTCTTGGACAGGAAGATCTGGTCCGCAAAACCCACCTGGCGGCGCGCTTCCTGGCGGTCATTGAGCTGCTGGGGTGCGTGCTTGGCGTCCACCAGGGTGATGATGGAGTCGATGAGGTAGGTCTCGGCGATTTCTTCGTCCATGAAGAAGGTCTGCGCCACCGGGCCGGGGTCGGCCACGCCGGTGGTCTCGATCACGATGCGGTCGAACTCGAGCAGGTTCTTGCGCTTCTTGGCGGCCAGTAGCTGCAGCGTCTCGCGCAGGTCTTCGCGGATGGTGCAGCAGATGCAGCCGTTGCTCATCTGCACGATCTGCTCCTTGGACTCGGTCACGAGGATGTCGTTGTCGATGTTTTCTTCGCCGAATTCGTTCTCGATCACGGCGATCTTCTGGCCATGGGCTTCGGAGAGCAGGCGCTTGAGCAGCGTGGTTTTGCCCGAGCCCAGGAAGCCGGTGAGGATAGTGACGGGGATCAGTGCCATAAATCTGTCTTTCAAGGGAATCAAATACATGCACTGCAGCCCGATGCTGCGGGCTGCAGGGCCCCGCACAGGGGGCGTTTTTTCAGTGTACCGAGGCTGTCAAGCCCCTGCCGGACGCCGCCGGGCTCACCCTTTGCGCATCACGACCAAGCCCTTGAGGTATTCCCCTTCCGGAAACTCCAGCGTCATGGGATGGTCGGGCGCGCCGCCCAGGCGCTCCAGGATGTAGCCGTCCACGCCCGCATCCGCGCCCGCCGACGCCACGATCTTGTGGAACAGGTCGGCGCTGATGCCGCCCGAACACGAGAAGGTGAACAGTACCCCGCCCGGGGTCAGCAGTTGCAGCGCCAGCCGGTTGATGTCCTTGTAGGCCCGCGCGGCCCGCTCGGCGTGCGCAGCAGTGGGTGCGAACTTGGGCGGGTCGAGGATGATGGCGTCAAAACGCTGGCCCTCCTTGAGGAACTGGCGCAGTGAAGCGTTCACGTCGGCATCCATAAAGCTCGCGCGGTTCGGGTCGAAGCCGTTGAGCGCCACGTGCGCACGGGCCCGCTCCAAGGCGGGACCGGACGAGTCGATGGACGTCACATGCCCATCGGCCACGGTGCCTGCTGCACGCATGCCCGCCAGTGCCGCCACGCTGAAGCCGCCGGTGTAGCAAAAGCAGTTGAGCACATGCTTGAAACCCAGGCGCTGGGTGTAGTCAGCAAACCGCTGGCGGCTGTCGCGCTGGTCCAGATAGAAGCCGGTCTTGTGGCCCTCAGCGATGTTGAGCGTCAGACGCCACTGGTGTTCACGGATCGTGAGTTCGAGCGGCGGCCCCTCGCCATCACCTGCCGCACCCGAGGGCCCGCCGCGCAGCCAGCCGGTGGCGGGCTCCAGGCCCTCCAGCGAACGCACGCTGGCATCCGAGCGCTCGTAGAGCTTGGTCAGCCCCGTTTCGCGCAGCAGCGCATCGGCAATCACGCCCTTCCAGCGCTCGGTGCCTGCGCTGGTGAACTGCGCCACCAGCGTATCGCCATAGCGGTCCACGATGAGCCCCGGCAGACCGTCGGATTCGCCGTGCACCAGACGCACGCCATCACTTTGCACATCAAATCGGGCTCTGGCGATTATGGATCGGGCGCAAGAAGCTATAAAAAAAGGAGCATCAATGCGCTGTGCTTCGTCAAAGCTCCACACCCGTGCGCGGATGCGCGAGGTCGGACTGAAGGCGGCCCAAGCCAGGAACTGGCCTTCGTGCGACTCCACACGCACGGTCTCGCCGCTGTCGCCGCCGCCCTTGGCGATGGCCGATTCGAAGATCCAGGGGTGGCGACGCAGGAGCGAGCGCTCTTTGCCAGGGCGAAGGCGAAGGGTTTTCATGCCCCGGATTGTGCGGGCTCACCGCTGCCGTCCAACCATCATCCCTTGAAAAACAGCACGCGCTGCCCCTGCGATAAGCCCGCCCGTTTGCACAAAAGACCACCCACAGCGCTGGCGAGAAAGCATATTTATCATTTTTTGGAATCATTTATTTGACAAATTTGATTCATCTCTCATAAAATTCGCACAACTATCATTTTTATCAAACAAACATGTCAGCGAATCTTCACACCCCATCCAGCCTGGGTTCTATCCCTGATGCAGCCCCAACGGTCTTGACCGATCTTCGTGAGTTCCTTGCATTCAAGATCGGCAACGAGGAGTACGGCGTAGACATCCTGCGGGTGCAGGAGATCCGTTCGTACGAAAAGCCCACCACCATCGCCAACGCCGCTGCCGACCTGAAGGGTGTGGTCAACCTGCGCGGCGTGATCGTGCCCATCATCGACCTGCGCCTGAAACTGGGCTTGCCAGAGGCTCGCTATGACCATCTGACCGTGGTGATCGTGCTCAACATTGGTCAGCGCGTCGTGGGCGTTGTGGTGGATGGCGTGTCTGATGTGCTCACGCTGGAGAGAGAGCAATTGCGCCCTGTCCCCGCACTCGACATGGACGTGGATCGGGACCACCTGCTGGCCATCGGATCGGTCGATGACCGGATGCTCATCCTGCTCGACATCGAAAAGCTCTTGGCACCCTCGTTGCCATCGCCCCTCACCGTGCAATGAAACGCTGTCGCATTGCCACGAAACACAAACACACCTACACGGAATCCCTATGAACTTCTTCAGAGCATTCGGCATTGCGAAACGCCTGCACCTGCTGTCCTTCGCACTCATCAGTGGCCTGACCCTGGTCGCGCTTCTCGCATGGTTCAACCTCTCCGAGGTCACCGCCCAAACCCGAAAGGTCGCCACAGAGTCCGTTCCCCACCAGTTGCGACTGGCAGCCATGGAACTCAACGTCACACGATCATCTCTCCAGTTGCGCCATGCGCTCCTGGTCAGAACACCCAGCGACCTGAAGGCCACCTTGGCGGACGTTGCGGAGAAAAAGAAACTGATCGACACCGACCAGTTGGCACTGGAAAAAACTGCTGTCACCACCACCGAAAAGACTGAATACGCTGCACTCGTTCAGGCGCTGGGCACGTTCTGGCAGATCGCAGGGCAAAACATCCAGTTGATTGAGCAAGGTAACAAGGAAGAAGGCTTCGACTTTCTGGTCGCCAAGACGATTCCTGCCCGCAACGTGGTGCTGGAGATGCTGAGCAAGCAAAAGCAACACCAAAACAGTTTGCTGAGCGAAAGCCTTCAAGAAATCGAAGTCGACGCCAAACAGACCCTTTACAGCCTTGTGGCAGCCGTCGCGGCGATTGCAGCCGGTTTGATGGTGTTTTCCTGGTATGTCGGCAGCGTCCTTCAGCGCCGGGTTTCAGAAGCGCAAGTGATCGCAGCCCGCGTGCGCGATGGCGACCTGACCGGAGAGGTCATTGACAACGCCAACGATGAATTCAGCCCGCTGCTGCAAGCGCTCTCCGACATGCAGACATCGCTGACACAGGTTGTCTCGCAGGTACGCCAAGGCTCCGACAGCGTGGCCACTGCCAGCGCGGAGATATCGGCGGGCAACAGCGATCTCTCGGCACGCACCGAAAACCAGGCCAGTGCACTGGAAGAAACCGCAGCATCGATGGAGGAGCTGAATTCGACGGTTCGCCAGAACGCCGAGAACGCCCGGCAAGCCAATCAGCTCGCGCAGAACGCGTCGAACGTGGCAAGCCAAGGCGGCGAAGTTGTCGCAGACGTGGTCCGCACGATGAAAGACATCAACGACAGCTCCCGCAAGATCTCGGACATCATCGGTGTCATTGACGGCATCGCCTTCCAGACGAACATCCTGGCCCTGAACGCCGCCGTGGAGGCCGCCCGAGCGGGTGAACAAGGCCGTGGCTTTGCAGTGGTTGCGAGCGAGGTTCGCAACCTGGCAAGCCGATCCGCAGACGCCGCGCGCGAAATCAAAGTGTTGATCGGCGCCAGCGTGGAGCGGGTAGAAGCCGGCTCCGCCCTCGTGGACCGGGCAGGCCAGACCATGAGCGATGTGGTCTCGGCGATTGGCCGCGTTACCGACATCATGGCGGAGATCAGCGCAGCCAGTTCCGAGCAGAGCCAGGGCGTGGACCAGGTGAACGAAGCCGTCACCCAGATGGACCAGGCCACCCAACAGAACGCGGCACTGGTGGAGGAAATGGCAGCAGCAGCCAGCAGCCTCAACACCCAGGCAGCGGAGCTGGTCAACGTGGTTTCCTCCTTCAAGATTTCGCCCTTGGCTTTGGAAGAGCGCCCTGCGTTGGTGCCCGCACAAGGAGCGCTCAGCACATCCACCACATACGCTTCACGGCCGCCGATGGCCCAGAAAGCCCCAAACCAGCGATCAGCGACCTCCGCCATCAAGGCGGCTGTCCGAAGTGTCGCAATGGCGAAATCGGGCGTGGCGCATCTGCCTTCGGCAAAACTCGTGACTGCCGCTCCACATGCAGAGAAAGAGTGGGAAAACTTCTAGGAACCCGCCGGACTTGGAAAACGTCGGCTGCAAGTTGCCCCCCCAGGGGCAACTTTCGCTATCGACACTCCAAGCCCGACAGCCTCAAGGCCAGACGCCAGGCGTCAGCTGTTGAAGTCCCCTTGGAATCACCACCTTCGGGTGGTTTTTCTATTATTCAGAAGCTGTGAAATGATCCACGTGCCGGCAATAGGCTGCCGTTTGCGAGATGCAAAGAATTCAACTTTCGCCTTGAACAGAAACCACACGCAGCACCTGCTGCCGCAACTGTCGCCATCCCTGTTGCATAAGGTCAGAATGGCCCCCTGCAGCCCACTCCTCGGTGCTTCGCGCACACTGGGCAGCTGGCGCCTCACCCAGCATCGTCAACACTGACTTGAGGTTGTGCGCCACGCGCCGCAGCGCCTGTGCATCTTGCGCCGCCACGGCCAGATCGCCTTCATTCACATCTTGGGAAAACCGGGCCAGGCATGCCTGTCGATACGCTTCGTAAAGCGCTCGATTGCCACCAAAAAACTCGGCCACGGGATCTGCTCTCACCAGGGGGGCAGCGGCCAGAGCGGCGGACTCCTCCCCGCTGGGGCTGGCCAGCGCCTCAGAGACACAAGCCATGAGGGAGCCCACCGAGGCGGGCTTGTGCAGAACGCGCCAGACGTTGAGCGACTCCAGCCTGCGCTGCGTGGCTGGATCGATTCCACCACTGAACACCACGGTGCGGCAGGCCGCGCCCTGTGGCGAAAGAGGTGTCTGCATCCAAACCAGTAGATCAAGGCCGGAGCCGTCGGGCAGGGTCAGATCCGTGAGGACCAGCTGTGCCACTTCAGTTGTCAGCGCCTGCTTCGCCTCGGCGAACGTGGCGCATTGCACCAGATTCACGCCGAGGGGATCGAGCGCCATCTGGACAAACCGGCGCACTGACGGATCGTCCTCCACCAACAGCACGCGCGGCTGCGTCACGACGGCGCTCAGGCCTTCTCGGCCATAGGACGCAGGAACCCCGCCAGCAACGCAGGCAGCTCCTGCACCAAGCGGGGCTTGTGCACCACAGGCAGCCCGGCCAGCGCAAAGGCGTAGGGACTGCGCTGCTCTTCGTCGAGCGAGGTCACAACGATCAGACGGCTGCGCTGGAACTGGGGATGCGAGCGCAGACGGGAAATCAACGTCGCACCATCAATGCCAGGAAGAAGGATGTCCACAATCAGCACATCCGGCTGCAGTTCGCCCGCCATCGCCAAGCCAACGATGCCGTCGTCTGCCACATGCAGTTCCACTTGCGGGAAATCGTGCGCCATCAACAGCTTCACCAGGGTCTGGAAATGTGCGGAATCCTCAATCAGCAACACCCGTTGGCCGTGTGTACCCGCTGGTTCGCGAGAAGCGCTGGCCTGCTCCGCGCGCCTGGGAGCTGCTTTGACAATCCCATCGTCTGACGCTACCACCGCACCAGACACGGCAACTTCTGCAACCGGTACAGCGGGCTGGCCCTGCCGCTGGGCCAGCCAGCGCTCGACCGATGCCTTCGCGATGCGCCGATGACCTCCTGGTGTTTTCCAGGCCTCCAGCTCACCCCGGTCCACCATCAGCTGAACAGAACGAACCGCCATACCCAGCACCCGCGCCACATCACGGGTACTGCAATCCACCGGCAGCGAAGAGAGAAGACTGAGTTCCATAGTGGCGAATTTTATCACTTCGAAAAATCACTTTTGTGATAAAATTGATAAAACCAGTTACAGCAAGTGCCCAACCATGAACAAACGCATTCTGATCATCGAAGACCATGCGGATATCCGCCGACTGATCCGCATGACCCTGGAGTTCGAAGACCACGACATCCATGAAGCCGTCAACGCCGACGAGGGCCTGGAGGCCGTGAGAACGCTGCGCCCCCAGTTACTGTTGCTGGACATCATGATGCCCGGAAGCATGGACGGACTCGATCTGTGCCGCCTTGTCAAAAGCGACCCATCGCTGGGCAAACCCTGGGTGGTGCTGCTGACGGCTCGCGGGCAAAGCCAGGATATCGAGGCGGGGATGATGGCCGGGGCCGACGCCTATCTGCTCAAGCCCTTCAGCCCCCTCAAACTGATCGAAACCATCAACCACCTGGGCACAACCCCCGGCGAGGCGCCATGAACATGGTTGCAGCTGCACGCGAAAATACCCAGTTCAGCCCTGCGGCGGCCGACCAGATGGAGAAGATCGTCTTCGATCTGGGGCGCATGTACCAGGAACGCAACGAGGCGTTGCAGGAAGTGGCCCGCGCCCACCATGAGGCACTGTTTCTGCTGTCCATGGCGGCGGAATACAAAGACGATGACACAGGCATCCACATCGTGCGCATCGGATTCCTGGCCGAGGCCCTGGCACTTTTTCTGGGCGAGTCCAAGGACTACGCCCTGATGCTGCGCAAGGCGGCCCCCATGCATGACATTGGCAAGATCGGCATTCCTGACGACGTGCTGAAGAAACCTGGTGCCTTCACGCCTCAGGAGCGCATGATCATGAACCGGCACCCTGCCATCGGGGCAGACATCCTGGGAAAATCGCGCATCGCGCTGTTCCAGGTGGCCGCCGAAATTGCGCTTGCACACCATGAACGCTGGGATGGCAAGGGTTACCCGAACCAGTTGGCAGGCCAAGCCATCCCCCTGTCGGGGCGCATTGTGACCATCGTGGACTTCTACGACGCCCTGACCATGGACCGCGTCTACCGCCCGGCCTTCAGCCACGAAAAAGCGCTGGAGATGCTCCTGGCAGAACGAGGCAAAGCCTTCGACCCGGATATCGTGGACTGCTTCCTGCGCAACAGCGCCGCCATTTCGGCCTTGCGTGAGCAAGTCACGGTCGGACGCATGACCTTCGCCGACCTGATCAACCGCAAGCAGGAGGCACCATGATCTTCCGTACATACCGAGTGCAGGCTGCGGTGCTCATGCTCCTGGCTACCGCTCTGGCCTCCTGGGGCGCCACAGCAGGTGAGGTTCAGGACCGCGTTCAGGCCCGGGGTGAAGTCAGGGTCTGTATCTGGCCCGCGTACCAGCGCATCTCGTTTCGGGACCCGCGCTCCGGCCAGCTCAGCGGCCTGGACATCGATCTGGCTACGGCACTGGCGTCTGATCTGCGCGTCAAGCTGCGATTCGTGGACTCCTCCTTTGTCACCTTGGTGCAGGACCTGCAGGCAGGCACATGCGATGTAGCGATGTTCGGCATCGCCATGCTGCCGCAGCGCATGGAGCAACTCCAGTTCTCCACACCCTATTTGCAAAGCGATATCTATGCCGTAACCACACGCACCAGCCGCATCGTGCGGCAGTGGAGTGACATCGACCAACCCGGCGTGCAGGTAGGCGTGCAGGCTGGAACGTTCATGGAGCCCGTCATGCGGCAACGCCTCAAGCATGCAGGTCTCGTCTCCATCCACCTGCCACAGACGCGCGAACGCGAGCTCATTGCGGGCCGCGTGGACGTCTTCATGACCGATTACCCCTACGGTCGCGCACTGATCGAAAGCACGGAATGGGCCGCACTGGTGGCGCCCCCCAAGCCGTTCTATACGCTCCCCTACGCCCATGCCAGCAAACCGGGCGACGTCGAATGGCGAGCCGTGCTCAACGCTTTTGTCGCCCGGATTCGGCAGGACGGCCGCCTGGAAACGGCGGCACGGCGCCACGGACTCGAAAGCATCCTCCTGAACTGATGCCCCTGCCATGAAACGATCCATTCCCTTTGCCAAGCTCAGCCTGCTGGAAGTAGCCAGCAGCAGGGCGCTCTTCGGGGGCACACTTCTCATGCTGGCCGTAATCGTCGGCACCGCATCGCTGATGTGGCTGGAGTTCCGCCGCACAGAAGCTCAGGACCGCAAGCAGCTCGAATTACTGGCCAGCGTCATGGAGTCGCACGCCAGCCAGGTTTTCGACAACACCAAGCTCGCCCTCGACAGCCTTGCGAAAAGCCTGACCACCGAGAACCACACTCCCGCGCAGCTCGAAGCACAGCAGTCTTACCGCTTGCAAGGCCTGCCTTTTCTGCGCAGCATCGCCATCGTCAGCTCCGAAGGGCTGGTGCTGGCCTCCACGACCGCCTCGGACCGGGGTGGCCGGGTGGATCTGCAGCGCCTGCCTCCTTCACCAGCGACCGATGAGCGGGTGGTCATTGGAGCCTGGGTGCATGGCCGCACACTCACCCAAGATATGCGCAATGCAACCGTGCCAGCTGGCCTTGGCTACATTCCGATGGTGCGCCTGGTTCGCCTGCCATCGAACGCTGTGGTGACGTTGGTGGCACAGATCAATCCCGACGCCCTGGCCACCTACCAGCGGCAGTTGATGGAGGCAGGCCACCCTGGCACACAGGTCATGCTGGCATTGGACAACGGGACCTTGCTCACCCAGGTGGGCAACGACACCCTGAATCTTGGAAGCAGCCTGGGCACCCACCCTTTGTTCCAGGGTTTGCTGCCAGCGCACAAAGGAACCTACGGCCCGCTGCAAACCTTTCAGGCGCGCAGCCTGGGCGCCTGGCGCAGCTCCAATAGCCAGCCTCTGGTGGCATTTGTAGAGCAACCCTATGAAGCCACGACCCAGCAGTGGCTGGACGCAATGCGAGGACCGCTGCTGTTCATGGGGGTGGCCTTGGCGCTGATAGGACTTCTCACGCATGCGTCCTGGCGCAATGCCCGCGCAAAAGAAGTTGCGCAACGTGAACGCGATGAGGCCCAGCAAGAAACCGCACGGCGCGAACAAGAGCTGTCCGTCCTGTTCCGAAGTGTTCAGGAGCTGATCTTCCGCACCGATGCCCAAGGGACCATCCGGTTCGTCAATCCCCGCTGGCATGCCATTACCAACCAGCCCGCTGAAATGGCCCGAGGCCAGCGTCTGCGGGACGTCGTCCACCCCGAGTGCCGCGATGGCGTGGATGCCCTGTTCGACGCCACCCAGCCCCCGGGCGTGCGCATGGCGCAGGTCCGCCTCACGGGACCCGCAGGAGAAACGCGCGCGCTGGACATCTCGGTGGTTCCGCTGCGTGACCGGTCGGGTCAGTTGCGCGGCTTTGCGGGCAGCGCGGTGGATGTGACAGCCCTGCTGGCCGCCCAGCAAAGCCTGCAAGAGCAGTTGGCCCTCACAAGCCAGGTGCTCGAATGCAACCCGTTGCCCATCTGCATGACCGACACCGAAGGACGTCTTCTCTCGGTCAACCAGGCCTGGGAAAGTTTCATGGGGCTGTCGCGCAAAAGCGTCCTGGGGATGCGCAACATCGACTTTCTGCCCAAGCAGGAGGCGCAGGCGTACTGCGCACACCAAGAACAACTGTTGCGCGAGGGCGGTCGTGTCCGCTACGAAGAGCGCATGCGCCGACTCGATGGCAGCTTCCGGGATGTGCAGGTCACCAAGGTGCTCGTCACCACCAACGGCAAGCAGCCCATCGGTATCCTGACCGCCAAGATGGACATCACGGAATTCCGGGCCGCGCGCGATCTGGCCGAAGAGGCGTCGCGCTCCAAGTCGGAATTTGTGGCCAACATCAGCCACGAGTTGCGCACGCCCCTGCAATCCATCCTGGGCTTCTCCGAACTCGGACTGGCGCGGGGCCGCCATCAATCCAAGCTGGCGTCCATGTTCAGCGACATCCACGACGCGGGCCAGCGCATGCTGGTGCTCGTCAATGACCTGCTCGACATCGCAAAGATCGAGAGCACGGTTGGAGCCTTCCAATTCGAGCGCGCCGACGTGCGCGATCTCATCGAGGAAGTGGCGGCAGAGATGGCGTTGCTGCTGGACCGCAAACGCCTGGGCCTGGGCTTGCGACTGGGCCGCATGCCTTTGATCGCCAAAGTGGATCCATCGCGCTTTCAGCAAGTGGTACGCAATGTCTTGAGCAACGCCATCAAGTTCTCGCCCGAAGACAGCATCATCGACATCACCGCCGGAGTCTCGGACGACCACAGCATCCACATCCAGGTGCGCGACCAAGGCCCGGGCATTCCTCCCGCAGAGCTGGAGACCGTGTTCCAGGCATTCGTGCAATCGAGCAAGACGCGCGATGGCTCAGGCGGAACGGGCCTGGGCCTGGCCATTTGCCGCAAGATTGTCGAAGCGCATGGGGGGCGCATCCATGCCACCAACGGGCCCGACGGCGGTACCATCTTCCATATCATGCTGCTCACCGCAGGCTACACGGACACGATGCCAGCCCCGCTCACATGAACAGGAAGCCCAGCAAGCCCCAATCCTCCGACTGGCGTAGCAGCCCGGCGCTGATGTACTTTGTGGTGGCCTGCGTTTTCAGCGCTGTAGTGCTGCTGGGTGCCTGGGCCACCATGGCCGCCATGCTGCGCTGGCAGTGGAAAGAAACCCTGGACGCCGAGATGCGCCAGAACACCAACACCGCCCTGGCACTGAAGGAGCACACGCTGCGCATCCTGGACACGGTGGACCAGGCCATGTGGCGTTTGCAGCATACCGCCGAAGACGGACCACTCAACGGCGAGGACCTGGCAACCATCGCCAATGAAACCGGCATGGTGCCGCACATCCTGACGCAGTTGTCCTTCGTGGGCCCCGATGGCCGCTTTCAGGGCAGCAACCTAGACCCCGACGGCTCGCGCAGCAACCATGTGAGCCTGATGGACCGCGACCATATCCGGGTGCACTTGCTGCCCGCCGAAGCGGCCCCGCCCAGCTCTGGCATGCTGCACAACGGCCTTTTCATCAGCAAGTCCCTGCTGGGCAAGGTGTCGGGGGTATCGACCATCCAGCTCTCACGCAAAGTCACGGCCGCGGATGGGCGCGTCCTGGGGGTGGTGGTGGCGTCACTCAATCCACGCCATTTCGCCGACGTGTACCGAGGCGTGCAACTGGGCAGCGACGGCGGTGTGGGACTTGCGGGGCTTGACGGAGTGATCCGTGTGCGCGTGTTGGGAGGTGTCAGCACAGAGGTTGGGATGCAACTGCCCGCGCCCCTCCTGCAAGCACTGCGCAGCCAGGACAGCGGGGCCATGTTGTCGCCATCGTCCGACGCCAGACTGCGCATTATTGGTTTCAGCCGTGTCGGAAGTTACCCGCTTGCCGTACTCAGCGGCACCTCAGAAGAACACTCTTTCGCCCGCTGGCGCACCACACGCGACACGATCCTGTGGTTGACGGCACTGTTGAGCCTGGCGGTTGTGGCCTTTGTCGCCGTATTTCTGGGAAGCATTCGCAGGCTGGCGGTCAGCCACGCGGCACTGACCCGCAGCGAGGCCGAAGCACAACGCGCCAACCAGGCCAAAAGCGAATTCCTGGCCGCCATGTCGCACGAGCTGCGTACTCCGCTGACGAGCATCCGCGGCTTTGCCGAACTTATGGAGCTGCGCAGCAACGATCCACAGACCCGGGAGCAATCGAGCCTTATCCGCCAGGGCGCAGAACACCTGAACGCTCTGCTGACGGAAATCCTCGACCTGGCGCGGATTGAAGCGGGTGCCATGCCAGCGCACCCCGAGCCCGTGGAACTGCCCGGTCTGCTGCACGATGTGATTGAGCTTTTCCGCGTCAGTGCCGTGGCCAAATCGCTGGCACTCACGGCGACCACGGCCGCCAATGTCCCGAACGCCCTGGTAACCGACCGCCTCAAGCTCAAGCAAATCCTGAACAATCTCTTGTCCAATGCCATCAAATTCACCCCATCGGGCACCGTGTGCCTGGCCGTGGATACCAGCGCAGACGGTCACCACGTGCAGTTCCATGTCACAGACACGGGCCCAGGTATCCCGGAAAACCTGCACGAGGTCATTTTCGAAAAGTTCAGCCAGGGCCACGCCCGCGTCAGCTACCAACACGGGGGCACCGGACTGGGGCTGTCGCTGTCTCGTGCGCTTGCCCAACTGCTGGGCGGCACGTTAACCGTCAGGTCCCGGGTGGGCGAGGGCTCCACATTTACGCTGTCGCTGCCGCTGCAAATTCCGCCGAAAGCCGCCCCGCCCTTCGCATAAGCCGCATTGCTTACCACTGCGGGGCCGATACACCGCAGTGGTTTATTGGTTATGCATCAGCGGCGACGGCGTGCAAAGGCCGTGGTGAAACAGCCCATCAGTATCGACAAAATGATCATCCCCCACTGGGACAGCGTAGGAATGGGTGATGCAAACCCGATCTGGCTTGCCGGCGAACACACTTCCAGGCCCGGCGTGGCCCCGGTAGCGGCCACTGGCGTCACACAGAAAAACAGGAAGTTGCCCACATCGCCTGCCACCGGGGTATACCCCATCGTTGTGGCGACATTCGTTCCTGCCGCCACGCTGTTGCTGGGGCTGCGCACCCAGCGGAAGGTGGATGCACCCTGCACGTCTGCATTGGCGTCCGTGTAGGTGTAGTTGCCTGTGGCGGGTTGCCCAATGGTCGGCACGCCCGCAACGGACACGGACAGGGCCACGGGGGGGCACCTGCGCAACCACCGAGATTTGCACCGTCGCATCGTCACAAAGAGCCGCGTTCGGAGCAGGCAGGCACACCCGGTAGGTGAATGTGTCGGTCCCGCTAAAGCCAGCATTCGGCGTGTAGGTGTAAGCACCCGTCGCGCTGTTCAGATTCAGGGTGCCGTTGGCGGTGCTCGCGAGCACCGCGTACGTGGAACCCACCGGGGCAGAATCATTGCCCGTCACCGAAGCATTGAACGGCACCCCTTGGGTGGCGGGGCCTGCATTGTCATCTACCGCATTCGGGCCGACGGTCACTGTGACCGTAGCGGGGACGCAGGTTGCCTGATCAGGTGCTGGCTTGCACTGTTGATAGGTGAACGTATCCTGGCCTGAAAAACCAGGTTGCGGCGTGTAGGTGTAGGCCCCCGTGGATGGATCGAGCACCACAGAGCCGTTGGCGGGTGTCGCAACCACGGCAAAAGTGGAGCCAGCCACGGTCGTGTCGTTGGTGGCCACATTGCCCGGCACAGGGGTGTTGAACGGGGTGGTGGCCGTGTCGTCCACAGCGCCGATGGCTCCAGGCGGCAAGGTCACCGTCACGGTTCCAACATCCACCCAGGTGCCTGGCACCGTGGCTGCATCGGTCACGGCCAGGTTGTCCAGCTCGAAGCCCCCTCCTCCAGCGTGGCGGACAACGATGGTCCTGAAATTGACGCTGGCCCCCCGCAGCAACAGGTTGATGTAGCCATAGGGCTCTCCTGTATTGCGACCCGCAGGCGGATTGGGGTTGCCAAAGTAGTCCGCCTTGGCGTACGAATTGCCGTCGATCGCCGTGATGTTGCCGCCCCCACCCAGCAGCGTTGTCAGCGAGTTCGTCGTGAACTGCGCCAACAAGGTGTTGGTGTCGTCATAGAACTCGATGGTGTTGCCGGCATTCCCCGCCGACCACCAGAATCCAACGTACTTCCGGTCGCCAATCAGGGTGATGGTGACCTGGTTGCCGTTTCCTATTGCAAGGTAGTTCCCTGTCCCATCTGCGCCACCGTACTGGTCCGCTGCAGTGCGGTTGACACCCCCGGTGGCACCAGTCCAAGCCCCGATGGCAAAACTCCCCGTCGCACCAATTGCCCCCGCTGCACCCGAGAAGGTTTCAACAATGGCGCCCGATCGCGTCGTGTTCTGTTCGCCGGGCGGTGAAAGGTATACGTCCAGAGTCTGAGCGCCAGCGTTGAAGCCACTCAGCAAAGAAGCCGCGCCAATCAGCACTGCAGACAAGGTCGGGGGACGCAGCAGAGAACCAGAGAAGCGCATAGATCGGGACAGGCTCAAAAGTGTGGCCGCGATCATAGGAGGGCTGTTACGCAAAGCGACAAGCGCCACCGAAATGCAACATTTGTTGACAATCTGCTACCTGCGGCGGCCGCAAGCTCCAGAGTGACTCCCTCTGAATGCGGGGTCAGCAGCCCCGTCCCTCACGCCTCCAGCGAGCTCAACCCCATGCTTGCATGCGACCAATCAAGGCGAAAGTGAAGCGTTTCCCGAGTCGCGGACGTGGCCACGATGCCTCTCAGCGCCCACCGCACAACGCGGTTCAGCGCTCACGCCGAATCAAAGCGCGTGACCGAAACGCCCCAGGCGCGGGGCCCAGTTGGCAAGGATGTCGGCCGACACCAGCACCCGGCGCGCCTGGCCGATGAGCAAGTGGCGCGGCACAAACCCGATGTAGCGTGAGTCGGCGCTGTTGTCGCGGTTGTCGCCCAGCACCAGGTATTCGCCCTCGGGCACCGTCACCGGGCCGAAGCTGCGGTGCGCGGTCACGCCCTGCAGCCACTGCACACGGCGCTCGTGGCCCTGCAGGTGCTCCGTCCAGCGGGTGGCGGGCACCTGGGCGCCCCATTCCAGCAGGGTTTCGGTCACCGCCTCGGGCGCGTCATAGCGCGCCGCCTCGCCGTTGAGGTACAGCACCTCGTCGCGCATTTCCACAGTGTCGCCGGGCAACGCCGCAATGCGCTTGATGAGCCGCGTGCCATCGCGCGGCGACGAGAAGGTGACCACATCGCCCCGCGCGGGCTCGCCCAGGCGGACGAGCACCACATCGGTCAGCGGCAGCTTCAGATCGTAGGCCAGGCGGTTGACAAAAACGACGTCGCCTTCGAGCAGCGTGGGCCGCATGGACCCCGAAGGAATCGGATTCCAGTCCGCCACCGCCGTGCGAAAGATGCCGAAGCACAGCAGCAACACAATGAACCCACGGTTCGATTTGATCCATTTCAGCAGCATGACGACAACTCCAAGTAGCTTCAAAGCAAGCGCTCTGCTCGGATGCGCCCTGTTGCAACTTGGTTCCGTGAGACAGGCCATTGCGGATCTCCCCCAACGCTTGCTTTGAGCGCAGCCAATTCCAGTGCACCCGTGGAACCGGCTTTGCCGGGCCACCAGGTGCGTCCCCCTTGGGGGAAGCAGCGCAGCCGCTCAGGGGGGCTTTTTTCTAGCCCGAGGATGCGCCGCGTCATACACCTTGGCCAGGTGCTGAAAATCAAGGCGCGTGTAGACCTGCGTGGTCGTGATGTTGGCGTGGCCCAGCAGCTCCTGCACCGCACGCAGGTCGCCGCTGCTTTGCAGCAGGTGGCTGGCAAATGAGTGGCGCAGCATGTGCGGGTGCACCGGCGTGGTCAAACCCGCCTGCTGGCTGCGCTGGCGCAGGCGCAACCAGATCGACTGTGCCGTGAGCCGCTTGCCGCGCTGGCCGACGAACAGTGCCGTATCCAGCCGCGCCGATCCTTCACCGCCGAAGGGAGTGGCCCGCAGTAGCAGCCAAGCCTGCAGCGCTGCGGTGGCCGCGCGCCCTACGGGCACGCTGCGGCGCTTGCTGCCCTTGCCGAACACATGGGCCTCACCCGCTTGCAGATCGACCCAGCCCCGGCCCTGGCGCTGGGTGTCGGCATTGGGGATGGCGTCGAGCCCCGCGAGTTCACCCACGCGCAGGCCGCAGCCGTAGAGCAGCTCGACCATCGCAGCATCGCGCGCCTCCAGCCAGGGGTCGGCGCCGGTGTTGTCGAATTCGGCCAGCCGGACGGCATCGTCCACGCCCAGCGCCTTGGGCAGTGGCTTGGGCGCCTTGGGGCCGCGCACGTCCTGCACCGGGTTGTGCGGAATCAGCCCCTGCCGCCCAGCCCAGATGAAAAAGCCGCGCCAGCCCGAGAGGATGAGCGCAATGCCGCGCCCGCTGCGCCCGCCGCTGTGCATCTGCGCGACAAAACGGCGGATGTGTGCGGTCTGCAGCTGCAGCAGCGGCACGCTGACCGCCGCCGCAAACTGCGCGAGCTTTTCAAGGTCCAGCGCGTAGAGCGTGAGCGTGCGCGCTGCCAGCCGCTTTTCGACGCGCACGTGCTCCAGGTAGCGCAGGACGTGGGGGTCGAGCGTGGTGGGCGCAGTGGGCGTGTCAGACATGGTGACCGTGGCTGAGCCGCCGCAGAGTGACCGCTGGCCGTCTGGCTACTTCAGACGAAGCAATGCGGCGCTGGCGAGTTCTGCCATGCGCGACAGAAATTCGGTGCCCATCGTGGCATCAAAACGCTGCGGGTCTTGCGAGCCCAGCACCAGCAGGCCAAAGGCGGGCGTGGCGCTGTCGATGGCGCCTGCGCGCAGCGGCAGCAGGGCCAGCGACTGGGCGGGCTCGCCCGCCTCGTTGGCCAGCCAGGCGGCGGGCTCGAAACCCAGGTTGGGGCCGCAGAACGGCATGGTGAGCGACGAGGCGAACGCGCGAGCGTCTTCGCTGGCGCCCTGGGTGAAGTCGGCGTCGATGTACGGCGCAGCCACCTCCCACACGCGGACCGCCGCCTGGGGCACGTCGAAAAGGGTGCGCACACCATCCACCACAGCCTGGGGCAGGTCGAACGGGTCGCGCACCTGCAGCAGGCTGCCGGTCCATTGGTGGACCTTGTTGGCAATGGCAGCGTTTTCGGTGCTGTTACGCACCATTTCCATGATGCGCTGCTCCAGGCCCTTGATCTTCTCTCGCAGCATTTCAGCCTGTCGCTCCTGCAAGCTCACGGCGCGCGCGCCGTGGGGGCTGGTGATCTGCACGCTGGCCAGCACCTCGGCATGGCGTTCGAAAAAGCCCGGCGTGTTGGTGAGGAACTGGGCGATGTCGTCTTCGGTGATCGGTGGGATGTGGGACGTCATAGGAGGGTGTCAGGAATGTCGATCTGGCCTTCGAACACCGTGGTGGCGGGGCCTGTCATGAAAACGGAATCGGTGTCGGCACCGCTCCAGGCGATGGTGAGGCGGCCGCCGCGCGTGTCCACATGCACCTCGTTATCGAGCAGGCCGAGGCGGATGCCGGCCGACACGGCGGCGCAGGCGCCCGTGCCGCAGGCCAGGGTTTCGCCAGCGCCGCGCTCGAACACGCGCAGCCGCACATGGGTGCGGTCCACGATCTGCAAAAAGCCTGCATTCACGCGCTGCGGAAAACGCGCGTGGCGCTCGATCAAAGGGCCCGCTTCGGCGACGGGGGCGGTGTCCACGTTGTCCACCAGTTGTACGGCGTGGGGGTTGCCCATGGAGACCACCGCTATCAAAACAGTAGCCACTAGCGCTTTATCATCCAGCGCTAGAGGCCATTTTTGCCCTGACCCTTGCTCTACAGGGCTCAGGCCGCTGGCATCGAACGGTACCTGCGCGGGATCGAACTGCGGGCGGCCCATGTCCACGGTGACACGGCCATCGGGCGTGAGACGGGGGGCAATCACGCCGCTTTGGGTCTGCACCCGCAGGGTGTCTTTGCCCGACAGGCCTTTGTCGTGCACAAAGCGCGCAAAGCAGCGGGCGCCGTTGCCACACTGCTCCACCTCTCCGCCATCGGCGTTGTGGATCACGTATTCGAAGTCGATACCGTCAGCGGGCGAAGGACGCACGGTGAGGATCTGGTCGGCCCCCACGCCGAAGTGGCGGTCGGCCAGAAAACGGTATTGGGCGGTGCTGAGCCCCAGGCGGCCCTGGGTTTCGTCGAGCACCACGAAATCGTTGCCCGCGCCCTGCATTTTGGTGAAGCGAATCTGCATCCGCCAGATTATCGTCGGTGGGCCTCCAATAACCTCAGGCAGCGCCGGTTTCACGGCCCCATTAGGCTTGCGCTCTTTGGGCGCCGCTCTGGCCGCCTCCCGCCAAGGACTCTTTGATGCCCGATCTTTCCGCCTTCGCCATCACCCACAAATGGCCCGCCCAGCACCCCGACCGCCTCCAGCTGTATTCGCTGCCCACGCCCAACGGCGTGAAGGTGTCGATTGCGCTCGAAGAGCTGGGCCTGCCGTATGAACCCCACCTGGTGAGCTTTGACACCAACGACCAGACTTCGCCCGAGTTCCTGTCGCTCAACCCCAACAACAAGATCCCCGCCATCCTCGACCCGAATGGCCCGGGTGGCGAGCCGCTGGCGCTGTTCGAATCCGGCGCCATCCTGTTGTACCTGGCCGAGAAAACCGGCCAGCTGATCCCGCAGGAGGCCGCTGCGCGCTACGAAACCATCCAGTGGGTGATGTGGCAGATGGGCGGCCTGGGCCCGATGTTCGGCCAGCTCGGCTTCTTCCACAAGTTTGCGGGCAAGGACTATGAAGACAAGCGCCCGCGCGACCGCTATGTGGCCGAATCCAAACGCCTGCTGGGCGTGCTGAACCAGCGCCTGGCAGGCCGCCAGTGGGTGATGGGCGACCAGTACACCATTGCCGACATCGCCATCCTGCCCTGGGTGCGCAACCTGATTGGTTTCTACGGCGCGGGCGACCTGGTGGAGTTTGGCCAGTTCACCGACGTGCAGCGCGTGCTGGACGTGTTTGTGGCACGCCCTGCGGTGGTCAGGGGTCTGGCAATTCCGGCACGCGGCTGAGCGAGGAGATGGTGCGCGCTGGCGCTTTCTTTCTCGCCCGCCCTTGATATTGATCATGCCGGCCAGCCCGCCGCACGGCCGCCGCGCACCTACGATGGACCTCCTTAAAAAAACAGGGAGTACCTCATGGGATTAACCGTCAACGTTCTGGACGATCTGGGCGCGCACAACCTTCAGGCAGCTGCCCAGGCGGCACTGCAGGAGACCAACGCCATCGCATTGATCGAGCTGCTGGAGATGCTGTGGAGCTGCGACGTGGAAGGCGCCAACGCCGTCATTGATGCGGTGCTGCTGCGCCTGCAGCAGCTGCGGGCGTTGCGCTGAGTGGTCAAACCCAGCACACCCGCCGTAGTACGGCCCATGGGCCGTACCGAAGTGGGACGTGTGCACACGGCGCGCCTCCCCTCGATAATGGCCCGATGCCCCGCACCAGCCAACAACTGCACCCCTACCGCGAACCTGTAGCCACCCGCCTGGCCGCCACTGTGCTGCTGCTGCGCGATGCACCCGTCAATGCGGGAGGCATCGAAGTCCTCATGACCCGGCGCTCCGACAAGGCCAGCTTTGCACCGGGTGCCTATGTGTTCCCGGGCGGGGGCATCGATGCGCTGGATGCGCAATCGCACACCGCCGCCGACCGCCGCCCCACCCAAAGCGACCTGCACCTCACCCAGGCCATCGCCGCCATCCGTGAGAGTTTTGAAGAACTGGGTGTGCTGCTGGCCCGCCATGCCGACGGCCCCCGCAAGGGGTTGATGGCCGATGCGCAGGACATCGCCGCCATCGACCGCCACCAGCCCTTTGTGGCGCAATGCACCGCGCGCGGCCTGCGGCTGGCGGCCGACAGCGTTTTCATGCTGGCCCACTGGATCACCGACCGCGACCTGCCGCGCCGCTTCGACGTGCCATTTCTCGTCGCCCGCATGCCCGAGGGCCAGGAGCCTGTGGCTGACGAGGCCGAGCAGTTCGAGCCCGTCTGGGTGCGCCCGGCCGATGCGCTGGCACGGCATGAGGCGGGGCAGTTCTTCATGATCTTTCCGACCATCCGCACACTGCAGCGGCTGGCCACGTTTGCCACCACCCAGGCCGTGTTTGATGCACTGGCCCACGAGCTGCCCCTGTGGACCAGCTGCCCGCGCGCGGGCACGCTGGCGGGCAAGGAAGCGCGGTACATGGAAAGCGACATGCCCTACGGCGAGCTGGCCCTGGTGTGCCCCGACGGCCAGATCGTGCACCCGCTGGACTGGCAAACCGAGCGCCCCGTGCCGCTGCTGCGCAACGTACACCGGTTGACCGCCCCCAACCCCGGCGTGATGACCGGCCCCGGCACCAACAGCTACCTGGTGGGCGACCCCGCCACGGGCTACATCGCCATCGACCCCGGCCCGGCAGACCCCGAACACCTGGACAAGCTCTGGCGCGCGGCGGGCGGTGACATCCGCATGATCGTGTGCACCCATTCGCACCCCGACCACTCGCCGGGCGCCGCGCCGCTGCAGGCACTGTGTGTGCAGGCGGGCAAAGCCCGGCCCCCCATCCTGGGCCTGCCCTCGGCGCCCACCGCGCGCACGGCCAGCACATTCACACCCGACAGATCGCTACAAAATAATGAGCTACTCGCGCTTGATGGACAAGCGCCAGAGGGCAATATTACCCATACTTTGCAGGTGATCCACACCCCGGGCCACGCCGCCAACCACCTGTGCCTGCTGCTGGTGGAAGACGCCCTGCTCTTCAGCGGCGACCATATCCTGAACGGCAGCACCACGGTGGTGGACCCACCTGACGGCAACATGGCCGACTACCTCGATTCGCTGGACAAGCTCGACGCCGTGTGCGCCGAGCATGGCGTGGAGTTCATCCTGCCTGCGCACGGTTATGTTCTGGGCAATGCCCGTGGCGCCATCGCCAAGCTCAAGTCCCACCGCCTGGCACGCGAGGCCAAGGTGCTGGCCGCCATGCAGGCGCTGCCCCAGGGCAGCATGGAAGACTGGGTGCGGCACGCCTACGCCGACGTGCCGCCGCGCATGTGGCCCGTTGCGCAGCGCTCGCTCCTGGCGCATGTGGAGCGCATTCGAGCACAACAGCCCGGGAACAATTGATGCCCCCTGAGTCGCTACGCGCCTTCCCCCTCAGGGGGACGCCACCAGTGGCCCGGCAAAGCCGGTTCCACCAAGGCACTGGCATGCGGCAGCACCCGTATTGAAGGCACCGCCGACAATCACGCATTTGTCCCTTCGATTCCCATAGGCGAATGCCTACCTTCCTCACCCCATGACCGACAAGAACCCCGACCCCTCCCACATCCGCCTGGCCAAGCGTGTGGCCGACCAACTGAACTGCTCGCGCAGCACGGCCGAGCAGTTCGTCGAAGGCGGCTTTGTGAGCGTGGACGGCCAGGTGGTGGAAGCCCCCGGCGCACGCGTGCGCCCCGACCAAGCCGTGACGGTGGCGCCAGACGCCAGCCTGCTGGAGTTGACCCCGGTGACCTTGCTGCTACATAAGCCAGTGGGGTTTGAAGCGGGCCTGGGTCTGCCCGCCGGGCAGGCGGCCCATGCCAGCCGCAGCCAGGGCGCCACTGCGGCCACCACCCTGCTGGGCCCGGCATCCCACCTGCCTGAGGACGCCTCAGGCATCCGTGTGCTGCAGCGCCACTTCAAGCAGCTGGAATGTTTCACCCCGCTGCCCACCGAGGCCAGTGGCTTGGTGGTCTACACGCAGGACAAGCGCATCGCGCGCAAGCTGGCGGAAGACATCGAGTCGCTGGAGCAGGAGTGCATCGTGGAGGTGAAAGGCGACATTGCACCGAACGGGCTGCAGCGCCTGTGCCACGGCCTCTCGTTCAACGGCCGCCCGCTGCCGCCCATCAAGGTGAGCTGGCAAAACGAGACCAAGCTGCGCTTTGCCCTCAAGGGCATCCGCCCCGGCCAGATCCCGGCCATGTGCGAGGCCGTGGGCCTGGCCGTGGTGGCCTTGAAGCGCATCCGCATCGGCCGCGTGCCGCTGGCGAAGGTGCCTGAAGGGCAGTGGCGGTATTTGCAGCCTTGGGAGAAGTTCTGACTCCCCCTGAGTCGCCTTCGGCGCCATCCCCCTGAGGGGGACCCACCCGGTGGCCTGGCAAAGCCAGTTCCACGGGTGCGCTGGTGATGACGCGCCAGCTGCTGACAACAGAGCCGGCAGAGACATCGCTGCACCAGTCAGCTACTAAAAATATAGCTACTCACGCTTGATGGAAAAGCGCCAGAGGCCAATTTGGCATAAATTTTTCTTCCACTGACCGCTGCTACACTGCGCGGCAAACAGGAGGGAGTTCATGAGCCAAGTTTCATCAGACAGAGACAGCGCTGCGGGGCCGATGTCTACGTTCATGCCGCAGAACATCGATGCACACCCGATGGAGTTCACGGGCAGCGGGGGCGAATACTTTCGGGTGTGGATCGTCAACGTGCTGCTGTCCATCGTCACGCTGGGCATCTACACCCCCTGGGCCCGGCGCCGCACGGCGCAGTACTTCTACAGCCACACGCTGGTGGCGGGCAGCCCGCTCGAATTCACTGCGCAGCAGCGCAAGATGGTGATGGGCTTCGTGCTGCTGATGCTCATCACCCTGGCCTACAACATCGCGGCCAACACGGGGCAGGATGCTGCCGTGGGCGTCTTGCTGCTGACGGGCGCCGTGCTCTCGCCGCTGATCTGGGGCAGTGCCATGCGCTTTCGGCTGGGCGCCACGCGCTGGCGCGGCCTGCGCCTGCAGTTCACCGCCCACTGGAAAGAGGTCTACCTCGCGAGCTGGCCCCTGTTTGCGCTGGCATTGGTGTGGTTTGGCGTGTTTTTTGGCATGCAGATCCTCTCGCCCGAACTGGCCGACGTCTTGCAGGAGGTGGAGGACGAAGCCGCCAACCCCAAGATGCCTTCGTTCACCCCGGCCATGGGCGCCCTGCTGCTGCTGGGCCTGGTGCTGACCGTGCTGTGCTTCATCCGCCTGGAATACAACTACAAGAGCCTGCTGGTGCTCAAGGCCCAGGTAGGCGCCGAAAAAGGCCGCTGGAAGCCGGTGTACATGGATTTCGTCAAGGTGTGGCTGGCCACGGTAGCCGTTTTCGTGCTGACCGTGGTGGGGTTCTCGGTGTTGATTGGCGTGCTGGCGGGCAGCTCCATCGCCCTGTTCGCCGGTCAGAGCAGCCGCATGGGCCTGTGGATGATTCTGGTGATCATCGTGTCCATCATCGCGGGCATCTTCATGCTGATCTTGGCTTCGGCCCCCGCCCGCGCCTACCGGGAGGCGCGCATGTTCCAGCTCATGTGGAACAACATCGGCGTGAGCCATGTGGCACGGTTCAAGTGCCATCTCAAGAGCAGCAGCTACGTGGGGCTGCGCATCAAGAACATGCTGCTCACCCTGCTCACGCTCGGCCTCTACCGCCCGTTTGCGCGGGTGAGTGAATACCGCATGAAATGCGAATCCGTCACCCTGCACGTCAAGGGCGGCGTGGAACAGGTGGCGGGCGCCATGGTGCGCCAGCAACAGGGCGGCCTGGGCGATGCGCTGGCCGATGCGGCTGGCCTGGACCTCATCGGTTGAGCATGCCCGCCCCCGTGAACACAGACCTGCTCCAAGGACGCTGGTTCGACGGCCAGAGCAGCAGAGCCCGCCCCGTGATGGTGAGCCTGCGGCCCACGCCGCAGGGCCCGTCGCTGGTGCTCCACCCGCTCTCTCAGCCGGGCGCCGAGCCGGTCGTGTTCGCCTGGAAGGACGTGGGCTGGCCAGAGGCCTGGAACGAACACAAGCCCCAGCCCCGGGTGGTCGTGGACCTGCGGGACCACGGCAGCCTGGAGATCGATGCCGTGAGCGACTGGCGTGCCGCCCTCGCAGCCGCTGGCGAACGCCCCGGCCTGGCCCAGCGCATGCAGACCCGCTGGCCCGTGCTGCTGGGTGTGACAGCCGCCGCCGTCATCGGCCTCACGCTGTTCTACCGCTATGGCACGCCCTGGGCAGCCACACAGCTCACCCGCTTTGTGCCCCTGGGCTGGGAAACCAGCGTGGCCGAGAACGTGCTCAAGCAGATGGACGACGGCACCTTGAAGCCCAGCAAGCTCCCCAAGGAGCGGCAGGAGCAGCTCAAGGCCCGCTTTGACGCCCTGGTGCAGCAGACGCCCACAACCATGCACCGCTACCCCGACTACCGTCCGCCGCTGTCGCTGGAGTTCCGATCAGGCATGGGCGCCAATGCGTTTGCCCTGCCCGGCGGCAAGATCGTGATGACCGACGGCATCGTGAAAACAGCCACCGACCAGGGCCTGCCCGACGACGCCCTGGTGGGCGTGCTGGCCCACGAGATCGGCCATGTGGTGTACCGCCACACCACGCGCATGGTGGTGGAACAAGGCGTGCTCAACATGGGCCTGGGCCTGGCGCTCGGGGACGTGTCGACGGTGGTGTCCACAGGCGCATCGGTGCTCACCGGCCTGGCCTACAGCCGCAGCCACGAACGCGAAGCTGACTGCTACGCCATCGCCCTCATGAACCACACGGCCCTGCCCACGGCGCCCATGGGCAAGCTGCTGCTGGCCATTGCCCACGACGAAGAGGAAGAAGAAGAAAACAAGAAGAAAGAACAAGAGAAAGCAGGCCAGGACAAGACGGCTGCACCCAAGGCAGACCCCGGCGCCAGCAGCCCCGAACGCGCGCGCCAGCGCAAGACGGCAGAAGAGATGGCCTCGCATCCCGTGTGGTCGCTGCTCAGCAGCCACCCCGACACCGTGGCGCGAGCCAGCGAGCTGGAAAAGGGGCATGCGCCCCATTGCACGAAAAACTGAGCCAGCCCCCGCCCCTTGCTGGGCAAGGCCGGCTTATTCCCGCCATCGGCAGAGCTTGAGGCGCGAAGGGCCTGGGAACCGCGGTGGGGAAACCGGGGATGGGAAATAAAGTGTGAAGCGCGCCGATAAGCCGGATTCTGTGCACCACGGTTGCCCGCAGTGTGACCGCCATTAATCTGGGCCGGGTGTCGCCACCACGGCTCGGTGCTACCTACCCGCCAACTCTGCGGAACCACATCAACGTTGGCCTACTTGGTATTGCTGCGCGTAGAGATTGCCCGTTTCACCCCCGGTGGTTTGCCTTGCGGCACTCCCCCGGGACTCGTCTCTGTTGCTCTGATCCTCACCTCACGGTGGGCAGCCGTTAGCTGCTACGCTGTCCTGTGCAGTCCGGACGTTCCTCCAGTGCCTGGTTTCCCAGATTGCACCAGCGGCGGTCTGGCGCGCTTCACGCTGTCGATTATCGCATCGCCCCGGGCCACAGCGCACTGCGCACTGCGCTGCGCCATCCGCCAGCTGCACCTGTCTCAAAAATCCACTTAGTGCGCCTCGGTAGGCGGGTGGCCACTTGTCGACTTGCCTGAGTCGCTTTCCGGCTTTGCATGCATAAACGGTAAGCAGCCATTGAAAACGGGGCCTAGATCGTGACAGGCCGCGCAATGACTACTTACAGGATGAAACCAGAAACACTGTCTCACTGGTAATCACACATATGGCGCCACGGGTTCTCAATGGGCACACTGGCCCCGCACCGTTTACCACAGCAACATCAGGAGGAATGCCGATGAACGTGACTGCAACGACCCATGCGGGAGGAGTTCCGGGTGGCCACGGGGTCAATGAAGATTTGATCATCAAGGACGGCTTTATCGTCGACCCACGCGTAGTCGATAAGCGCGTTGCGGCACTGGAACACGGCGCCATGACCAGGGTCGATGCCATCGTGCTGCACCAAACCGACAGCAGCACCATGAATCTAGAACACGCCAAGACCGACGGGATCGGCGCGCACTTCTACATCGAAAAAGACGGCACCATTTACCAAACTGCGCGACTGGACCAGAGCGTCTACAGCGTCGGAAAAATCCGCTCCCGATGCGATGACAGCCGAACCTGCAGCAAAGAAGAGAAAACGGCGATCGACACGCTCATGAACTCGTCTGCAAGCTACGGCGCCAAAGTCAAAGCGCTCAACACCCGGGAGCAGGCCAAGGCCTACCCCGATCGATATCCCACCAACGGTGACTCCGTGGCCATTGAAGTGGTAGCCAAGTTCGACCCGAAGACAAAACTGTTCGAACGTCCCACGGCAGAGCAGACGGAATCGCTGAAATGGCTGACGCAGGCATTGGGTAGCCACTACGGGCTGGACTTGCAAACGGACGTTTACCGTCACTCCGACATCTCTTACAAACAGGCCGATGAGGCCAAGAGCCTGGTGTTCCAATGAGGGTGGCGCTGATCACCCTCTTGTCTTGTTGGGTCTGCGCGTCCGCAGTGGCACAGCCATCCAACCTTCATTGGGTACAGAGTTTCGCCGTCAAAGAAGGCACACGTAACCGCTGCGAAGCACCGCGCTTCAGTGAAGCCGAATTAAGGGCGTACTTTCTGCACGAAGCCAAGCGCGTCCCGGAAGAAGGGTTCGCGCAACGTGACTGGTCTGGCTGCTACGCGGAAGGGTTCGCAGTAAACGCTCGGGGCGAACGCCAACTTCACTGGCAGCTCGACCTGCTGGGAACAGGAATCATCACCTGGACGGATGGCCAGACTCACCATTTCGCGCGCGAGCAGTGAGACGCTTCCCGCATCACCGCCCTGCTGCGCGGCTGGGCGCTGCCCCGCCAGCCATCGTAGGGCGGCCGCCGAGGCTTGCGCGGCAAACACCGCGCGGGACCACGCGCTGTGTCTAATGGCGTCGTCCCAACCATGACGGGAACGACGCCGAAGTCAACCGCTCCCAGTCCAGCCCAAACCGCGCTAGGTACTTGCGCAGCCGATCCGCATCATTGACCACCGTGCGCTGCGTGCGCGAGACTTGGAACAGCAGGCGCCCTGCGTCGGAAAGGGTGCGAGCTTGGCTGCACACCTGCAGCACGGCCGCCAGTTGCAGCCGATCGAACAGGTCCATGGCTTCCACCGTTTCTTCGCCCAGCAGGGCCGCAAGATCGTCGCGGCCCAACGCGCCGGGCGTAGACGCCAAACCGTTGCGCGCATCGCTGGCGGGCTGCCACAGCCAGCGCAGGCGGGCCATTTCGGCCTCGACCAGGGGCAGGCCAATGCGGCCGCTGTCGGCCAGCGTGGCCAGGCGCGTGACACTGGCGGAGAGGTCGCGGAAGTTGCCGGTCCACAGCGCCTCGGGCGACTGGGCATAGCGCAGGTAAGCCACGCGCGCCTCGTTGGAAAAGCGCACGCTGCGTCCCAGCTCGGCACCTGCGCGGGCCAGCTGGTGGTCCACGTTGGGCTCAATGTCTTCAGGCCGCTGCGCCAGGCCCGGCAGCACATAGCTCCAGAGGTTGATGCGCGCATACAGGTCTTCGCGAAAGCGCCCGGCCGCCACCTCGGTGCGCAGGTCGCGGTTGGTGCCGGCGATCAGCTCGAAGTCGCTGGCCACCTCGCGGTCGCTGCCCATGGGGTAGAAGCGTTTTTCTTCCACGGCCTTGAGCAGCATGGCCTGCTCGTCCAGGCCCAGTTCGCCGATCTCGTCGAGGAACAACACACCCTTGTGTGCCGTGCGCAGCAGGCCTGCGCGGTCGGCTGCCGCGCCAGTGAAGGCGCCCTTCTTGTGGCCGAACAGTGTGGATGCTGCACCGTCGCCATGCAGCGTGGCGCAGTTCACTTCCACGAACTCGCCTTCGACCTGGTGGCGTGACTTTTTCAGCTCAAACATGCGTCGCGCCAAATGCGACTTGCCCGCGCCCGTCGGCCCGGTGAACAGGATGGGCGCACGCGAGCGCACCGCCACGCGCTCCACCTCGTCGATCAGCGCGTTGAAGCGTGCATTGCGCGTGGCAATGCCGCTTTTGAGGAACTGCACCGCGTCCTGCTGCTCGGCGCCAAAACGCTGGGCGATCACGTCGTAGCGCGACAGGTCCAGGTCAATCAGCGCATAGCTGCCCGGGTTGCCCATTTTCTGGCGCTTGGGCGGTGAGGTTTGCACCAGCACGCCCGGAATGCGGCGCGACTCCACCAGCAAAAACAGGCAGATCTGCGCCACGTGGGTGCCCGTGGTGATGTGCGTCCAGTACTCCTCGCGCTCGGTGTCAAAGCGGTAGCCCCGCGCCCAATCAAAGAGCTTGGCATACACCTCGCCAAAGTCCCAGGGGTCGGCAATGGGCAGGGGTACCAGGTTCACCGTGGTCTCGGGGGACGCGATCACCATGTCCACGCGCACCTGTTGCGCCAAGTCCTGGTGGGGCGGCGTGTAGAGAAGCTCCAGCCGCTCGATCACCACGTCCTCATGCTGCACCAGCGATACGGTGGGGCGCCACTTCTCCCAACGCCCCGCGCCCCGGCCGGAATCGAGCTGGGTGCCCAGGAAACCTATCACGACTTTGTTTTTGCGCATTCTATTTATCTATTTAGCTAGCTTTAATTCTAGTTATCTCAAATTCGTCTAAGAAGTAAAAAATCTGACGGATGAATTTCTCCATACAAATCAAAGACTTGAAGAAATTCAACCGACAAAACTCAGGTTGGCACACATCTGGCAATAGATAAGACATCCAGCGCAAGCGGTGACCGCTCACAGGCCGGGGTTAGGACCACCGTTCGCCCCGCCGGTGCAGGGAATCCGGGCTCTCAAGGCCTTGTCGATTCCCCGCATGCCGCACGCCGCAAACGCTGGGTAGAGGCAAGGTCGTGGTGACGCCTCGCAAGAGGACGTGCCGGGTTCGACTCCCGGCTTGCCAACAACTGGTAGCTCAGTCTGGTAGAGCCCCGCCGAAAGGCGGTTGTCGCAGGTTCGATTCCTGCCCACGGCCGCAAGGCCAACACTTGGAAGTAACGGTCGAAAGACCACCCGCCGAACGCGGGGAGTTGTCCCAGGGTTGCGCTTCCTTTGGACGCAACCGCAAGGCAAGACCCCGTCAGCCGGTGGCGGTTTGTGCCAGCACCCGGCACAGCCCGCGCCCGCAGCCAGCCACGCTGCCGCCGTGCTTGCAGGGCAGCAACCACGGCGCACTGCAGGGCCCTGGCTGTGCCCCCTGGCACCCCGCCATTGCTGTAACGGCACCCTGATTGCAATGACAACGATGTAACGAAAACGAGGAGAAGAAAAATGATGAAGCTGATCCAACGAGTGACCGTGAAGAAAAACGAACGCGCCCTGCTGCTGCGCAACGGCAGCTTTGACCGCGTGCTCCAAAGCGGTACCTACTGGCTGTTTGCGGGCATGGACCAGCTGCGCGTAGAGACCTTCGCCCTCGAACAACCCGCCTTCACCCACGGCCTGGCCGACTACCTGATGGCGCAGGAGCCTGCCGTGGTGGCTGCCGAATTCGTGCAGGTGAACCTGTCGGAGCAGCAAGTGGGCCTGCGCAGCGAAAACGGCGTGCTGGTCGAGGTGCTGCCCCCTGGCACCCGCCGCCTTTATTGGAAAGGCCTGGTGGAGGTGAGTGTGCAGGTGATCGACCTGGAGGCGGGCCCCGAACTGCCCGCCGCCCTGGTGGCGCGCCTCACGCACACACAACTGCGCCAGCGCAGCGTGACCGGATTGACCGGCGTGCTGCAGGTGCAGGTGCCTGAGGGCCAGTGCGCATTGCTCACCATCGACGGCAAAGTGGACCGGCTGCTGCCTGCAGGCGCCTACGCGTTCTGGAAGTACGGCCGCACCATCGCCGTGGAGCTGGTGGACCTGCGCCTGCAAGCCGTGGAGGTATCGGGCCAGGACATCATGACCCGCGACAAGGTGAGCCTGCGGTTGAATCTGTCGGCCACCTTCCGCTACACCGATGTGCTGCGCGCCTTTGCCCAGTTGCAAAAGCCTGCCGAACACCTGTACCGCGAGTTGCAGTTTGCGCTGCGCGCCGCCGTGGGCACCCGCACGCTCGATGAGCTGCTGGAGAACAAGACGGTGATCGACGACGTGGTGACCGCGCACATGGCTACCAAGCTCATGCCTTTTGGCATGGTGATGGAAAGCGTGGGCGTGAAGGACATCGTGCTGCCTGGCGAGATGAAGACCATCCTGACCCAGGTAGTGCAGGCGGAAAAACAGGCCCAGGCCAACGTGATCCGCCGCCGCGAAGAAACCGCCGCTACGCGCTCGCTGCTCAACACGGCGAAGGTGATGGAGGACAACCCTGTTGCCCTGCGCATGAAGGAGCTGGAGACGCTGGAACGGGTGGCTGAACGCATCGACAAGATATCGGTGTTTGGTGGACTGGACCAGGTGCTCAATGGCCTGGTGAAGATGCGTTGAGCAGCCATAGACAAAGAGAAGATCGTGATGAAAGCAAAGAAACTGACTGCGCGTGAAAGGCGCCTGAGCCGGGAAACCATCTCAGTGAGTTGCGAGTCCGTAGGGCTGGACTCGGCGGTGTACCACGCAGCATTGCGCTACCTTTTCGACCGCCCCGTGCCAGAAAAAGGCGGGCAAGAGTGGTACTGGGATATCGACGAGCCCGAGTTCGAAGCCACGCCACGGCAATGGACGCACATCCAGACCGTGCTGTTCGCCAACGCAGGAAACGATCTGGCGCCGTACAGCGACGATCAGGTCGGAATGGGTCTGAACCATGTGATGAGCAACAACGCGGGCGACATCCCGCACATGGTGAACGACCCGACCGTGCCGCTGGACGACGCGATGCGCATGGTGCGGGCCTTGCCCACCCTGTGGCGCGACTGCCTCGGCCCGCGCCTGAGCACTGCCGAGCAGAGCACGATCGGGAGCAGAAGCGACCGCCTCTACTTCGTGAGCTACATGTGGTTTGACGTATGGCCCACGTTCTGGAACGCCAAGCACATCCCCGAGTGGCGCGATGCGATATGGCAGGTGTTCTGCGAGATGCTGGCTATGCCCTGGCGCGAAGCGCAGATATCGGCTTTGCACGGGATCGGCCATGAGGGCAACCGCCTGAACCGGCACCAGGAATTGCAGGCACACATGGATGCTTTCATCCGCCAGGTGAAGAACGACGACGAACTGAAAAACTATGCCCAAGCCGCAGCGCGTGGAATGGTTCAATGAACAACAAAGACGAAAGAACAATATGAACAACAACTACGAACAATACGAAGTCCCCAATGGCGTCCCCGTGAAGATGTGGACCAACGGCGTTCCCGTGGAAGAAGAAGCCCGTAACCAGCTGCGCAACATTGCGCGCCTGCCCATCGTGTTCAAGCACGTGGCGGTGATGCCCGACGTGCACCTGGGGATCGGCGCGACCATCGGCTCGGTGGTGCCCACCCTCAAGGCCATCATCCCCGCTGCGGTGGGGGTGGACCTGGGGTGCGGAATGATGGCGTGCAAGACCACGCTGACGGCCAGCGACCTGCCCGACAACCTGTCCGGCGTGCGCGCCGCCATCGAACGCGCGGTGCCGGTGGGGATGACGCCCAAACGCATGGGCCGCGATAAAGGCAGCTGGGACACCCCGCCCGCCGAGACCGACCGCGCCTGGGCCGGTCTGGTGGATGAGTTCGAGGAAATTTGCGAGGCGCACCCGCGCATCAAGAACACCAACAACTACAAGCACCTGGGGACGCTGGGAACGGGTAACCACTTCATCGAGATCTGCCTGGACGAACACCAGTCCGTGTGGGTGATGCTGCACTCCGGCTCGCGTGGGGTGGGTAACGCCATCGGAACCCACTTCATCGAGCTGGCCAAGAAGGACGCCGAGATGAACCAGCGCAACCTGCCGGACAAGGACCTGGCCTACTTCGAGGAAGGCGCGCAGTATTTCGGTGACTATGTGAAGGCCGTGGGGTGGGCGCAGAAATTTGCTGCCGCCAACCGCGAGGTGATGATGGGCCGCGTGATTGCCGCGCTGCGCACCGTGATCACCAAGCCTTTCGAAACGCATGTGGAAGCAGTGAACTGCCACCACAACTACGTGCAGCGCGAGACGCACTTCGGGCAAGAGGTGTTTGTGACCCGCAAGGGCGCAGTGAGTGCCGAACAAGGCAAGCTGGGGATCATCCCGGGGAGCATGGGGGCCAAGAGCTTCATCGTGCGCGGAAAAGGCAACCCCGAGAGCTTCAACAGCTGCAGCCACGGGGCGGGCCGCACCATGAGCCGCACCAAGGCGAAGAAGATGTTCACCATCGAAGACCAGATCAAGGCGACCGAGGGCGTGGAATGCCGTAAGGATGCCGACGTGATCGATGAGATTCCGATGGCGTACAAGGACATCGATGCGGTTATGGCGGCGCAGCAGGACCTGGTGGAGGTGGTGTACACGCTCAAGCAAGTTGTTTGCGTGAAGGGGTGATATATGACTGAACAGGAAATTCAGACAAGATATTCCGTGCACTTTTGCGAGTTAGACGCGCAGATAGTCCGGCTAGAAGCGGTTCTTCGCGAACACTCATTCCTCTCGGGGAAGATGCAGCACGTTGTCGTGCACGCCCTTGTGTTGCGATTGATAGAGCTTGCGCGCAGCTGCGGGATCTTGTCCAAGACCGGGATGGCTGCAGCAAGTGCATCCCTGAACCGCCAATGTTTGGAGATAGGTTTCAAGCTAAAGGCCATCTGTAGTGGCAACGCTACTGCTGAGGACTTCATGACTCAAGAAATCATCTCTCGTGCGAAATCACGTCGGTGGGTGCTGCAGAACGCTGCAGCGCTTGAAGCACTAGGACCAGAATTGTCCAAGAGCCTCGCCAAAGAGGCCGACGAAGCGGTCCGCTTGGAAGAAACAAAAGGCCTCAAGGAGATCAAGCCGTACGAATGGGCTGCACGCGCTGAAGAAATAGAGGTGTACCTGTTTGCATACTCAACACTCTCAGATTTCATTCACTGCGGGCCAGCGTCTTTAGGCCATATCTTCGATGTCAAACAGGATGGTCAGGTGTTTATGCAAACGGGACCTTCTGACTATCTTATTGAACATGTGATTGAAGGCGCCTGCCATTGCCTCGCCTCGTCAAGCAACGCTATCCAAGCCATGTTCGCCAAAAACGCGGACGCACAGATCCCCCCATGCACAGCGCCTTGACGAATACCAGCCTGCATCCCCTCACCCTCGACGGCTCCACCGGCGAAGGCGGCGGCCAGATCCTGCGCACCGGCCTGGCCCTTGCCATGGTCACTGGCCGGCCGCTGCACATCACCCGCATCCGCGCCGGGCGCCCCAAACCCGGCCTGATGCGTCAGCACCTGGCCTGCGTGCAGGCGGCGGTGGCTGTGTGTGGCGGACAGGCCGAGGGAGCCGAGCTGGGGTCGCAAACCCTGTTGTTTACACCCGGTGCCGTGCGCGCCGGCGACTACCGCTTTCAGATCGCCACGGCGGGCAGTTGCCTGCTGGTGCTGCAGACCGTGCTGCCGGCGTTGATGCTGGCCGATGGCGAAAGCCGCGTGCAGCTCTCGGGCGGCACGCACAACCCGATGGCGCCGCCGTTTGACTTTCTGGAGCGGGCGTTTGCACCGCTGGTGCGGCGGCTGGGCGTGGGCCTGGATCTGCAACTGCAGCGGCGCGGCTTCTACCCCGCCGGGGGTGGCGAGCTGCTGGCGCACATCACGCCCGCAGCGCTGCCGTTGACGCCCGTGGATGTGCTGGAGCGCGGCCCGCTGCAAGACGCGTGGGGCGAGGCACTGGTGCCGGGTCTGGCGCGCAACATTGCCACGCGGGAGCTGGACGCGCTGGGCCAGCGCATGGGCTGGACCTTTGAATCCGGCCGACTGCGCCAGCCCCCTACGCGCCAGAACGAAGGCCCGGGCAACGCGTTGATCGCCACGCTGGAGTACGAGCACATCACCGAGGTGTTCTGCCAGCTGGGCGAGCGCGGCCTGTCGGCCGAGCAGGTTGCCAAGCGGCTGGTGGATGAGGTGCGCGACTACCAGCGCAGCGCGGGTGCCCTGGGCCCGCACCTGGCCGACCAGTGGATGCTGCCGCTGGCCCTGGCGGTGTGGCGCAGCGGGCGGGCCGCGCGCTATACCTGTACCGAGGTGACGCAGCACACTGCGACCAACGCACAGACGATTGCGCGGGGGCTGCCGGTGCGGGTGCAGATCACGCCAGTGGACAAAGCCATGCTGGTGGAGATCAGCCCGCTGCTGCAAGCCGGTCTGTATCGGCTTTGAGAGATACCTTGGGTATATCCATATCACCCAGGCAGTAGAACAACTGGTTCAGAATGCGCGGGGTAACGCAGTGCCAGCCCGTGAAACCCATTCACCCGGAGCCTGTCGTAGGGCCCGGCCTCACGCCCCGGCTTCGACAGGCTCAGTCCGAACGGTTTTTTATGAACAACGGGCGTTGCACAAACCCCTTCTTCGCCACTCACAGGAGACGCCATGAAAGTTGACAACATTCTGCAAACCATCGGCAACACGCCCCACGTGCGCATCAACCGCCTGTTTGGCCCGGCGGCCAACGTGTGGGTGAAGTCCGAGCGCAGCAACCCTGGCGGCTCCATCAAGGACCGCATCGCACTGTCGATGGTGGAAGACGCTGAAAAGTCCGGCGCCCTGCAGCCCGGCGGCACCATCATCGAGCCCACCAGCGGCAACACCGGCATCGGCCTGGCACTGGTCGCGGCCGTCAAGGGCTACAAGCTGATTCTGGTGATGCCCGACAGCATGAGCATCGAGCGCCGCCGCCTGATGCTGGCCTATGGCGCGCAGTTTGACCTGACCCCGCGCGAAAAGGGCATGAAGGGCGCGATTGCCCGCGCACAAGAACTGCAGGCGCAGACACCCGGCGCGTGGGTTCCCCAGCAGTTCGAGAACCCCGCCAACATCGATGTGCATGTGCGCACCACGGCGCAGGAGATCCTGGCGGACTTCCCCGATGGCATCGACGTGCTGATCACCGGCGTGGGCACGGGCGGCCACATCACCGGCGTGGCACGGGTGCTCAAGGCAAAGTTTCCGAATCTCAAGGTGTTTGCGGTGGAGCCCACGGCCTCGCCCGTAATCTCGGGGGGCGCACCGTCGCCCCACCCCATCCAGGGCATTGGCGCGGGGTTCATCCCCAAGAACCTCGACACCAGCCTGCTCGACGGTGTGATCCAGGTCGATGCCGAACCGGCCCGTGAATACGCACGCCGCTCTGCGCGCGAAGAGGGCATTCTGGTGGGCATCTCGTCGGGCGCCACGCTGGCCGCCATTGCACAAAAGCTGCCCGAGCTGCCTGCGGGCGCCAAGGTGCTGGGCTTCAACTACGACACGGGCGAGCGCTACCTGTCGGTCGAAGGGTTCCTGCCGGCGTAAGCGCCGCTGCCGCCAGAGCAGCACTTTGCAGAACGAAATGGGGCTATCAGGCCCCATTTTTTTCGTCCCCAGCAGCACAAAACCACGGCCAGCCGTCCTACAGCGGCAAGGCAGTGCAGCCCAAACAATCGAGTCATCCCTCGGCCTGCCCCTAGTGGCCATTGCGCACACCGCGGCGGCTTCGCGGGGGACCCACTCCAAAGATTGTTTGACTGCCCATGGCTACCACCGCCGCTACCGATCCCCAGCCCATCGCGTTCAAGGTGCTCACCGTGAACGTGCACAAGGGCTTTACCACCTTCAACCGGCGTTTCATGCTGCATGAGCTGCGGGATGCCGTGCGGGATGTGGCAGCCGATCTGGTGTTTCTGCAGGAGGTGCTGGGCACGCACAACCGCCATGCCAGCCGATTCGCCAACTTTCCGCAGGTGCCGCACTACGAGTTTCTGGCGGACACCATCTGGTCGCAATACGCCTACGGGCGCAACGCGGTGTATGACAACGGCGACCACGGCAATGCGCTGTTGTCCAAGTTTCCGATCACGCACTACGAGAACCACGATATCTCCATCAGCGGGCCCGAGCGGCGCGGCATGCTGCATTGCGTGTTGCAGCCACCGGGCCACCACGTGCCGGTGCATGCGGTCTGTGTGCACCTGGGCCTGCAGGAATCCCATCGACAGCGGCAGTTGCTGCGTGTGTGCGATCTGCTGCGCAGCTTCCCAGCCAACGAGCCCGTGGTGCTGGCGGGGGATTTCAACGACTGGCGCAACCGTGCGCACGACATCCTGCACCGCGAAGCGGGCCTGCAAGAGGTGTTTGTGCAGGCCTTTGGCCGTGCGGTGCGCACGTTTCCAGCCTCTATGCCGCTGCTGGCGCTGGATCGCATCTACGTGCGCAACGCCGCTGTGCATGCGCCGCTGTCACTGCCCAAAAAACCCTGGGACAAGCTCTCGGACCATGCGCCTTTGGCGGCGGAGATCCTGCTATGAAACGCCCTGCTTTCCGCCTGCCCCGCTCATCCCGCTGGGTTCCGGGCAATCACTTCGAGTTGCTGGAAAACGGCGAGGAGTTCTTCCCGCGTGTGTTCAACGCCATTGCCCAGGCCCGGCGCGAGGTGATGCTGGAAACCTTCATCCTGTTCGAGGACAAGATCGGGCAGGAACTGCATGCAGCCCTGCTGGCCGCAGCGCAGCGCGGGGTAGAGGTGCATGTGCTGGTGGACGGGTTTGGCTCGCCCGATCTGTCGGACCAGTTTGTGGGCAGCCTGGTGGATGTAGGTGTGCGCTTTCGCGTTTTTGACCCGGGCCGTCGCTTCCTCGGGCAGCGGCTGAACGTGCTGCGCCGCATGCACCGCAAGATCGTGGTGGTGGACGGCCAGCTGGGTTTCATCGGCGGCATCAACTATTCAGCCGACCACATGGCCGACTTCGGCCCCGAGGCCAAGCAGGACTATGCCGTGCAGGTGCGCGGCCCGGTCGTGGCGCAGATGCACCGCTTCACGCGCGAAGCGGTGCTGGACCGCAGCGCGCACCAACGCCCCCACGCCACAGACATTACCGGCCGCCCCCACGCAGGCACAGCCAACGCCATGTTTGTGACGCGCGACAACCAGCAGCACACCAACGACATCGAGCGCCAGTACCGCGTGGCCCTGCGTGCCGCGCGCAGCCGGGTGGTGATTGCCAACGCCTACTTCTTCCCGGGCTACCGGTTCATCCGCGAGATGCGGCGTGCCGCCAAGCGGGGCGTCGATGTGCGGCTGATCCTGCAAGGCCAGCCCGACATGCCCATCGTGAAGACGGCAGCCAGCCTGCTGTACGACCACCTGCAACGCGCGGGCGTGCGGGTGTACGAATACTGCGACCGCCCGCTGCACGGCAAGGTGGCGCTGGTGGATGAGGACTGGTCCACCGTGGGCTCCAGCAACCTCGACCCGTTGAGCCTGTCGCTGAACCTGGAGGCCAACGTGATCATCCAGGACCGCGACTTCAACGCCCACCTGCACCGCCGCCTGTCGCACCTGATGGACACCAGTTGCAAGCAGATCGAAGCTGCAGCGCCCAGCCATTGGAATGGACTGCGTCTGCTGCGCAGCTATGCGGTGTACCACCTGATGCGCTGGTTCCCGGCGTGGGCGGGCTGGCTGCCCCACCATGAGCCCACGATCACGCTGGCCAGCCCGGGCACGTCGTCGGCCGAGCCCGCCAGCAGCGCGGCCACCTGACGGCGCCCCGGAGCCCCCGCCATGGCCACCCCCACATTGCTCGCAAACACCCAGACGGGCACCGCCGACGCCATGGCATCACCTGCCCCCAGCAGCAGCACCAGTAGCAGCAGCCCACGCGGTTGGCGCCACTGGCCGGAGCAGGCCTGGTGGCCGTGGGTCACCCGGGGGTTCGCCGCCGCTTTTTTTGCGGTGGTGGCTGGGCTGATCTTTCGGCAGGGGCGCACCGTGGACTGGCCCGCCGTGCTGCAGGCGCTGCGCGACCTGCCCACCACCGCACTGGCCGTGGGCGGTGCGCTGGCGCTGCTGAGCCACTTCACCTACGGCAGCTTTGACTGGGTGGGCCGCCACTGCAGCGGCCACCGCTTGACGCGCACCACCACGCTGGCCATCGCCATGACGAGCTACCCGTTCACGCTCAACCTGGGCTCGCTGATTGGCGGTGTGGGCGTGCGCTACCGGCTGTACGCACGGCGTGGCGTGGACCCCGGCACCATCGGTCAGGTGGTGGGCACCAGCATCGTGACGAACTGGGTGGGCTACCTGTTGCTGGCGGGCGTGCTGGCGTGGACATGGCAGCCGCCTGCGTTGGCCGGGTGGGCTGTAGAGTCCTGGCAGTGGCGTCTTGGCGGCACCGTGCTGGGTTGTCTCCCGTTGGCCTATGTGGCTGTGTGCGCATTGCGCAGCGGGCGGGCGCTAACGTTGCGAGGACACGAATTTCCGCTGCCGCACTGGCCCGTGGCGCTGTGGCAAGTGACCGTGTCGGCCGCCAACTGGATGCTGATGGGCGCCGCGCTGTGGACGGTGCTGCAACACCAGGTGAGCTACCCCGCCGCGCTGGCCACCGTGTTGCTGGGGGCGGTGGCCGGGCTGGTGCTGCGCGTGCCTGCGGGCCTGGGTGTGCTGGAGGCCGTGGGCGTGGCGCTGCTGGCCTCCCAGGCGCTGGGGCAGGAAGAAGTGCTGGCGGCCCTGCTGGCCTACCGCGCGCTGTATTACTTTGGGCCACTGGTGCTCGCGGCCGTGGCGTTGGGCGTGGCAGAGCTGCGCTGGCGCCGGCAGGCCAACCTGGGCGCTGAAAGCTCCGCAGAGCAGAAAATATGATTCAAATATGCCCCTAGCGCTTATCCATAAAGCGCTAGCAGCTATTAATTTGATAGTATTTTGGCAACCTGCTCCACGCAACGTTCCTCCCCGGGATTCCCTCCGCAGCGCACACCCCGTATCATCGCGGCCCCACGCCATTGCAACCCGCCCGATCGACACGGGCCCGCAAGAACATGATCCGACTCTCCGAAATCCGGCTGCCCTTCACCGTGGCCGAAGCCCCCGAGGCGCCCCTGCGCGCCGCTGCCACCCAAATCCTGGGCCTGGCGGACACCGACATCGCCCACCTGCACGTCTTCAAGCGCAGCTTTGATGCGCGCAAGGCCGACCTGCTGGCGGTCTACATCGTGGACATCACCCTCGCGCAGCCCGCGCGCGAAGCCGCCCTCCTGGCCCAGTTTGCGGGCAACCCGCACATCCAGCCCACGCCCGACATGGCCTGGCACCCTGTGGGCCAGGCCCCGGCAGACCTGCCCCTGCGCCCCGTGGTGGTGGGCTTTGGCCCCTGCGGCATCTTTGCGGCCCTGGTGCTGGCGCAGATGGGCTTCAAGCCCATCGTGCTGGAGCGCGGCAAGACCGTGCGCGAGCGCACCAAAGACACCTGGGGCCTGTGGCGCAAGCGCGAGCTGCATGCCGAAAGCAACGTGCAATTTGGCGAAGGCGGCGCCGGCACTTTCAGCGACGGCAAGCTCTACAGCCAGATCAAGGACCCGCGCCACCTGGGCCGCAAAGTGATGAACGAGTTCGTCAAAGCCGGTGCGCCCGAAGAGATTTTGTACGTCGCCCACCCGCACATCGGCACCTTCAAGCTGGTGAAGGTGGTGGAGAACCTGCGCGAGCAGATCATTGCGCTGGGTGGCGAGATCCGCTTTGAGCAGCGCGTGACGGACGTGATCATCGAAGGCACCGGTGAAGCCCGCCACCTGCGCGGCCTGAAGGTGCTGAACCAGGCCACAGGCGAGACCACCGAGCTGCGTGCCGACCACGTGGTGATGGCGCTGGGCCACAGCTCGCGCGACACCTTTGCCATGCTGTACCAGCGCGGCGTGGCCATGGAGGCCAAGCCGTTTTCCATCGGCTTTCGCATCGAGCACCCACAGGGCGTGATCGACCGCGCCCGCTGGGGTCGCCACGCGGGCCACCCGCTGCTGGGCGCTGCCGACTACAAGCTGGTGCACCACGCCGCCAACGGGCGCGCGGTGTACAGCTTCTGCATGTGCCCCGGTGGCACCGTGGTGGCCGCTACCAGCGAGCCCAACCGCGTGGTGACCAACGGCATGAGCCAGTATTCGCGCAACGAGCGCAATGCCAACGCGGGCATGGTGGTGGGCATCGACCCACGCGACTACCCGCAGGAGGCGCAGGCGTTTGAAACCCACCTGGGCCAGACCTATGGCGTGGAAGCCCTGCCCGCCGGGCAGTTCCACCCGCTGTCGGGCAGCGTGCTGCAGCGCCAGCTCGAATCCAATGCCTTTGTGCTGGGCGGGCGTGACTACAGTGCGCCAGGCCAGCTGGTGGGCGAGTTCATTAGTGGCAAGCCTTCGACCCAGCTGGGCAGCGTGGAGCCCTCGTACAAGCCCGGCGTGGCCCTGGGCGACCTGCACGCCGCCTTGCCCGGCTACGCCATCGAGGCGCTGCGCGAGGCGCTGCCCGTGTTCGGCCGCAAGATCAAGGGCTTTGACATGCACGACGCGGTGCTGACGGGCGTGGAGACGCGCACCTCATCGCCCCTGAAGATCGGGCGTGGCGAGAATCTGCAAAGCCTGAACACGCCGGGCCTGTACCCGGCGGGCGAAGGCGCCAGCTACGCGGGCGGCATTCTGTCGGCGGGCGTGGATGGCATCAAGGTGGGTGAGGCGGTGGCGCGCAGCCTGCTGGGCATTGCCGCGTGATGCGGTCCTCCAAACGGCCGCCATTCGCAGCGGCCACGCTGGCCATGGCCGCCGTGGTGCTGGCGTCCAACATCCTCGTGCAGTTCCCCATCAACAACTGGCTCACCTGGGGCGCCATCACCTACCCGGTGGCCTTTTTGGTGAGCGAGCTGGTCAACCGCGCCCACGGCCCGCAGCAGGCGCGGCGGGTGGCGTGGGTGGGGTTTGCGGTGGCCGTTGCGGCCTCGGTGGTGCTGGCGCCGGTGCGCATTGCCATCGCGTCGGGCTCGGCGTTTTTGCTCTCGCAGTGGCTGGACATCAGCGTGTTTGACCGTCTGCGCCATGGCACCTGGTGGCGCGCGCCGCTGGTAGCCACGCTGCTCGCAGCGGTGCTGGACACCGCCGTGTTCTGGAGCATTGCGTTTGGGGGCACCAGCGACCCGTGGATCACCTGGGCACTGGGTGACCTCGCGGTGAAGCTGGGGCTGGGCGTGGCGCTGCTGCTGCCGTTTCGCCTGCTCATCGGCAGCCGACTGGCTTCGCCCCGCCGCACGGCCTGAGCCGCGCGGCGCCCCTCTGCTTTTCGCTTCTTACTTGCGCTGCAGGAAGTCCACGGCCAGTGCGGCCAGGCTGCGTGCGCCGGTCGGCAGCTGGTCCTCGTCGATATCGAACAGCGCGGAGTGGTTGGGTGGCGCCTTGGCAAATTCCTTGCCCTTGGGCGGTGCGCCCAGGAAGTAGAAGAAGCCGGGCACGACCTTCTGGAACTCCGAGAAGTCCTCCGAGCCCGCCACCTTGGGGATCACCATGGTCTTGCCGCCCATGGCCAGGTTCAGCGCGGGCAGCGAGGCCTGCGTGAGCTGCGCAGGGTTGGTGGTCACGGGGTAGGCCACGGGGCCAAAACGCACGCTGGCCTTGGCGCCGCTGGCAGCGGCGATGGACTCGGCCGTGGTGGTGATGCGCTTGAGGGCTTCCTGGCGCATGTCTTCGTCAAACGTGCGCAGCGTGCCCATCATCTCCACCTTGTCGGGGATGATGTTGTAGCGGGTGCCGCCCTGGATTTGGCCGATGGTGACCACGGCCGGTTCCTGGCTGATGTTGAGCTGGCGGCTCACCACGGTCTGCAGGCCCATCACCACCTGGCTGGCGGCCACGATGGGGTCGATGGTGGCCCAGGGTGAGGAGCCATGACCGCCGCGCCCTTCCACATGAATGGTGATGTTGTCCGACCCGGCCATCAGCGGGCCGCTGCGGTAGCCCACCACGCCGCCCGGCAGGTTGGAGGTGATGTGCAGGCCGTAGATGGCCTGCACGTCCTTGAGCGCACCTGCTTCGATCATGGCCTTGGCGCCGAAGCTGGGCACCTTGCCGTTGGCATCGGCCTCCACGGGCGCGCCCTCTTCTGCGGGCTGGAAGATGAACTTCACCGTGCCTGGCAGCTGGGCCTTCATGCCGACCAGCACTTCGGCCGCGCCCATCAGCATGGCGGTGTGGGCGTCGTGGCCACAGGCGTGCATCACGGGCACTTCCTTGCCCAGGTAGTTGGCCTTGGCCTTGCTGGCAAAGGGCAGGCCAGTGTTCTCCAGCACGGGCAGTGCGTCCATGTCGGCGCGCAGGGCCACCACCTTGCCGGGCAGGCCGCCCTTGAGCGTGCCCACCACGCCGGTGCCGCCCACGCCGGTCTGCACCTCCATGCCCAGCTTCTTCAGGTGCTCGGCCACGAGCTTGGCGGTGCGCACTTCCTGGCCCGAGAGTTCGGGGTGGGCATGGATGTCGCGGCGCCAGCTGACCATCTTGGGCGCCACGGCGTTCACGGCGGCGTCGATGGTCTGCAAGCCCGCGGCATCCAGCGCCTGGGCCTGGGCCGAAGAGACGAAAGTCAGCCCGCTGGCGACGAGGCCGGCGGCAAGTGCGATGGCAGAGAGGGGTTTGTGCATGGGCAGATCCGTAGGGAGTGAACAGCCACGAGGGCCTGGGTGGGGAAGCGAAAAGCACGTTCATGCTAAAAGCGCACGCTGCCTTCACGACAAGCGAAAATCGCCATACACAGAGCCAATATCGCCATGCCACCGTCACCTTCGTCCTTGCCTTCGGCGCCGCCCAAGCCCCCGGTGTTCCGCGTGGACATCCCGCTGCTGCCCGAATCGGCCGCAGGCAGTGCCCTGCAGCTCATCGACCTGCTGCGCGGCGCCAACCTGCTGGCCAGCCAGCGGATGGGTGCACAAGCACCCCGCCTGGCATGGCGCCTACTGGACGCCGAGGGCCTGCCCCTGGCACCCTTGCCGAGCCCCCTGGCAGCCTACACGGCGCCAGATGACAAGGATGCGGCGCTGGCCCCCACCCGGGCGCTGTTCATCCCTTCGTTCCACGCGCCAGACATCCCGGCCATCCGTGCCGTGGCAGCCCGCCACCAGGCGCTGTCACGCCAGCTGGGCATTGCGCTGGACGCAGGGCAAAAGCTGCTCACCATGGGCAATGGCGCCTGGCTGGCGGCGCAAAGCGGGCGGCTGAATGGGCGCCAGGCCTGCCTGCCCTGGTTCTACATCGCGGGGTTTGAACGGGACTTCCCGAGCATCGGCCACAGCCTGGGCCAGGACCTGTCGGACGACGGCCCCTGGATGAGCTGCGCGCTGCCCAGCAACGTGAACCTGCTGGCCATCGCCCTGGTGCACCAGGCGCTGGGGCCGGAGCTGGCCGCCGCCTGCGAGACCGTGATGACCCCCGACCACCAGCGCGCCCGCGCGGCGCTGCAGGCCAACGCACAGCAGCACATCCCCGCCACCCGCGACAGCACACTCGCCCGCGCCATTGCCTGGATGGAGGCGCACCTGGACCAGCCTTACTCGCTGGACCGGCTGGCCGAGGCCGCATCGGTGAGCACGCGCACCCTGCTGCGGCATTTCCAGCAGGAGCTGTCGCAGTCGCCGCTGGACCACCTGCACGGCCTGCGCTGCGCGCGTGCCCGGGTGATGCTGGAGGTGACGCTGGAAAGCGTGCCCAGCATTGCCGTGGCCTGCGGCTACGCCGACCCGGCTGCGTTCCGGCGCATCTTTGTGCGCTACACCGGCATGGCCCCGTCCGAGTACCGCAAGCGCCATGCGCTGCGTGCGCCGCGCCGTCGCTGGCGGGTGGAGGTGAAGTAGAGCGGTACGCCCCTGCTCTCCGCCCAGCCCAGCCCAGCTCAGCGCAGCGCGTTGCCTGCGGGCAGCCGGAAGGCCTCCACCAGCTCGGCCAGTTGCTGCGCCTGCACGCGCAGGCCCTGGGCTGCGGCGGAGGATTCCTCCACCAGCGCAGCGTTCTGCTGCGTCATCTGGTCGAGCTGTGAGACCGCCTCGCCCACCTGGCTCAGGCCCGTGGTCTGCTCACGCGCCGCCGTGCTGATCTCACCAATGATGGTGGCCACCTGCTGCACCGAGTTCACGATCTCGCCCATGGTGCCGCCCGCTGCATGGACCAGCTTGGTGCCTTCGTCCACCTGCCGCACGCTGTCGCTGATGAGGCCCCCAATCTCCTTGGCCGCCGTTGCCGAGCGCTGGGCCAGGCTGCGCACCTCGCTGGCCACCACCGCAAAGCCCCGCCCCTGCTCACCGGCACGGGCCGCTTCCACGGCCGCGTTCAGCGCCAGGATATTGGTCTGGAACGCAATGCCATCGATTACGCTGGTGATGTCGGCAATGCGGCGCGACGACAGCGCGATGCCATCCATGGTGCCCACCACGCGGTCCACGGCCTCGCGCCCGCGCTGGGCAACGCTGCTGGCACCGGTAGCCAGCGTGCTGGCCTGCGCTGCGGCGTCGGCGCTGTGGCGCACGGTGGCCAGGAGTTCTTCCATGCTGGCGGCGATTTCTTCCAGATTGGAAGCTGTGTGCTCGGTGCGGGCCGACAGGTCGCTGTTGCCCGCCGCGATCTCGCTGCTGGCACCGGCCACCGAGGTGCTGGCCTGGCGCATGCCCACCACCAGTTCCGCCAGCCGCGCCTGCATACCCCCCAGGCGCGCCAGCAGGGCCTGCAGTTCATCGCGGCTGCCCGCCTGCGGCGCGGGCACGGGAGAGGTGAGGTCGCCCTCGGCAATGCGGTCGGTCACCTCGGACGCATGGGCCAGCGGCTGCAGGATGGACCGCGACAGCAGCCAGGCGCAGGCCAGGCTCAGCAGAAGCCCCACCAGCGAGCCTGCGGCCAGCAGCGTGATGCCCTGGCTCTCGCTGCGGGCGGCGGCCTCGCGGGCCTCGGCCACACGCTGGCGCTGGTACTCGGCCAGCTTGTTCACCGAAGCGGCATAGGCATCGGCCGCAGGGCGCAGCTGGTTGGCAATGGCGTCGGGCGGCAGGGCCTCGCCCGCCTTGCGGCGCTTGACAAGGTCGTCCCGCACCGTGCGAAAACCGTTGCCTGCCTTGTCGATGGCATCGAACAAGGCCTGGGATTCCGGATCCGCCGCCAGCTCGTCCAGGCGCTTGCGCACTTCGGACGAACGGGCCGACGTGGTTTTGCGGTCCGCGTCGATGCGCGCCGCGTAGGCGGGGTTGTCGATCTCCAGCAGCGTTTCTGCACGTGCGGAACTCAGCACCACGATGGCGTGCAGCTCACGCGCCAGCAGTGCGCGCTCGGACGATGCGCCGCCCAGGTCGTCGGCAATGTCCTGCAGCCCCGCCAGCCGCCAGATACCGACGGCGGCCGAGAGCGACATGACCAGACAGACAATGCCAAAGGCCAGGGCCAGACGGACCGCAACACGTGCGTGGGAGATGGACATAAGGTGTTCTCGTGGGAATAAGGATCGGCACCCCGCTGCTGCCCGCACGGCATGCGGGATTGGGTTTCCACTGGTTATCGACAAAAGGTTACAAACCCTTGAGCCGCCCCACAAGGCCGACAACCCACCCAGAAACAAAAAGGCCGCCGCAGGGGCAACCCCTGCAGCGGCCTTCAAGGGCCAGGTTGAACCGGATCAGCCTTGCTGCTGCGCGTTCTGCAGCGCAGCAATGCGCTCTTCGATGGGCGGGTGGGTGCTGAACAGCTTGCCAATGCCACCGGCAATGCCCATGGCGGCCATGCTCTTGGGCAGCTCGGCCGGGTGCATGCCACCCAGGCGGGCCAGGGCATTGATCATGGGCTGGCGGCGGCCCATCAGTTGCGCCGCGCCTGCATCGGCACGGAACTCGCGCTGGCGGCTGAACCAGGCGACGATCATCGCGGCCACAAAGCCCAGCAGGATGTCGAGCACGATGGTGGTCACGTAGTAGCCGATGCCGGGGCCCGAGCTGCTCTCGTCGTTCTTGCGCAGAAAGCTGTCGACCGCATAGCCGATCACCCGCGACAGGAACACCACAAAGGTGTTCATCACGCCCTGGATCAGCGTCATGGTGACCATGTCACCGTTGGCGATGTGGGCCACCTCGTGGCCGATCACGGCCTCGACCTCTTCACGCGTCATGCCTTGCAGCAGGCCCGTGGACACCGCCACCAGGGCCGAGTTCTTGAACGCGCCCGTGGCAAACGCATTGGGGTCGCCTTCGAAGATGCCGACTTCAGGCATGCCGATCTTGGCTTCGGTGGCGAACTTGCGCACGGTCTCGACGATCCAGCGCTCGTCGGGCGAGCCGGAGCCGTCGATCACGCGCACGCCCGAGGTCCACTTGGCCATGGGCTTGCTGATGAGCAGCGAGATGATGGCGCCGCCAAAGCCCATGACGAGCGCAAAGCCCAGCAGCGCGCCCAGGTTGAGCCCGTTGGCCGTGAGGTAGCGGTTGACGCCCAGCAGGCTGGCCACCACCCCCAGCACGACAACGACGGCCAGGTTGGTCATCACAAACAAAAGGATCCGCTTCATGGAATGGTTTCTCCGTGGGGTAAACAACAACAAGTGTTTGCTGGCTCAGATGGGGGCCGGGTGCTGCGCTTCAAGCACCGAACCCGCTGCTGGGGCCACTGCACGCCCCTGGCAGCCCCATGGCCGCGATTTCATCGCGCTATGGTAGGTGCAAACCCGCGCACAGGCCTTATCACACAAGCGTTGACGGGAATTAGCCCCCTGACACAGCCCGGGGCTGGCGGAACACCTGCGTGTCGGCATAAAAGTCCGGCGTCTCGTTAGGGGGCCACCAGCCGGGTACGCCCAGCACGGGCAGCGGGGTGAAGGGCTTGGCAGACCACGGCTGCGGCTGAATTTCCTGCGCCAGCCAAGCATCCAAAATTGCTATTGATTCAATAGCTACTGGCGCCTGATACACATGCGCCACCATGGGTTTTCGAGGGAGAACCAGCTTTTCAAGCAGCGCATGCCCGAACACCACCAGCCGGGCGTGCCCCCACAGCGGGCGCAGGTCGATGAACAGGCGCTGCCAGTCTCGCACCCTGAGCGCGGCCCACAGCGCGGGCGGCGCTTGCAGTACGGCGCCGTTCTCGTCAAACACCGTGAGCGCATCGCGCAACGGCCCGCGCACAGCCTGCACACCATCGGCGGCGATGGCCCGGGCCTGCAGCTCGTTCAGGCGCCGCTTGGTGTGCGGAAACTGTTGCCAGACCAGGCCGTTGAAGAAGTCGTGCAGGTTGTCGCGCGTGGGCACCCGGCGGGTGCCCCAGATGTACTGCTCGTAGGCCGTGCCTTCGGGCAGCTCGGACTGGGGCACAAAACCCACCGGCAACGCTGGCGGCGCTGCGGCCTGCAACGCCCGGTGCACTGCAGTATCGTGCTGCAGCTGCTGCGCCACGGGCTGGCCCTGATTGCGCCACGGCGCCAGCCAGGGGGCGCTCCAGTCGATGGCGTCGAAGGCTTCGCTTACACCAGCCGCCACGGCAGGGCTTCACCAGCGCGCAGGGGCTTGAGTTCGGCTTCGCCAAACGCAAAGCTATCGGGCGGTGTCCACGACTCGCGGCGCAGGGTGATGGTGCCGGTGTTGCGCGGCAGGCTGTAGAAGTCGGGGCCGTGGAAGCTGGCGAAACCTTCGAGCTTGTCGAGCGCACCGGCGTTGTCGAACGCCTCGGTATACATCTCGATGGCCGCGTGGGCGGTGTAGCAGCCCGCGCAGCCGGTGGCATGTTCCTTGAGGTGCGCAGGGTGCGGAGCGCTGTCGGTGCCCAGGAAGAACTTGTTGCTGCCGCTGGTGGCGGCCTGCACCAGGGCCACGCGGTGGGTTTCGCGCTTGAGCACGGGCAGGCAGTAATAGTGCGGGCGCACGCCACCGATGAAGATGGCGTTGCGGTTGTACAGCAGGTGGTGCGCGGTGATGGTGGCGGCGGTGAAGCGATCGGCACTTGCCACGTAGTCCGCCGCGTCCTTGGTGGTGATGTGCTCGAAGACGATCTTCAGCTCGGGGAAGTCGCGGCGCAGCGGGATGAGCTGCTGCTCGATGAACACGGCTTCGCGGTCGAACAGGTCGATGTCGCTGCTGGTCACCTCGCCGTGCACCAGCAGCAGCATGCCGGCTCTCTGCATGGCTTCAAGCGTCTTGTAGGTCTTGCGCAGGTCGGTCACGCCCGCGTCGCTGTTGGTGGTGGCACCGGCGGGGTAGAGCTTGCAGGCGACCACGCCTGCGGCCTTGGCACGCACGATTTCTTCGGGTGGCAGGTTGTCGGTGAGGTAGAGCGTCATCAGCGGCTCAAAGCTCATGCCTGCGGGCACGGCGGCCAGGATGCGCTGCTTGTAGGCCATGGCCTGCTCGGCCGTGGTGACCGGCGGGCGCAGATTGGGCATGATGATCGCGCGACCGAACTGGGCGGCGGTGTGGGGCACGACGGTGTGCAGGGGCTCGCCGTCGCGCACGTGCAGGTGCCAGTCGTCGGGGCGGGTGATGGTGAGGGTGGTGGGCGC
>NZ_JAMXAX010000150.1 GCF_023913775.1 Acidovorax facilis
GGGGTGATCGTACTTTTCGTGCAAATTGGTGCGTTTTCCGCGCGAACCCTTTCCGGGCGCGGCTTGCAGCCTTGCTGATCGACCGAAATACGCCAAGTTAGGCCCGCTCAACGGCCGTCGTACACTTGGCCAACCACACCTGCTCGACGTCGGCCATGTCAACCTACGCCCTTCGCTTTGTTGGCCAGGAGGGCCTGTCGAACCGCCTGTCCGACTTCGACCTGAATCAGTTTTTCCAGCTCACTGCGGCCGACATCAAGGCAGTAGGCGCGCAGTTTCGCTCCGACCACCGCGCGCCGGCGGCGTTGATGGTGCTGTATCTGCGAGCGGTGGGCCGCCCGTTGGACAGCTCCACGGTATTGCCCAGAAATCTCCTGCGCTACGTCGGCGAGACCTTCAGGACGACTGCGCCCACGATCGCCAGCCTGCGCTCGATCTATCAGCGCAGCCAGACGCTGTACAAACACCAGCTCTGGGCGAAAACCCACCTGGGCCTCAAGGACCTCGACGAACAGTCCGAGGCGCAGCTGGTCGCCCTGCTCAAGCTGCAGGCCGCCGAAGCCTCCCACTCCGACGACCTCGCCACTGCGGCATGCCACTGGCTGTACGAGCACCGCATCCTGATCCCCGGTCCTCGGCGTGTGCAGGACTGGGCGCGCGCCGCGTTCGCTGCGACCGAAGCCGAGATTTTGCAGACCATCAGCAAAGCCGTGCCGGCGGCCACGCTCAAGAGCTGCCGCGAGTCGGCCTATCGCGCGCGCCCTGACGGCGCCGCCACCTATCTCGAATGGCTCAAGACGCCGTCAAGGCGCCACGGCCCGACCAGCTTGGCAGAAGTCCTGGAAAAGATCCGATATCTCAAGGGACTGAAGGCACACGAGTGGCCCCTCGACAACATCGCCATTCCCAAACAGCGCGCCTACGCCCAGCAGATGCAAGCGCGCCGGCCCGCGAAGTCGAAGGAGATCAAGGACACGACACAGACGATCGAGCTGGTGTGCTTTCTGCGCATGACCCTGCTCGAACTCACCGACTTGGCGATACAGCAAGGCAGCCGGCGCAGCCAGAAACTGTTTCGCGACGCCGCGCAGAAAGCCCAGACCAGCCGCAGCCAGTCGGAAAGCGCGGCTCGCCAGCAGGCGCTCAAGGCCAGGGAGGTCCTGCGTGACGAGACAAAAACCTGGCGCGTGCGCTGTATGGAGGTCGATCAGGTCTTGTCGGACCTGCTGGATACGCCCCAGGGCAGCTTCCTGTCCCATGTTCGCCGGGCCCTGGCGGCGGACCAGCAGCGCGTCAAGGCGTTTCTGGGCGGCTTGGAGGGCCTCGAATTCGGGGGGCAAGCCGACGACACCGGTTTTACGCAGTGGACTGCCTGGCGCGACCTCCAAGGCATGAGGGCGACGGAATTGCCGCCAGAGTTCAAGATCCCTGAGGTGGGTGCGGCTTGGCACGATCTTGTTCATGACGCCGATCCCAAGAGCGGCCTGCAGGCCTTTGCCGCGTGCACCATGATGTCCTTGCGCAAAAGCCTGCGCAGCGGCAAGGTGTGGATCGATCACTCGCTGAGTTTCCGGCAGCGCGATCAGATGCTGATCTCGCCGCAAGAGTGGGCGCGCGAGCGCGACAAGTACATCGCCCTGCTGGGGTTGCCGCGCACGGCCGACGAATTCATCGAGCCCGCCTTGGACAATCTGAAGGTCGGCGTCATCGCTGTGTCCGAGGCCTGCCAGAAAGGCAAGATCGAGATCGGCGCCGACGGGATGCTGCATCTGCCGGCGGTCACCGCCTTGCCTGACGATGGGGAGCCGCGCCGCATGCGCGACCTGATCTACCAGTTGATCGGCGACGTGCAATTCCCCGACATTCTGCTGGAGATGGACGCGCTGTGCAGCGTCAGTGAGGTGCTGCTCGGACATCGAGCCGAAACCGTGGCGCAACTGCTTGCCCTGTATGCGGCGCTGCTCGCACACGGCACCGACATCGACGCCAAGACCGCTGCGTCGATGATCCCGGGCGTTGACACGGCGCAAGTGTCGGTGGCCATGCGGGCGTTGGAAACCCATGGCCGGTTGCGGCGCGCGAACGAGCGGGTGGTCGAATTCCAGGGCCGCGTCCCGCTGGCCGCCCACTGGGGCAGCGGCGAGAAGGCCTCGGCCGACATGATGTCGCTGGACGCATCCCGCCACCTGTGGAGCGCCCGCGTCGATCCCCGCCGGCGTACCTACGCGGCGGGCATCTACACGCACCTGCTGGATCGATGGGGCATCGTCTACGACCAGCCGATCGTGCTCAACGAACGCCAAGCCGGGGTGGCGATCGAGGGCGTGGAGCAGCACAACCGCAGCCAGGACCGCATTCGCTTGTCCCTGCTGGCGGTCGACACCCACGGCTACACCAACGGTGCCATGGCGGTGGCCAAGTTGCTCGGATTCGACCTGTGCCCGCGCCTGCGCGACCTGGCCGAGAGAAAGCTCTACCTGCCGGCAGGCTTCGCCGTGCCGGAGAACATCGAGCGCGTGACGGTCAAGCGCCTCTCGCGAAGGGCCATCCGCGAAGGGTGGGATGAACTGCTGCGGCTGATCGCCTCCATTCGCATGGGCAAGATCGGCGCCGATCTCGCACTGCGATTTCTCGGCAGCGCGGCTCAAGGTGATCCGGCCTGTCGCGCTGCTGAACATCTTGGCAGGTTGTTGAGAAGCATTTTCTTGTGCGACTACGTCACCATCGAGGACTTCCGCCGCGAGATTCACACGTTGCTTGCCCGGGGCGAGTCGGTTCATCAGCTGCAGCGGGTTGTCTACACCGGCAAACTGCCCACCGAGCGCGGCCGGCGGCGCGACGAGATGAAGGCGATCTCCGGCTCGCACGCCTTGCTGACCAACATCGTGATCGCTTGGAATACCAACCGGATGAATGATGTGGTCGAACGCCTGCGCAAGGGCGGCATGGAAATCGACGACGCTTGGCTGCGGCGCATGGGTCCGGCCCACTCCAGCCACATCAACTTCCGCGGCACGTTCAGTTTCAGCGTCGCCAAGTATGCTCAAGCGCTTCTCAGATCGCCGCCGACGCCTCGACGCCGTGCCACAGCATGACTTCGTCCGAGCTAGAGACGAGCATCTCGATCGTCAACAGCGCAACGAATCCTACAAAGAACATCGAAGTCAGGAGCGGCGTTTCGTCGACTTCATGCGCCTCCGTGAGCAGTTCCTCCGTCACCAGATAGAGCAACGCCGCCACCGAAAACGACATCACGGCATCCAGTGCCTGCCCGTTCACGCCGCTGAGAAAATAGGCGCGCCTATGGCCGCCCCACCGAGCAAGAGCGCCCCGAAGGCACACGTGGTCCCAATGATCCGCCGACGCGACCCGACTCCCGTGATTGCCGCGGCGGCCGCCACTCCGAGGAACAGGACTTCGAGTGTCAAGGCGACAGTGATCAAAAGACCTTTGGCCGTCGCTGGCGGCGAAGCTGATTCCGATTGGAAGCCCGTCCAGTGCGATCTCCACTCCGGAAACGAGCAGCAGGCTCGTCGGTATGCCGTTGGCTCTCGCCCCATCCCGCACTCAAGTTTGCCGGACAATGCCTTCAGGGCCAACATTGCCACGATGTCCAGGGTGAAACAGATAAGCGTCACCCAGCAAGCCGCCGATGCAACACGTCAGGCAGGAGCTCGGTCGCCAGCGCGGCGAACAGCACCCCGGCGGCGGGGACGCGCCCTCGTGGAGTCACAGGAAGCGACAATAATGTTTGCACCAACGCCATGTGATCTAGTGAGGCTTGGCCCGGCGACTCGCCGTGGTACTTAAGGAAGAGCTGATGAAACCCACCGAACTCCCCGCCGCCGTACGCGCGACCGACACCCGAGCCACCCTGCCCATCCCGGCACCGCCCCTGGACACCGGCGCCATCGTGCTGCGGCCGGAGCAGGTGCCGCAGGCAGAGCAGGCGTTGAGGGCGCTGGACTTCGGCGCGGTTGCGCCCGGTGACATCATCAATATCGGCCTGGGCTCTGAACAGGCGCTGCAGCAGACTCTGGACGGCTTTCTGGCGCGTCTCGACAAGAAAACGGCCGCCAAGGTGTTCGCGCTGTTCCAGCGCCTGGAAAAAGGCGTGGATGACGCCAAGCTCCCCGAGATCCTGGAGAAGATCCAGAGGGGTGAGCAGCGCGGATTTTTCGCCAGCCTCATTGCCAAGGTTGCCGGACGCAAACCCGAGGATGCCTTTCGTGAATTCATGCAGGAAGTCGGCGATCTGGTGGCTGGCCGCACGCGGACCCTGGCCGACGAGATGCAACGCCTCGAAGGCGAACTGTCGAAGGAGATGAAGACGCTGTTCGGCGAACTGCAGGCGCTCGACACGCTCAAAAAATCGTATGGTGAGCATTTCTCCAGCTTCACCCTCGACGCTGCAGTAGCGCGCGCCTTCCTCGAGAAGGCCAGGCAGTACGTGGCGCTGGAGCAAACAACCGCCGACCCCGCTGATGTGGCCGCGCAGGCCCGCGTGCGAGAGCTTCAGGACAAACTCAGGCTGCTGGAAAGCCGGGCACTGGCGCTGGAAGGCACCTATACGCGCCTGCCGGCCGACCAGATGGTGATCCAACAGATCGAGGCCGCCGGGGTGGCGACGCTGCAGGAGACGGCCACCACTGTCTCTTCGCGCTTTGCTTCGATCAAGATGACGCTGCTGTCGATCCATGGCGCTTTTGCCGTGAAATCCGTGCAGCAGATCGCCGAGCGCCAGGCGCGCCTGGACCAGCAGCTCACACAGTTGCGCGGGCAGGCGACCAAGGACGTGGCGGTCACCGCGGCGAAGGCGCCCGGCGAAAACCGCGTGGCGCAGGCCGAGCAGATCGCCGCCATCATCGCCCAGACCCGCGAGATCCACCAACTGGTGGAAGCGGCCAAGAAAGAAACTGAAGAAAAGTTCGAGCAGGCGCGGAGCATGTTCGAACAGTCGCGCGCGGACCTTGCCGCGCTCCACAAATCATGACAGCGGGAATCATTTCATGCTCACTCTTTCCCTCGACAAACCCGGCGCGAAGCCGGCACCCAAGCTGCAGCTGGCCCTCAACAAGGGAGCAAGCTTCAAAGTCACGGTCGCGTGGAAGTGCGATGCACGTCACGAGGACGATGTAGACATTCACGCGCTGGAAGCGCGCAACGACGGCGGCGGCGCGAAGGTGACTGCCCTGGAGCAGATTCTGTCCACCTACAACACGACCCGGATGAGCCCGAAGACCGGCGTCTTGGTAGCCGCTGCGGACGGCTCCTTTGCCACGCCTTCGGGCGGACTGCGCCATTCCGGAGACATCCGGGTGCAGGGCAACACTGAAGCCATCGTCATCGACGGGTCGCGGCTTCCCGCCGGCATCAATGAGATTCCCCTCTTCGCCACCGTCCACAAGGCCGGCCATGGCCAGGAGCACGAAGGCGGTGCCGAGTCCGAGGAAGAGGCCGCGTTCGCCGACATCGAGGTCTGCACCGTCACCATCGCGGACGAGAGTGGGCGGGAAATCGGCGCCTACCAGCTCTCAAAGGAATTCGGGGACTTCAACGTGGTCCAGCTCGGCAGCGTCATGCATGGCGACAACGGCTGGGAGTACGCGCCGGTGGGCCGCGGCTTCACTGGCTCCATCAACGACGTCCTCAGCCACTTCTCCTGAAACTCGCCATGCAGACGGGGGACAAGAAGCTGCGACCGACCGTGGTCGAGCCGCCTGCCCGTTCCCCGCGCAAGGCCGGAGGAGCCTCGGCGCGGAGAACCGATGCGTCGGCTCCTGTCGTTGAGGCAGGCCCCGCTGTTCGCAAACCGACGGCCATCCCCGGAGCCGAACGGCGGCGCATCGACGTTCAGCCGCAGGCCCTCGAAAGGCTCTCGCCAGGAGCAGCGGCCCACGTCTACGCGCAGGCAACCGCGCTCATCGGCGCGTTCGTGGTGGACAAGGCAACCGAGCGCAAGGCGATCCTCTGGGGCCACGATCTGCAGCAGGTGTACAGCGACCTCGTCACCCAAGCGCTCGCGCTGTCGCGCAGCCCCGTGCTGCGCAAGGTAGAAGGCTATCTAACCCGCACCATGGACATCCTGGGGTCGATCGACTTGCTGGCCGCGTGCGGGCATGGCTCCAGTGGCGTCGTGGGCCGGATGCTCAAGTGGCCCAGCGCACGGATTGACACGCCCGGCGAACTGGCGTTGGCGCAGGCCGAACTGGAGAAGCTGGTGGCGCTGATGGCCGCGGCGCTGCAAGAGTTGCTGGACCTCAGGGACCAGCTCCTGCGTGTGGCCGAACGCACGGACGCGGCCAGCGCGCAGCTTGAAGCCGCGGCGGTTGCTGCATTGTTCCTCGCCGAACATCTGCGCAACCAGAAGGACGCAGTGGCGCAGCGCTTTACCGAACGAGCCATAAGCCTGACCCAGACACTGGCCTTGATCCGCCAGTGTGGCGCGACCAGGACCTTGCAGATCGAGCAGCCGATCCGCATGGTGGGCGCCATTCAGGACGTGGCTCTGGTCATCCTGCCAGGATTCCTTGCCAGCATCGCCGCGGTCGCAGCCCTGCCGGCCAGCAAGGCGAGGATCACGCCCACCGAGGCGGGCGAACTGGCGTACCAGCTTCAGCATGTCGTCGAGAAGTTGAAGACCTCGACGAGCTAGCGATGAGTAGATTCATGACGCAAAACATCAGGAAACTGGCGGTGGCCATGGCGGTCGCGTTGCTTGGCGCAGGCGTTGCGTTGGCTCAGGCCGACGAGCCCATCAATGCCGATCGCCCGGGAATTGCCGACGGTAGCAAGGTGGTTGGCCAAGGCCGCTTGCAACTTGAGGCGGGAGTTCAAAAAGAGTTCCGCCGCGTCGCGGGCGTCTCCGATCACCGTGTGATGGCCCCACTGCTGTTGCGCGCCGGCGTGAGCCCACGCTGGGAGCTTCGACTGGAGACGAATTCCTATGTCTTCCAGACTTCGCGCGATTCGCTCGGTTCACTAGTCCGCGACGAGGGACGCGCACCCGTTGCGCTCGGTGCGAAGTACCAGGTCACGGACCCGACAGATCGGGCGGCACCCTCCCTGGGCGTGATTGCCCGGCTGATTCCGCCGTCGGGATCGGGCAACTTTCGCGGTCGTCGCACGAGCGGCGACCTGCGGCTCGCGGCCGACTGGGATTTCGCGCAGAACTGGTCGCTGAACCCGAACGTAGGCGTCGGCCTCGTCGAGGACGATGAGGGGCGAACGTTTTTCGCCCGGACCTTCGCCGCGACCCTGAGCTACAACCCGACAGCATCCCTGAGCCTGTTCGTGGACGGGGGGCTGCAATCCCCAGAAAAGAGGTCCGGGCGCGCCGCTGTCATCCTCGACGCCGGCCTTGGCTACCTGCTCACCCCCAATGTGCAACTGGACTTCAGCGTGGGCAAGGGCGTGCGCGGGAGCACGTCCCCGCGGGCCTTTGTGTCGGCAGGCGTCAGTACCAGATTTTGAGGGGCAGCGGCGAGCGTATTACAGAGGTGATGTACTTTGGCTAAATCCATCCCCATGGAAACGGCGACCAAGGCCCTGGTCCTTCAAGGCGGAGGAGCGCTGGGCGCCTACCAGGCGGGCGTTTATGAGGCATTGATCGAAAGCGACAACAAGCTCGACTGGGTGGCCGGCGTTTCGATCGGCGCCATCAATGCTGCCCTCATTGCGGGCAATGCACCAGCGCAACGAGTTGCACGCCTGGCAGAGTTCTGGCAGCAGGTCTCTTCGGGCCCGGCGCAGAATATGCCGACCTCCTGGGGTGATCGCGCGTGGCTGAACCAGTGGAGCGCTGCCAGCGCCGCCCTGGCCGGCATTCCGGGATTCTTTCGGCCACGGGCCGACCCGGCACTTTTGCTTGGTGGCGGTGCCCGTGTGTTGAGCTACTACGACCCCCAGCCTTTGAAGGCGACATTGGAACGGCTGGTCGATTTCGATCGCATCAACCGGCAGGAAATCCGATTGAGCGTTGGCGCGGTGAATGTGCGCTCCGGAAACTCCATCTATTTCGACAACCAGACCCACAAGATCGGCGTGGAGCACATCATGGCCAGCGGCGCACTGCCACCGGGCTTTCCTCCCGTGCAAATCGACGGCCAGCATTATTGGGATGGTGGCATCCTTTCGAACACGCCATTGCAGTATGTGCTGGACTCGTTTCCTCGCACCCGTCGCCTGGTCGTGCTCCAGGTGGATTTGTTTAGCGCCCGCGGTCCCATGCCAACCACCATCTCGGAGGTGATCGAGCGGCAAAAGGACATCGGTTATTCCAGCCGCACCCGCGTAAACACGAACGCACTGGCTTCCAGCGTCAACCTGCAGCAGGCAGTGGCGGACCTCATCAAGAAGCTGCCTGCGCGGTTGCGCTCCGATCCTGCAGTCGCCACGCTGCGGGAGCACCTGACTCACCAGCCTGTGGACATCGTTCATCTGATCTACCGGGACAAGCCGTACGAACTTGATTCGAAGGACCATGAGTTTTCCCGGGCGATGGTGAAGGAGCACTGGGAAGCGGGCGCTCGTGACATGCGCAACACCATTGCGCATCCTGAATGGCTGCAAAGGGCAACCGAAAACGGCATCACCACGTTCGATCTCGCCGAGCCGGGCCCGGGCCGTGTGCGGCACCCGGGCCCCGAAGCCGGGAAGCTGACCACCCCATGAAGGCCGCCGACATTCGGTGCACGATGCGACCGCCGATGGTGCTTTGGCAGCGCGCCGGTGCACCCTTCGGCCTCCAACACACGGTGACCTGACATGACAACCCTGTCAGAAACCATTGGCCCACTCCTGTTCGCGCGGGGCGCCGATGAAAATCAATGTCGGCTTTCCGCCATCGTCGTCACCCCGGACAACCTCGATCCGCCCCTCCTGGTTCCCGCCGATGGTCAGGAGGCCATGCCGGCGCGGCTGCATTCGCAGTTCGGCAAGACGGTCTGGCGATACGACTTCCGGCTCCCTTCGCGCGAGAACGCCGCCTACCGTTTGGGCGATGTCATTTTTCCGGTGGCTGCAGACCTTTCAGGAGATGTGCGGATCGCCTACGTCTCTTGCAATGGGCAGGAGTCCGAGGCGGATCAACCGTCGAACGAACGCAACGCGATGTGGCGCCGTCTGGCGGCCGAGCACGCGCGTACGCCGTTCGCCCTTCTTCTGCGCGGTGGCGATCAGCTCTATGCCGACGAAGTCTTTCAGTCGCATTTCGCCCTCGCTCGATGGGCGGCGAACGCGAGGAAGGAAAAGACAGACCACGTGCTCAGCGCAGATATGCGCATGGCGGCGGAGAGTCACTATTTCCACCGCTACCTGACGCTCTACGCTCAGCCGGAAATCGCCCATTTGAATGCCCGAGTGCCGTCGCTCATGATGTGGGACGACCATGACATCTTCGATGGCTGGGGTAGCCTTCCGGAAAAACTCCTCGATGGCCAGGTCGGTCGAGGCCTGTTTGATGTCGCGCGGCGCATGTTCATGCTGTTCCAGCTCGGCGCAACCGATGAAATGCCCCCGGTCGGAGGGGATGAGAGCCAACGCCAAAGTCTGACCCAGGTCGTCCGCTTCCCGCGGTTCTCCGTGATAGCGCCCGATCTTCGCTCCGAGCGCCGGCCGACGCGGGTGATGGGCCCTGCGGGCTGGACCGCATTCGAGCGCGCGCTCGCGCAAACCAATCGCGACGACCGTATTCTGGTCATGTCAAGCGTGCCGGTTCTCGGCCCGCGGTTCAGCTGGATCGAGAAATTGCTGGACGTGCTCCCCGGCGTCCAGAAATACGAGGACGACATGCTCGATCAATGGCAGAGCCGGTCGCACCGTGCGGAGTGGCAGCGAATGCTGGAGACGCTGCAACGTCGCGCCACCGAGGGCCAAAACCCGGTCACCGTCCTCTCGGGCGAAATACATCTCGCCACGCGGGGCGAGATGCGGTTCACCGACGGAACGATCCTGCATCAGCTTGTGGCGTCTGGAATTGCGCATCCACCGCCGCCAGCGTCCTACGCCCGTGTTCTCGGCTATCTCGCGGCGTTGGGCGAGAACCCTTTGCATGGCCAGCCGGTGCGCTTAAAACCTTTGCCCGGCCAAATGCAGATCTATGCAGCCGAGCGAAACTATGCCGTCATGAACCGGCGTGGCCAGGAATGGTCCGCCGAGTGGGAGTTGGAGGGGAGCGGACGTACGCCTGCGATGGCCCTTTGAGGGCGCTCATGACTGAGTGGAAGATCGTCTTCTGCCCCGGTTCGCTTGGAAAAGGCAAAGCGGCCGCCAAGGTGGCCAAGAAGGGCCCTGTCGCCATGAAGCACAACGCCAGGGACGCCTTCAAGGCCGAAGCCAGGGCCGCCTGGGCCGAACGGGAGCAGCGCTACAGGCCAAGCTCGAAGAACGAGGCCGAGCGCACGCGAGGCCAGTCCGACAGGAGAGGAAAAGAAAGCGTTTGCTCGCTGCCATTCGGAGCGCAGACGATGGCGGAGCGGCCTTGCGCGCATTCGCGAAGCGGATCGCGGATACGGGGATCGGCCGCGTTGGAGTATCTGTCGTGACTTCGGCCGCACCCGCCTTGTCGGCCGGGATTGCCGGGCGAATCGTGTACTCACGCCGGGCGCACGCTCGATGCTGTCGGAGGCGGATTGGCGTTGGTTCGAGCGGCAAGCTCACGGGGACTTCGATCATCTGCTGATCGCCATGTCCGCGCCCTACCTGCTCACGCCTGCGCTCCATCACGTCGAGTCATGGAGCGAAGCGGTGTGCGATGGTGCCTGGGGCCGCGCCATGGCCGCCCTGGGAGAGCGCGCGCGACAGGCCATCGAACTCGATCATTGGGCCGCTTTCCGCAATTCATTCGACGACTCACCGACCTGCTGCGCCGAGCAGGCTCGGGCGAGTGCACGCCCGCGCTAGCGTCGATCGTGGTGCTGGCAGGCGACATACACAACGGGTCAATCGCCGAAGTGCTGTTTCACTGCGCGCCCCCCCATCAACCTCCTACTTACCAGGTTGTTTCGTCGCCCGTACGCAATGCGCTCCGGCGGTGGGAAAGGCTCGCGCTCATGATCGCTGGCTCGCGACCGGCCGCCATGTTGGGGCGAGCGCTCCTCGGCACGGCAGGTCTCGTGCCGCCGGCATTGCGGTGGCGCAAACTCGCCGGGCCCTGGTTCGACAATCACATCAGCACGATAGAAGTGCGTGACCGCCAGGTCAGCATCCGGGTCGAGCGGGCGGTGGGCGCCGAAGGAGGCCGGGCGGATCTCGCGCCATTGGCTGTGTTCAAAGTGCCTCATCCTTCTGACGGTTTCATGTCCTCATAAAGGCAGATTCTTCGCGAGAGCGACACGCTACACTGGGGCGAACAGCAAACTTGGAGGACAGCCAAATGGGGCATCATCGAGGAGACTACGGTCATGGCGGCCGTGCGACAGGCTTCGGCGAGCCACTCGCCCGACTGCCGCGCGGTGTCAAAGCCGTGCTGGCGCTTGTTGCGCTGCTGGTGGTATTGGCAGGCTTGGCGGTGGTGGTGGCGGCAGTCCTGGTAGTCATCAAGTTGGCGGGCGGTGGCACGTTGCCCGGCGCCCTCCAGAATGCCTGGGAGCTCTTCCAGCGCAACCTTCCGGCGCTGCTGAACTTCTGGAAGGCCGTCCAAGGCCTTGCGGGCAAGTAGCAAGGCCGCCGTCGCATGATTCACATTCATGTGCGCAAGTTTGCGCGATGAAGTCGACGCTTTCCCGCTGTGCGGCAGCCGTGGCCGAACATCGACTGCGCCACGGCACCACCGCCACCGCCAGCATGCCGACCAGCAACGTCCACAATTGATGTTGTCGCTCGCAGGCGGTTGCAGGGGGCACATATCAAGCTTTGCGGTAATCGGATAGGTCTAGTCGGAACATTCCCCGAAGATCTGGCTCCAACCTGACCACAGATCGACCAGGAGATGCAATGAGATGGATTTCATTGGCATTGGCGCTGCTTGTGGCAGCGGCAACCACTGGCTGTGCTGTCTCTCAACCCGGCTTGGCAGTGCCGCCGCCCCTGCGTATTGACGAGGTGGTGGCGATGAGCTTGCGCGGAGAGAGTGATGCAGCAATCATTGCCCAAATCCAGCAGCGAGGCGCTGCTTTCGTGGTGGGGGCCGAGGATTTTGCGCAGCAGCGCGCTGCGGGTGTTAGCGACGGCGTGCTGCGCTATATCCAGGGCCGTAGCGACGGCGATCAGGCCCTCAAGGCTCGCATCCTGTCTGGCCGGTACCAAGTTCCCGCGTATTACGGCAGTTCATACCTGGGATATTCTTACCTCGGATACCATGCAGGACAGCACTACTATGGTGGGAGTTTGCGCGGCTACCCACGGGGGTACGCACACATGCACCACGGGGCCCATCATGGCGGTGGACACCACTGATGCCTGCGCCGTTCGTCGATGCGCGCTCGCTACGGGACGCGCAAGCGCACAAGAGCAAGGCCGGGCAGTCTAGGAAGGCGACCGGGAAGGTTGCCGGTGGTGGATCGTTTCTGGCAACGCCAGCAAATGCTCGTGGCAGGTGAGCCGCGCAAATGCGCTAGTGGACAAATGGCCAAGAAGAGGGGTGAGTGGCTGCATCAACGCTCCTGTGCATCAACGTCGAAGGACTCCATCACTTCCCTGAGGCGCTTTGCGGTGACCCGGCCCTTCGTTCCTTAAATCCAACGATGAATCGCACGACTCGACCAGAGATGGGTTGGACTGCTCACCAATGGCAGGCCTGGTCGTTTCCTGCCCTCACTCTCCTGGCTATGCTCGGCGGCGTCATCCTTTGGGATGGAGGCGTCGCACACCTGTCGGCTTGCCCGGCCCAACAGATGGCGTTCCTGGCGGTAAACGGGGGCTCCACGATCCTCCCTGCATGGTTCTGGTACGGTCTGACTGGGTTGGGAGACGCGGCAGTCCTGATGCCGGCGTTGGCGCTCCTGACGCTGCGCAAGCCGCAGGCCTGGGCCGCCGTCGTCGCATCGGTGCCTACAGCAGCGCTGATGTCCGTGCTGGGCAAGCATTGGTCCGCTGTGGCCCGCCCAGCGGCCGTTCTCGATGCGTCGTCATTCACACTCATCGGGGAGGCCTTGCGCTACAACAGTTTTCCTTCCGGCCACAGCATCACGGTGTTCGCGGCGGCCGCGGCGGTTCT
>NZ_JAMXAX010000151.1 GCF_023913775.1 Acidovorax facilis
TGACGACCTTGCTGGGGGTGGGCGCCGAGCTAGCCGCTCCCGAGAACCGGCAGAACGGCAACCGTGTGGTGATCGCGGGGCGCGATGGGCTGCAGGACAGTGTGAACCAGGTGGGACAGGAGATGACGCGTCGTAACTTGAACCTGCAGCCCACGCTGACCGCGCGGCCGGGGCTGGCAGTGCGGGTGATCGTGAACCGGGATCTGGTGTTGCGGCCTTATCAGCCGTTGTTCGTCAATGGCGGCAGGGGAGGGGCGCGATGAGCACTCCGAGGAAATTGCGGCTGGGGCCGCTGCCCAGGACGGAGAGCGTCAAACTGACCTTCACGTGCACGGCCAGTCTGAAGGCGGAGTTGGACCGGTACGCGGCGCTGCATGCGCAGACCTATGGGGAGGCGGTGGATGCCGTGGCACTGGTTCCGCACATGCTGGAGGCGTTCATGGCGCGGGACCGCGGGTTCCACAGAGGTGGCTCGTCCAGCGGCATGACCTCCGCGAAGCAGCAGCCGGGTGGACAGGGGCAGGAGCGGCGCGAACTGGATGTGTAGAGCAATGCTCCATGCGTGCGTTCCGTACCCCTTGAGATGAACAATTGACCCCAGGCTTTCGCTTTAGAGGCGCAGGCATGCGGCCCGCTCAGCGGGTGAATCGCTCCGCAACTTATTCAGTACTTTTGTCGAGTTTTGCCTGGAGCTGTACTGGGCGCCGGGAATTGCCTTGGCCGTTTGAGAGGCGCCCTTGCCGCATGGCAGCCAAGGCCTGCGCTTCGGCTTGGGCCCGGGGTTCTCGCTTTTGAGGTTTCCGGGTGCTCGCTCAAGGCTAAACTGAGTCGCTCGCGATAGGCTCTACAGAGGTCTGCTTCTCCTAGGCCCCGTCTTTGACAAGACCGATGTCGTTTGCACTGCCTCGCTGCGTTTGGAAAACTTAGGTCGGCCAAGGAATGGCATCGAGGTCTTGGCGAAGACTGGCACCGTAGGTCGGTTCAATCTGCGTGGCAAAGGCCGCTAAGCCGTACAAGACGTTACGCATGCCTGCCACGGAGATGAAACCGCGCTTGGTAGCATGGCGAGCAGGCCCAATTCCATCTTTGTGCAGGTAGTAAAGATGCATACGCATCTTCTCCTTGAATTCCCTGGGCAGGCGTGGAGAGGGCTCGTCGACCAGCAGGCCAAGTACGATTTTTCTGGCGCGCGGAGGGACGATCTCGGTCTTGGCGACATTTGGCGAAAAGCCATACTTCCCAAGAATCCGATATACCGAACCTACGATTGCGGCTGCTTTATCGCGGGTGAATCCCGAGTCGCAGGTCGAGAAGACCAAATCATCCGCGTACCGCGTGTAAGTCATCCCGTCTATGCGAGCGAGGTTGTCGAACTCGGTATCCGCTGCGCGCATGGCTAGGTTAGCCAGCATTGGACTCGTTGGCGCCCCCTGGGGCAGATGCCCCATTCTTCCCATTGAATGGTTGTACTTACTAATCTTGTAGGCAACCGCTGCCTTTTTGTGCAACCACTGCGCATGACCACGCCGTGGCGTGTTGTGCCCCAGACGGGTACACAGCCTAGCTAGTTCAAATGACACCAGCGCTTGGTATCCGAGGCTCCGAAATGCCCTGTACGCCGCGATTTCGGAGACCGACTCGAAGAAATTCTGAACATCCACCTTGATGAGCCAACGAGCGCCACAGTGGGCTTCAGCCGCCTTCATGAGCGTGCAGCCGGGGGCAAACGCCTTACTCGTAGAGTGGACTGCTGCGGTTGCATGATTTAGAACATTGGTGGCCAGCCATCGCTGAACTTTTAGCAATTGGGAGTCTGGTGCACAAATCGTGCGAAACCGAGCGTTGCCGCTCGGACCGGGCCGCTTGTGAATCGTAAATACCCGATAAGGGTTCTCGATGCCCCGGCCGATGACGGCGCGCAAATATCCATAGTCGCAATCCGTCAGATACGCGAGATGCCGCAACGTCAGAACGGGTTGGAGTCTCGGATTGACACGAAGGATGACCTTCGCAGTTTGAATCGCCGCAGCCAGAACATCAGGCGATATCCCTTGGCTGAGGCCCGCGGCTTGGTAGTGTTGAGGGCGCCAGTTTTCCATCTACTTTGACCCCCGAGGGGGTGAGATCGCCCGTCGCTCTCCGAAGTCGCCGCCACGGCAAGAGTGACGGGCGACCTTGGCCGCAAGCGGACGCTATTCCATAGGAGCTGCAGTAGTCTGAGTCCGGTACCAAAAGGTATGGTTCCATGGCCGAAGCCACTTCTTCAACTAGACAAAAGAATCGGCGCTCTCAACGAGGTAGGATAGTACGGTGGCTTGACTGCTTGAGCAATAGCGTCTGCGCGCTGCTCCCGTTGCATCGCAGCGCGACGAAGGTGCCTCATCTCGCCCAATCCGGCGTCCGTTATGACTCTACGTTTGCCTATCCAGCCAAGTCCCTCAAGCTCCAGACAGACCTGCGTGACCTCTGCAGTCGAAAGGCCAGTTTTGATGGCCAGTATGTCATCACCGCGATGAGCACGGGACAGGGCTGCCAGCACTAGGTAGCGTTTCTTTACCTCGACAGGGGCACCCCTTGCGGCCGGTGACTTGGCCAAAACAGTATTTCCGAGCGCTTCCAATCGAGCCGAAATTGTTTCAGGGCGGAGGCTCCGTCCAAACCCCGAGATCGGAAGCCCGGCAGTGACTCGTGATGGGAACAGCGGAATCCAGCCCTTGGCCTGCTTCGATGTCTTGTGAAAAATGCGTGGAGTGTTGTTAGGCGCTCCATGGGCAAATGCTAATAGAGCGCCAACGCTGCCATATCCCAGAGCAGGGTTGCCTTGGACTGAGTCTGAATCTGGGCCAACCGGGTCGTATCTCTCGCATAATCGTGCGCAGGCGTCCGCCTTGGCGCTGCCGAACGCGCTGAAGATTGTTGGGCATGGCTGAACGCACGCCGTGAAGGGCCTACACGGGTGGCAATTGATGCGGTCTTTTCCCTCTTGCGTCATCGCATAGGCAAGCACACCAAACTGCAGGAAGCGGTATGACTTCCAACTTCGGACCGACCGAACTTTCCATGCGGCTGACAGGTAGCCGTGCGCACGTTTGCCAGACCCTACAAAGTCGGTTAGCACCCAAAACGCCCGGGCTCGCTTTTTGCGAATGTCGTCTGGCCCTGGATGGTTTAGGAACCGCTTTGGATGAGCACGGCAGAGGTCCGTGATGAGTTGGGCAACGATCCCCTCGCTGCCAACCTCCGGTTGGTATGCCTTCGTGGCTTTCACAGGGGCAGGGCCGACGCCATACGCACGCTTGACTTTGCCTCTAGTCTCTTTAAACAACCGATGCGGAACTCCAAGTCGATGCCTCATCTCTCGCTCGGCGTATAACCCGATGGGACCATCGACTGAATCCGCGTGGAGCATGACTTGGTCTCTCAGACCGGTCGCGAACTCGTCCCGCGAGACAAAGACAAAGTTGCCAAGCATTTCGGCTGCGAGCGCCTGATCGCGGAGTCCGAATTGACGAACCCAGGCCTTAGCGGCTTCTGATTCAAGAATCGATGCTCTAGCTGGTACCTTTTCGTTGGCATTTGCTGTCATGCATATCCCTCCACAGTGAACCGAGTAACTTCTCATCTCACGCTAGGCTGCTGTCTAAACCTTGGCTTTCGACACCTCCAGCACATCTTCCAGTGCAACTAAGTGTCCTTGATCCCGGCAGCAGACCGGGTTCAGCGACGGCTATATCGATCTCTGGCGGCCAGTGGCTACCTTTAGGCAAAAAACCTCGGGGGAGCACCGTCTATCCTATTCCAGTCGTTCATCAGCCATCGAGTTGCCCGCTATAGGTCGGTGATGAGTTCAGCCACAGTGGACCTCTCCGGCAGCAGAGCCGCCTTCCCCTCGCAGCGGTGCCACCAGGCTGCTCAGAGTCCGTCGCAAACGGCCACTCAAACGGCAGCAACGAGCACAAGCGGACGTTCGATGTGGGCTTTCGATTCTTCAGAATGGGCGCGGAGAGGTGATAGTGTTGCGGTCTCGCCAAGACGTTTGACGCCGAACGCGTCCAACCACCTCAACTGCGGGGCCTATCTGAATCGCCCCGGGGCGATTCAATCCGTTGCGGAGCCTAGTTCCGTGGGGCGAGACAGTGACGGCGACATCGCTAGGGCGTGAATGACCTTAGCGGCAAGCGAGAACCAAAGTCGGAGGGAGCCTGCAAACTTTCGCAGGTGATGCCGTCGAACAAGTGGGGAGAGAGCATGTACCTAAAGCACATTCGGGCGCGCAACTATCGCGCGTTCGGGGACGGCACGACTGCGCCTGAACTTAACTGGGAGCTCAATCCTGGGCTCAACATCCTTGTTGGTGAGAACGATGCGGGCAAGACCGGCATCGTTGATGCCATCCGACAGGTACTTTTGACAACAAGCTATGAGCCTGTCAGGCTTTTCGAGCAGGACTTCCACATTGAAGGCAAAAGCCGCGCCCAAACACTCGGCATCGAAGCCACTCTGTGTGGGTTGAGCCCAGATCAAGAGGCATCGGTTCTCGAATGGCTCACCTTAGGCGCGGACGGAACCTGCTCGCTCATTCTTCATCTCGAGGCGCGCTACCATCCGCCGCAAGCGACAAAGCGAGCGCGAGTCGACACCGTCGTTCGAACCGGCGCTGCTGGCACGGGACCGGAGGTAGGCTATGCGGTCAGAGAGCTTGTGCGCGCAACTTACCTGAGGCCTCTGCGTGACGCCGAAGCGGAGTTGCGACCAGGCCGTCAATCGCGTCTTTCGCAGATTCTTGGCGCCCATAACGACATCGCAGGCCAGGAGATGAACGACTTCGACAAAGCTTCGCCCAAGGACGTTCCTGAGCGCTTGGTCGGCTTGATGGCATTCGCGCAGCACCACCTGGGTGAGCATGAGGTCGTCAAGGGCGTAGAGAAGGATATCAACGACAACTACCTCGGCCAGTTTGCGTTCTCCGGCGAGGAACTTCAGTCGCGCATCCGCATCGCTCCCGACCTGTCGCTGACGCCAATCCTTGAACGGTTCGAACTGTCGTTGTTGCCCGGCGCGCACATCCATCCGGACGAACGCTGTCCGCGGGGCCTTGGCTACAACAACGCGCTGTTCATGGCCACCGAGCTGGTCCTGCTTAGGGGCGGCGAGGAGCTCGCTCTCCTGCTCGTCGAAGAGCCTGAGGCTCACCTCCATCCGCAGCTGCAGGAGCGCGTGATGGATCTTCTGAAGGAACACTCTAACAAGGAACAGGCAGAGAAACGCGTGCAGGTCATCATGACGACCCATAGCCCTTCGCTGGTGTCGACCGCGCGCATAGAAGACATGACGCTGGTGCACAAGGCCCAGACCTTCCCGCTGGCCGCCGGAAAGACAAAACTCAACCGCGCCGATTACTCGTTCCTGCGCCGCTTTATCGACGCGACCAAGGCGAACTTATTCTTCGCCCGCGGCGTTATGATGGTCGAGGGACCCGCTGAAGCTATCTTGGTTCCCGCTATCTCTGAGATGTGCGGGCGGTCGTTCTCAAAGCATGGCGTTTCGATGGTCAACGTCGGACACACCGGCCTGTATCACTACGCTCGCATCCTTCAGCGTGAGGGAACCGGTCCGGAAATTCCGATCCCAGTGGTCTGCCTGACGGACCGGGACATCGTGCCCGACGTCGCGAAGACGTACGTCGCCAAACCCGCCAAGGGGAAGCGCTTCGATTCCGACTACTCGGCGCCGGAGATGGCTGCAGCAGTGCAGAGGAAGAAGGAACGAGCTGAAGGCGGCAAGACTATCGTGTGTGTGTCAGACCGCTGGACGCTTGAGTTTGACCTAGCGTTACATGGCTGCGCGAAGCTGATGCACATGGCGATTTCTCTGGCAGCCAAGGCAAAGTCTCGCGATGAACGCCTTGAAGAAGCCGATGAGACAGCGACGCTGGCCGAAGCTGAGTTGAGCTGGACCTCGTTGGAAGGTGCCGGGTACACCAAGGAGGAGCTCGCGGCCATCATTTACAAGCCGCTCCAAAAGAAGGACGCGTCGAAGGCCATCACGGCCCAGTACGCGGCTCATCTCGTCTGCACGGGGAAGTATGGAACGGGCGAAGACCTTTTCAAGGCATTGCCTCCGTACCTGCAGGCAGCACTCTCCCACTTGACTATCGCTCCAGCCGCGAAGTCTGGGGCGACGGCCAGCGCAGGAGCGACAGCGCCAACCGCGCTCACCGAGCCCGGACCTGCAACGTCAGTCCCAAGCTCCACGCTGACTCCGTTGCCTGCGGCGTTCGCGACAGTTCCGCCGACCATTCCAACCGTGACGACCCCGCAACGCACCGTCGTGGCCAGTGGTCAGACACATGGTCAGGCTGGAACCGCGCCGGCGGCCCCTGTCGTCCCGCCAAGCGCGTCGATGGGTGGGGCGCAGGGGAATGGAGCGTGAGAGCGGTCACCCTTAAGCCGGCGGACCTGGCCGACTTAGCGACCCTAGCTAAGGACCTGAACTTCGATGATGTGGAACGTCGGAGCGCGCTGCTGGAGAATGGTTCGCGTGACTTCAATGCGGTTCCGGGTAGCGGGAAGACTTCATTGCTTGCGGCCAAGCTACTCTTGCTGGCCAAGAAGTGGCCACATGCGCGATGCGGCATCTGTGTTCTCAGCCACACCAACGTGGCGCGGGACGAGATTGCGCGGCGCCTGGCGGGGAGCAATGAGGGCGCGCAGCTCCTGAGCTATCCCCATTTCGTTGGCACCATCCATGCCTTCATTAACCAGTTCTTCGCGATGCCTATGCTGCGAAGCTTGGGCCAGAAGGTCGATGTCATCGATGACGTCGTCTTCGTCGATAAGGCCAAATCGCATCTTCAGCTGGGCATGTTCTCGGGCCTGCGCGTGTATCTGGAGAACCAGAACAATGGCGACGGCATTGCCACGTCCTTGTTCTATCGGACTGCGGACCTGCAGGTGCAAGTAGAGAGCGGAACACTGCCCGGCTCGCACACGGCGTCGTACAAGTCGCTGATGACGCTCAAGAAGATGCTGACCAAGGATGGCATCTTTCGGCATCGGGACATGTTTGCGTATGCCGACCGAGCGCTCAAGACCTGTCCCCATCTCGTGGACGTCGTTCATCGGCGCTTCCCAATGGTTTTCATCGACGAGATGCAGGACACATCCTGGGACCAGGAGTCCTTCCTGAATCGCATCTTCGATGGACAGTCGGTGATGCAACGGTTCGGGGACGTAGACCAGAAGATTCTCTCGGACGAGGAGAACGCTGACCTCCTCACGTTCCCACGGGGAGGGTACGGCTGCATCAGCACCAGCAAGCGGTTTGGTCCGACCATCGCAAGTGCGGTGGGCAGCGTGCGTCTGAGCGGCAATGCTGTTGTTGGAGAGGGGGCTGGCACCCACGCGCCGACCCTACTCTTGTATTCCACGACAGATGCAGCCAAGGTCTTGCCGCACTTTGGCCGCCTAGTCATCGACCGACTAACTGAGGAAGAAGCTGCGGCCCGCGAGGTGAAGGCGATGTGCACTCGCAAGTCGGGAGAAGGGAAGGTTGCGGCTGGGCGCCATCTTGTGGATTATTGGCCGGCCTATGGTGAAGGCCAGCAAATCACCAGCATGCGCTCTGAACGCTTCTGGGGGCTCGTCGGGGATGCAAAGAAGACCCAGCTGGAGGCATCGCTCCACTCGCGTGTTTCCGACATCCGGAGGGCACTGCTGCTTGTGCTTCGCGCGGCAGGGGCGCCTCTGGTGGACTGCGTTCGAGACGCGCGTGCGCTGCCTCGGGCCGCAAGAGAGTTCGGGGCATCAGGTCCGATTGAAGGTCTCACCCGTCACCTGGCGATTTCTGGCGAGCGGCTCTGTGTCGTGGATCAGCGCGATGCGGTCATCCAGCTTGTGTATGTAGGACTCAAGCCGTATCTCCCGGATGAACTCGAGTTTGATGAGTTCTCAGCTCTGAGCGTATTTGATGAGCTAGGAACGCAAGGGACGACGAGCTCGCCCGCCTCGACGAGGTGTCAGGTCTCTCACTTGGGACGGAGTCTTGAGTTTGGATTGGGCACGACAGCCGGGATGAAAGGCGAGACGCACTCCGCATCCCTGGTCCTTGAATCCTACGGTGGCACCAGCAGGAAGTTTGACCTCGCGCTAGGGCTGGAATACATCGCCGGGATTGCCTCGAAGAAGCTCGACAAGCTCCCAAAGACACAGCAAGCCCAAATGCGGAATCTATACGTTGCGATGTCCCGCCCCGCGGCGTTGTTGTGCCTGGCTGCAAACGAAGAGCGAGTTCCGCCAGAATTGCGAACAGCACTCTTGAGCAAGGGCTGGCACATCGAAGTGGTGTAAGCGGTTGGTCGCGCTATCTTGACGCCGGCACGCCGATGAAGAAAGATTCAACTAGCGCAGGTGCCAGCGATGAGGAAGCACCTCTTTTAGACAACTGTTCAGCCGCGATGGTGTTCAGGAGCGTCGCATCGGGATGGAGATCATGCCGCGCTTGCCGTTGATGGGGGAACCGTTCCGGCGCGCCGCCGTACGGGCTGTTCCACAAAGTATCTCCGATTTCCGCGCTGCCAGCGGTGGTTGAGCCGATTGGCCGCTTTATTACGGTCAGCTCGCATTGGTAAAACGCGGCCGGGGGACCGCAATCGCTGCTCTGCCGCCCTACGGCCGGGCCGCTTCAGGCTGATTGTTGCCGTCAAGTTCTGACCAAGCAATTACTGCCGCCATCGATTCCTGACATTCATCACATTGCGCAGCGGCTGACTGGCGCGGTTCTGCCTGAGATATTGATCCCCTGTGAGTTACCATCGATTTTCACTGACGGTGCGCCTTGAGCCGTTAACTTTGTGGGTGGAATAGGCATAGTGCTCCCTGCACGATGTCCTTGCCGGCAACTCTCTTCTTTTACTACCAATCGACCATCAGCCCCATAGCAGAAATGACAAAGTCCATCGAGGCCGTGCTTGCCGAAGCTGAAGAACTGATTTCCCGGCATCAGTACAACGTTGCTTTCAGCAACTTGATCAGTTTGTTCCAGCAGTGCAGCCAGGTTGACATCAAGCGACTTCATGATCCGATCAAGGAGATCATTGGTCGCTTCATGCCCAAAAAGCGAAGAATGCTTGGTGAGGAGCTCAGCAGCCGACTTGGTCGGATTGAAGACACAAAAGCGCCTGCCGACCCATCCAAACACGCGGTTCGACTGCATCAGTTCATCAATTCGTTAGGGGGCAGGTTCGCAGAGCTCAGTGAGTGGCACATCTTCCAGTGGTCGACCTACTACCGGGACGAGCTTAAGGCGATCATGGCTGATACGGTGGATCTGCTGCGCAGCAACAGCGACCCCGATACTGCCTTTGCCGAAGTGGGCGCTGCGATACAGGAGCATTCGCGCGAGATCTTCACAAAAGGCTTTAGCAGGGTCATGTTGCAAGGACAAGCGACGCCGGATGCCGCCGTGGCGAAGGCTCTAGGAGGGCTGCGTTCGTTCCTGGCGCTACCGGTGGAAATCTATGCAGATGAAACTTCGCGGATTTCCGAACCGAAGGGCTGTCGCGCACTGAGAAGGGTAACTTCCCGCATGCTGCGGGGCATCTTGATCGGCTTCCTGGATTCACAGCTCGGAGAGCTCAACGCGCAGGAGCTTCTGGCACGCACCGCAAAGTCCTGGGTCCATGTATTGCCGCTTCTCGAAGAAGCCGATCTCAACTTGCTCAACCAGAGCATAAGCCTTTCTGCCATTGCGCCCATTCTCGGACGTCCGCTGGAACTGCTTGCGCAGGAGCTTGACCATGCATCCGCCAAAAGCAGCGTGGATGCCGTGGTGGTGACCTCTACGATGGTCAACATCGACGATGTCACGATCGATTTGACTCTGCGGCCTCCGGCTGACTCCAGCGACACAAAACCGCTCGAATTGGGCATCCTTGGTGGTGGCGGAGGGCTCCGGAATCAGATCGAGCGCCGGGTTAAGCTTGGCTATATCGCCTGCCTGACGCCCAAGCCCGTGCAGGATTACTGGAAAGGATCGTTTCCCACCAAGGAAGTCAAGGGCATCGTCGTGGCGATGCCGGACGAGGGTGTCAACTCCGTCGGCTTCTTGCTTTCGCGCTTGCGACTACGGTTCTACGAGAACACGGTGGTCGTCCAACCCAGCATACCTCTCAAGACCAACATCGCGGAGCGTTTTCCTCTCGAAAATCCCTCTCTCATGTCGTTTTTCCGGGTGGATCGGCCCAGTGTGCGGGCATTGGAGACGACGCTGTCCACGCGCACCGGAGTGTTACTGTGGTGCAGCGTCCGCCGCAGTGGCAAGACCACCGGCGTGAGCGAACTGGCCAGCGGCATTGCCGAGCGAAACGCCGTGTTCCAGCGTTGCGAGATGACCGGTGGAGATAAAACCAGTCGCATGCTGTTCGAGGAGGTCTGCGATGCGCTCGAACGTGCGGCGCCTCTACCGCGCGAATTTTTGCGCAACATCGTGGCGCGTGCGGCGCCGATGGGTGTGCAAGAGAACCGTGGCTCGATCCTGATCGTCGATGAATACGACCGCCTGTTTGGCTGGTTGCGGGTCATGGGTCGACGTAGCGAGGATGCGCGTGCGCTGGTCGTGCAGCCGTTGCTCGACCAGTTCGTGGAGTTTGCGACCGAGAATCTGCTGATCCTGCTAGGCCAGCAGCCCAATGCACATTTCATCTTCATGGACCAGAACCAGCTGAGTGCATATGTCCAGCAGGAGCCCTATCCGCTCTTCAGTCACGAAACCGGTTCGCCGGAAAGCGAGTTCCATGAATTGGTGCGGCGAACCTTCCAGAAGACGCTGACCTTCGACACCTCTTTCGTGGATGCCGTATTCGAGGAGACCGGTGGCCATCCATTTCTCGCCGTTAACCTTCTGCGCGACATTGTCGATTGGCTCATCAAGCGGCAAATCATTCCTAGCGAAACGCGTCTGACAAGAGCACTCTATGAGGAATATTCCGTCAACGAATTGACATTGGGCGCGATCGGAAGAAGCGCGCATTACAAGTTCTTCCGCGGGGCGGCCAGTGAGGCTCTATCGGAAGCAAGTATCGAGCAAGGGCCGTGGCTACATACGGCCTACAAACTCCTGCGTCATCTGGCACTCAGTGGAGGCCCGAGTACGAGCGCGATGAGTTTCCAACGCGCCGAGGAATATGTCGACTCCACGCTGGTGAGTTCCCAACTCAGCGCCTATACCGGTAATTCTTTTCTCGCTAGTGCTGCGGAAAGCAATTTCATTGAGATTTGCGATGGCCAAGTTAGAGCGAAAATTCCGCTGCTTGCGCGCATTTCCGCGGCTGTCGGTGTTGCACACTAAATTCGTATTTTTCTATGCTCAGTCCAGACACCATTGCGGCCTCGCTCATCCAATTTCACCAGCAGCAGACAGAAAAGATAGAAGTGTTCTGGGTCGAGGCGACGAGTTCGCGCCAGGAGCTGTCGGCAGAGCTGGCAACGCGCTTCACGGGCCTTCCTATCCTAGTGGCACTGGTCAACAAGAACCGCTTTCATGATGCGAATGGTGTTTCTGACGATCTCAACCTGACCATCCAAGAAAACGAAGCCTGGTTCGTCCCCGAGAACCGGGAACTAGTGGGGGATCGTCAGAAGTTCAGCTTGGTACTCGTTTCCAAGAGGCCCTTAGGTATCCCGCAGCTTTCATCGCCGGTGACGCTGCCGGACTGGTTTCCGCAATGGCCGTGCGAAATATTGACCGCCGAAGTCAAGAGCGTTTTTTCTGCAATTACTTTGACGCTGGGCTCGCCAGATATCCCGCAGTCCGCCATCAACAGCGCACTCTTCGAACTGGAGCAGGCTCTCTGTCATCGGCTTAATGTGGTCTTCCAATCGAATCCGACTGCGGCGAATGCGCTCATGACGGTGGTAGGTACTGGCCAGGCTCCGGTGAACGTTGCAGATCTCATCGCCAGCTCCCGCCAAGGTTTGCAAGCGAGGAGCGGCAGCGAGTTCAGACCGGGCGGTGCAATCGATAGCAGCTTCATAGTCTCACATTTCGCCCGCGTGTGGCGCGACTGTCCACCCATGCAACGCCAAAAACTCACCACCGATGCGTCGGAGGCGCTCGGGTTGAGCCCCGCCTGTTCCGTTGATCCGCAGTATTCCTTGACGGCACTGCTATCCCGTGGGAAAGAGAAGTTTCCAGCAACACCTGCGGAAATCATCTTTTCCCGCAACTTGATGGTGACGGTTTCAGACGTGGTGCAGTTCGTGAACGGCATTCATCATGCGGATGAATTTCCACAGTTTCCTGCAGTGCTGACCATTACCTTTGCCAAGGATTTGGCACGTTCTTGCCGCGCCGCCGCGTCGACGCTCGGTCAGCTCAATTGATGAGGCCTGGCCGACAATCTAGCGGGCTCAATTCAGATGGTTAGCAGGTTGCGATGACCGCTCTGTGCTCGCAAAGTGACTTCAGTTGGAGCGGGCATCAGCAGAGGGAGCAGCAAAGAGAAGAGGGACGGCAGCAACGGTAGCGACCAGTGCTGCGAAGGCAGGGCGCCATGTGCGCGCCCGAAGAGAAATTGAACCCACGGCAAAAAGGCAAAGTCGTGGATTGAATCACAGCGCGCAGGCGTCCTTGTGTCAGCCTGGCAAAAAATTCTCCGAGCCTGCTCTCGTCCTGGGGCCTCCTGGTGTTTAGAACGGAATATCGTCGTCCATGTCCTCAAAGCCCGAGGCAGTGGGCGGCGAGGTTGGCGTAGTCGGTGCAGGGGCCGGGCGCGCACTGGCTCGCGTCTTGGCTGCGGGTGGTGCCGGTGCGGGGCCCGGCGCCTCATCCACGCCCGCTCCATCCAGCGCCGTCTTCAGCGCTGCCTCCACCGCATCGATGCGCT
>NZ_JAMXAX010000152.1 GCF_023913775.1 Acidovorax facilis
CTGCTTGGCGCCACTGCCCTGACTTTGCTGGCTGCCAGTTTTGTGGTTGCCATTCTGGGGGGCCTTGCGGCCCGCTTTCGTGACGTGACGGTGGCCCTGGGCAGCCTGATGCAGGTCAGTTTTTTTGTGACCCCCGTGCTCTGGGTGCCTGACCAGCTGACCGAACGTGCACAGTGGGTGGTGCGCCTGAATCCATTGGCGCTTTTCCTGGACCTGACGCGCAGCCCCCTGATGGGAGAGGTCCCCGCCCTGCAGACCTGGGGTGCCGCAGTGGGGGTGGTCTTGCTGTTGGGTTTGATTTTCTTTTGGCAGTACGTCGCGATTCGGCGGCGGATTGTGTACTGGCTGTAGGCGCCGCCACCCTTCGGTATCCCAAGATGGCCCATATCCAGTTGTCCAACGTATCCATCGACTTTCCCGTGTTCACTACGCGGTCACGGGGCCTGCTCAATACGGTGTTGGGGCTTCCTATGCGTGACAAGGCCCGCGTGGAGGCCAGCGGTTTGCGACAGGTCAGCGTGCATGCGTTGCGTGATGTGTGCCTGTTGCTGCGTCCGGGGGATCGGGTCGGCCTGATTGGTTCGAACGGCGCTGGCAAAACCACGCTGCTGCGCGTGCTCTCGGGCGTCTATGAGCCCATGCAAGGCGAGCTGTCCTTCAGTGGCCGGATTGCTGCGCTCACAGACATCATGCTGGGCATGGATGTCGATGCCACTGGGTACGACAACATCATCATGCGGGGCATCGTGATGGGTCTGACGCGCAAGCAGGCGATGGGCCTCATACCCTCGGTAGAGGCATTCACACAGCTGGGCGAGCATCTTCAGTTGCCGGTCAGGACGTATTCCCAGGGCATGCTGCTGCGCCTGGCGTTTGCAGTGTCCACGAGCGTGGTTCCCGATATTTTGCTCATGGACGAAATGATCGGTGCTGGTGACGCGAAGTTTTTCAGCCAGGCCAAGGAGCGTATCAACGGGCTGATCGAGCAGGTCTCCATTCTGGTGCTGGCATCCCACAATGAGGTCATTCTCAAGAGCTTTTGCAACCGCGCGCTGGTCCTCAAGGATGGACGCGTGGTGATGGATGGCAGTGTGGACGATGCCTTGGCGTTTCACAACGTCCAGCAAGGGGTTTCGCCGTGAGACTGGCATGCATCGGCCCCGCTGAGGTGTTGGATGCTATTGCATCCATGGGGCGAACCGAAGATGTGAGCTGGTCGCCCGACGGACGCCGTGTGGCGCTTGCTGCCATCACCCTCGACAGGGTGCTGGTCGTGGGGGTGGACTGCCAGTTTGAAAACGGGCAGAAGGTGCTCTACCTGACGGATGCCGTGCAGGTTGCGTCCACCAGCCTCAAGCGCCCCCATGGCCTGTGCTGGATCAGCAACAGCATCATCGCGGTCGCCAGCCGGGAGGGCAATGTATCGCTGTTCGACATTCCCCCGGCGGATGGTCTGACCGCGTTGCACACGTTGGAGCCTCTGTCCGTGATCGGCAAGCAGGAAACGGAGCTCCTGAGTACCCCAGGAAGCCTGTGCGCACGGGATCTGGGCGCAGGCTTGCACGAGCTGTGGGTGTGCAACGGCTTTTCCCATTACGTGACCCATCACCTGCTGAACGCTGCTGCAGGTTTTTCCCATCTGGATGCGCAGCTTCTCATGCAGCACGGGCTGGAGGTTCCGGATGGTGTGGCGCTGGACCTCAATGCTGAATGGGTGGCGGTCAGCAACCACGACCGCCACATCGTCGCGCTCTACCGCAACGATGAGTTTCTTGCGCCTGGCAACGCGCCTGCGGCACAACTGCGTGGCGTCAGCTACCCCCATGGGCTGTGTTTCCTGGCGGGCGGGCGCATTCTGCTGGTGGCGGATGCTGGCGCCCCCCATGTGGCCGTGTTTCACCGAGATCCTTCCGGGTGGTGCAGCCTGGCCGAGCCGAATGCCGTGTTCCGCGTGCTGGATGACGCTGTGTTTGAGCAGGGGCACCACAACCCGCGCGAGGGTGGCCCCAAGGGCATCGATGTGCATGAGCCCTGGGGCCTGATGGTGACCACCTGTGCAGAGCAGCCCCTGGCCTTTTTCGACATCCGCGACGTCGCGGCTGGTGTGGAAGCCTCGGCGCCAGAAGATGCGGTGAACCCAGGCTCGCCCGGTGCCTCACCTGCAGACCGTACACGGGTGACCGTACTTCGGCTGGTGCGGGATGTAGCGGCCCGTGAGGCTGCCGTGACGGCGGCCGTGCGAAAGGAAGTGGGATTGATGCGCGCGAGCTGGTCCTGGCGTGTGACCGCACCGTTGAGAGTTTTGGCGGGCGGCTGGATCCGGTGGCGGTCGAGGCGGCGCGGGTTTTAAGACGCAAGTCACGCGGGGGCACACAACGCGGATGCCATGGTCTTGGCAGCAAAAAAAAGCCCGCCGGGAGCGGCGGGCTTTTGCTTTTTTGAAAGCGCTGAACGTCAATACGCGTCGAGCACCGCACCCTTGCTGGCGCTCGATGCATTGAACGCGAACTTGGCCTGCACCCCGCGCGTATAGCGCGGTGCGGGGGCCGTCCAGGCAGCGCGGCGCTTGGCGATCTCTTCTTCGCTCACGTTCAGCTCCAGCAGCAGTTGGCGTGCGTCGATGGTGATGCTGTCGCCTTCGTTCACGAAAGCGATGGTGCCACCGGCTGCCGCTTCAGGCGCCACGTGGCCGACCACCATGCCCCAGGTGCCGCCCGAGAAGCGGCCGTCGGTGATCAGGCCCACGCTCTCGCCCAGCCCGGCGCCGATGAGCGCGCCGGTGGGGGCCAGCATTTCGGGCATGCCGGGGCCGCCCTTGGGGCCCAGATAGCGCAGCACCATCACGTCCCCCGCCTTGATCTTGCCAGCAAGGATGGCTTCCAGCGCCGATTGTTCGTCGTCAAACACGCGGGCCGGTCCGGTGATCACGGGGTTCTTCAGGCCCGTGATCTTGGCCACGGCGCCCTCGGGGCTCAGGTTGCCCTTGAGGATGGCCAGGTGGCCTTGCGCATACATGGGCTTGTCGATGGGACGGATCACGTCCTGGTCGGCGCGCGGCTGGTCAGGCACGTCCTTGAGCACTTCGGCAATGGTCTTGCCTTCGATGGTGATGCAGTCGCCATGCAGCAGGCCTGCGTTCAGCAAGATCTTCATGACCTGCGGGATGCCGCCTGCGCGGTGCAGGTCCACAGCCAGGTATTTGCCGCTGGGCTTGAGGTCGCACAGCACGGGGGTCTTCACGCGCACGCGTTCGAAGTCATCAATGGTCCATTCCACGCCCGCTGCGTGGGCAATGGCCAGGAAGTGCAGCACCGCGTTGGTGGAGCCACCCGTGGCCATGATGACGGCCACGGCGTTCTCGATGGACTTCTTGGTCACGATGTCTCGCGGCTTCAGGTCCATCTTGATGGCTTCGATCAGCACCTTGGCCGATTCCTTGGCCGAGTTCATCTTTTCGTCGTGCGGGTTGGCCATGGTGGACGAGTAGGGCAGGCTGATGCCCAGGGCCTCGAACGCGCTGGACATGGTGTTGGCGGTGTACATGCCGCCGCACGAGCCGGTGCCGGGGATGGCGCGCTTCTCGATCTCTTTCAGGTCAAAGTCGCTCATCTTGCCGGCGGCGTTCTCGCCCACGGCCTCGAACACGCTGACGATGTTCAGGTCCTTGCCCTGGTAGTGGCCAGGCAGGATGGTGCCGCCATACACGTAGATGGCGGGCACATTGGCGCGCAGCATGCCCATCAGGCCGCCCGGCATGTTCTTGTCGCAGCCACCCACCACCAGCACGCCGTCCATCCACTGGCCGCCCACGCAGGTTTCGATGCAGTCGCTGATGACCTCGCGGCTCACCAGGCTGTATTTCATGCCCTCGGTGCCCATGGCCATGCCGTCGCTGATGGTGGGCGTGCCGAACACCTGCGCGTTGCCGCCCGCTTCCTCAATGCCAGCGATGGCCGCATCGGCCAGCTTTTGCAGGCCGCTGTTGCAGGGCGTGATGGTGCTGTGGCCATTGGCCACGCCCACCATGGGTTTCACGAAGTCGCCTTCCTCGTAGCCCATGGCGTAGTACATGGAGCGGTTGGGCGCGCGCGACTTGCCTTGCGTGATGTTGGCGCTGCGGCGGTTGATGGGCTGGATCGGGATGACTTTGTTGTCTGCCATGGTGTGTTTTTCTTCGTGGAGCGAATCTTGTGGGTGGGGAAACTTTTCGCAGCCGCGAGTATGCGGCGATTGGTGGGCGCCATCCAATCCATTTGTACAGGGCGATTAATATGTACAGCATATGAAAGAGCCATTCATTGATATGCGTTTGTGGCGGCAGTTTGCCGCTGTGGCTGAGGAACTGCACTTTGGCCGCGCGGCGCAGCGCCTGCACATGACACAACCGCCGCTCACGCAGGCCATCGCCGGGCTGGAGCGCACGCTGGGCCTTCAACTGTTCGACCGCACCAAACGCAGCGTGCAGCTCACTCCAGCCGGGGCTGCCCTGTTGCCGCAGGTGCTGGATTTGCTCGACCGCGCCCAGGCACTCCCTGCACAGGCGCGCGCGGCGGCAGCGGGCGAGGTGGGGCGGCTGCGTCTGGCGTTTGTCTCGACCGTGGGTTTTGGGATGCTGCCGCAGTGGGTGCGAGCCTTCCGGGCCCAGTGGCCCGGGGTGCGGCTTGAATTGATCGAGGCGACGGGAGATGTGCAACTGCAGGCGCTGGCGCGGGGGGAGATTGATGCCGGGCTGCTTTTGCACACGCCCGGCCAGGCGCCACCTGCCCTGCAAAGCCTGTGCGTGGCGCAAGAGCCGCTGGTGCTCGCGCTGCCTGAGCATCACCCACTGGCGCGCACGCCCACCGTGCGGTTCTCTGACCTGCTGCGGGAGCCTCTGGTGATTTTCCCCCGCCCGATCCTGCCCTCGCTGTACGACGCCATCGTGGCGCTGTACCACGCCGCAGGGCAGGTGCCGCAGGTGGCCCAGGAGGCCATCCAGATGCAGACCATCGTCAACCTGGTGTCGGCCGACCTGGGGCTGGCCTGGGTGCCTGCCAGCGTGCAGCAGTTTCAGCGGCCGGGCGTTGTCTACCGGCAGTTGGGCGGCAAGTCTCCCCCGGCGCCCGTGTGCGAAACCAGCCTGGTCTGGGGCGTCAATGTGCCGCCCGCACTGGCCCGGTGGATCGACTTTGTGGCCCATGAGGTGCAGGCCAGCGCCCTGAAAGGGTAGTGCTGCGCGTGCACAATCGCCCCCATGCTGACTTATCCCCACATCGACCCTGTCGCCCTGCAGATCGGCCCGCTGGCCATCCACTGGTACGGCCTGACCTATCTTGCGGCCTTTGGCCTGTTCATGCTGCTGGGCATCCGGCGCCTGCGGCACGAGCCGTTTGCCTCTATCACCGGCCCTGGCGCATGGTCGCGCAAGGACGTGGAAGACATCCTGTTCCTGGGAGTGGCGGGTGTGGTGGTGGGGGGGCGCCTAGGGTATTGCCTGTTCTACAAACCTGCGTATTACCTGAGTCACCCCCTGGAAATTTTTGCCGTGTGGCAAGGGGGTATGGCCTTTCACGGTGGCTTGTTGGGCGTGATAGTGGCCATGTTGTGGTTCGCACATTCGCGCAAGCGCCCCTGGCTGCAGGTGGCCGACTTTGTGGCGCCCTGCGTGCCCACGGGTTTGGCCGCAGGGCGGGTGGGAAATTTCATCAACGGCGAACTGTGGGGCCGTTTTGCCAGCCCGGACCTGCCGTGGGGCATGGTGTTTGCACACAGCGGTTCCCTGCAGCCACGCCATCCGTCGCAGGTTTACCAGTTCCTCATGGAGGGCTTGCTGCTGTTCATCCTGCTGTGGCTGTATGCGCGCAAAGAACGTCGCCAGGGCCAAGTAGCCGCCGCTTTCCTGGTGGGTTATGGCACCTTCCGTTTTGTTGCCGAATACTTCCGCGAGCCCGATGCGTTCCTCGGCATTCTGTCATTGGGTATGAGCATGGGCCAGTGGCTGTGCGTGCCGATGATCGCCGCGGGCGTGGGCCTGTGGGTGTGGGCACAGCGCCAGCCCGCGGTGGCGCAAAAAATCAGTTGAAATTGGCCTCTAGCGCTTAACTGGTAAGCGCTAGAAGCTATGAAAATGGTAGTGCCTGCCGTTGCAAGGTAAGTGCTCTGCCGGTGGGTAAGTCGGGGCGATGTGTTGACCTGCCTCCGCCGCGCTTCCCATGCGGCTTTTTACCGAAATGAAACGGCCCTCGTGTTGCATCTCTGCACCATGCGTGCACCGTTTGTCGCCCCATCCGCACATTTCAGGGTTTTCCTCTTGTGATTTTGCGTAATTATGAGAAATTACGAACTACTCAGAGTGATGTTGACGTTTGGCGGCATTTGAAGCCGCGTTGGCAGCAAAAGATGCAGGCGTTTTGCCTGCGCACCCTGACACCCTGGAGTTTTCCCCGCACCATGCGCCCGGTTCCCAACTCACTGCACGACGAAGCCGCCTCGCGCTTGCGCGAGCAAATCTTTGCGGGCGCCTTGCCCCCCGGGAGTTTTCTGGACGAAGCGGCCTTGTGCGAGCGGCTCGCTATTTCGCGCACGCCGCTGCGCGAGGCGCTCAAGGTGCTGGTGGCGGAGGGCTTACTGCGCCACGAACCGCGCCGCGGCTGCTTTGTGGCCGAGATCACCGAGCGCGACCTGGATGATCTTTTTCCCGTGATCGCGCTGCTGGAGGGGCGGGCGGCCCATGAGGCCACGCGCAAGGCGGTCGCGGCGGATGTTGCGGCGCTTGAGGTGTTGCACGAGCGGCTGCAGCAGTTTGCCGCTGAAGGCCTGATTGCCGACTACTACGAAGCCAACTACGCCATCCACGAGGCCTTCATCACACTGGCGGACAACCGCTGGCTGGCCCAGGTGATTGGCGATCTGCGAAAGATCCTGCGCCTGGCGCGAGCACAAACGCTGCATGTGCCAGGCCGCCTGCAGCAAAGCCTGGCCGAGCACTTGGCGGTGTTCGCCGCGCTCAAGGCGCGCGACTGCGACGCCGCCGAAGAGGCCATGCGCAACCATCTGTTGCGCCAGCGCGATGCGCTGCGCGACGTAGCCCGCAACCAGCAATCGAGGCTCACCCCATGATCAACAGCACCCCCGAATGGATCACCCGCAGCGTGTCGCGCCTGCGCACGGCAGCGCCCGCCGCAGACAAGCCCGCTGAAAAGACCGGCGAGAAGGCAAGCGAGAAGGCGGCCGACAAACCGGCCCGCGCCGGGCTCGACAAATCGGTGACCGATGTGGTGGCCAAGGTCGCCGTGCCACGTTCCACCAACGAGCGGCTGCAGGCCACGCTGCGGCGCGGGCAGGAGGCTCTGTCGCCCCGCGCGCTGCGCCGCCTGCTGGCCGACCTGCAGGAGGTAGTGGCCCCGCAGGTGAGCGAGATCGAAGGCGGCCGCCGCGCCCAGGCCGTGGCCGAGTGGTATGCCAAGGCCGAGCCCGAAGAGCGCCGCGACATGTGGCTGCTGATGTGCGAGCAGTTCGCCCCCGACGCCACGCGCTTCAAATCGGCCCGCCAGCGCTACGAAGCGGCGGCTGGCACGGCCGAAGAAGGGCAGGCCGAGATCAGCCTGCGCCGTGCACTGGTGTCGCCGCGCACGCGGCTGCTGCAGCGTTTCTCTGCGTTCCCTGAAGGCATGCGGTTCTTGCTGGACATGCGTGCCGAGCTGCTGCCACTGCTCAAGTCCGACAAGCGCCTGTTGGCGCTGGATGCCGAGCTGGAGCACCTGTTCTCGACCTGGTTTGACGTGGCCTTTCTGGAGCTACGCCGCCTGTCGTGGGACTCGCCCGCCTCGCTGATCGAAAAGCTCATCAAGTACGAGGCCGTGCACGACATCCGCAGCTGGGCCGATCTGAAAAACCGGCTCGACAGCGACCGCCGCTGCTACGGCTTCTTTCATCCGCGTTTGCCCAACGAGCCGCTGATCTTTGTGGAGGTGGCGCTGGTGGACAAAATCTCGTCCAGCATCACGCCTTTGCTCGACGAAGCGGCGGCACCCGCTGACATCGGGCGGGCCACCACGGCGATTTTCTATTCGATCAGCAACACCCAGACCGGGCTGCGCGGTGTGAGCTTTGGCGATTCACTCATCAAGCATGTGGTGGAGACCCTCACGGCTGAATTTCCCCGGCTGCGCACCTTTGCCACGTTGTCGCCGATTCCGGGTTTCCGCGCTTGGCTGGCCAAGCATGCCGGTGCGATGCTGGAGCGCCTGGATGACAAGCGCCGCACCGAGCTGGGCCGGGCCGTGGGCTTCGAACCCCCGCAGGCCACCCATCTGCTGGCTGCGCTCGACAAGGCCACCGACCTCGATGCCCGATCGCCCGTGCGCCAGATGCTGATGGAGTGCGCCGCACGCTACCTGGCCCGTGAGCTGCAGGACGGAAAGCCAGTGGACCCGGTGGCCCGCTTCCACCTGGGCAACGGAGCGCGGGTGGAACGCCTGAACTGGGCGGGAGACCCGTCCAGCAAAGGACTGAAACAATCGTACGGGCTGATGGTGAACTACCTGTACGACCTCAAGCGCATCGACAAGCACCGCAGCTTGCTCGCGCAAGGCAAGGTGCCGGTGTCGGGGGACATCGACAGCCTGTGCCGTGACTGACCGCAGGCCCCGGTGCCGCGCAATGCCATCATCGTCATCATCGGTGCAGACAATGGCCAACGGACCCCCTCAGAGGGGAGCCAGCCGATGGTGGCAAGTGCCTGGCACGGTTTTGAACGGTGGGGCACCGTAGGCCTGCTTTCCTTTTTTACAACGACGACAGGAGACAAGGAATGAAAGACATGCGAATTCAGCGCCGCGAGGTGCTGCTGGGGGCTGCTGCCACAGGTTTGGGGCTGGCCACGGGCACGGTGCCTGCATGGGCCCAGGCATCGGCCTGGCCCACCAAACCGGTGAACCTGGTGGTGCCGTTCCCTGCGGGCGGCGGCACCGATGCCTTTGCGCGCCCCCTGGCAGCGCAGTTCTCCAAGGCCACCGGCAAGACGCTCGTGATCGACAACCGAGGGGGCGCGGGCGGCACCGTGGGGGCCAGCTTTGCCTCCAAGGCCGCACCAGACGGCTACACGCTCTTCATGGGGGCCGTGCACCACGCGATCGCCCCGTCGATGTACCCCAAGCTCGACTACGACCTGGAGAAGGACTTCATTCCGCTGTTCTTGCTGGCCAACGTGCCCCGGGTGGTGGTGGTCAACCCCAAGAACGTGCCGGTCAACAACTTCCAGCAGTTCATGGACTATGTGAAGCGCAACCCCGCCAAGCTCAATTACGGGTCTGCGGGCGCTGGCACGTCGCACCACCTGGCGGGCGAGCTGTTCAAGCAGCAGACGGGCACCTTCATCACCCACATCCCCTACCGGGGTGCCGGCCCCGCGCTGCAGGACCTGATTGGTGGGCAAGTGGACATGATGTTTGACGGGCTGGGTTCCTCGGCGTCCCACATCAAAGGTGGGCGTATCAAGGCGCTCATGGTGTCGGGCCCCAAGCGCAATGCCGCGTTCCCAGACGTACCCTGCGCCGCCGAAGTTGGCCTGCCCGACTACACCGTCACCACCTGGTACGGCCTGTGGGCACCCAAGGGCACCCCCGCCGATGTGCAGGCGCGCATCGTGGACGAGGTGCGCAAGCTGGGCAGCGCCGACGAACTCAAAACGATCTGGGCCAACAACGGCGCCGAATACGGCGGCATGACCCAGCAGCAGTTTGCGGGCATGGTCAGCAGCGAGGTCAAGCGCTGGGCGGCGGTGGTGAAGGCCTCTGGAGCGAAGCTTGATTAACCCCCCAGAAGGTGTGAATGAACCCGCCATGCCCGCTCGTCCCGCAAAAACCCGCCCCGTCGTTGTTGCAAATGCTCGCCATAGCCGCGCTATGGCTGCGCTTTGCGCCTAGACAGAGCGCGTTTGTGCGGTCCGCTCGGACACGCCGGATTCATACACACCTTCCGCGCTTCGCGCCTTCCCCCTGAAGGGGGACGCCACCCGTGGCCCGGCAAAGCCGGTTCCACGGTGGCGCTGGCGATGGCGCTGCGCCGGCTTTTGCGGGCAGTGGACTTTGCAAACGTGATGGGCAACGAATATGTCGGGTGAAGTGTTGATGGAAGCGGGTGAGGGCGGTGTGGTGCATGTCACGCTGCGCCACACCGGGCGGCTGAACGCCATGTCGCGACCCATGTGGCGGCAGCTGCGTACGGTGTTTGAAGACATCCAGCAGCGCAGCGATGTGCGCTGCGTGCTCATTGCGGGGGAGGGCGATGCCTTCTGTGCGGGCGGTGACATTTCGGAGTACCCCGGCTTTCGGTTTGATGTCGCTGCCTTGCGCGACTTTCATGAGAACGACGTCTGGGGTGGGCTCAACGCCATGCTGCTGTGCGATGTGCCTGTGGTGGCGCAGATCCGTGGCGCCTGCATGGGTGCCGGGGTGGAGATCGCCAGCTGCTGCGACATCCGCGTGGCGGGCAGTGGTGCGCGTTTTGGCGCGCCGATTGCCAAGCTGGGTTTCCCGATGGCCCCGCGCGAGGCGCAGCTGGTGGCGGGTGCTGTTGGTGACGTGACCGCACGCCAGATGCTGCTGGAGGCCGCCACCTTCAGCGCCTCTGACATGCTGGCACGCGGCTTTCTGAGCCGTGTGGTGGCCGACGACATGGTGGCCACCGAGGCCCTGGGCAGCGCACTGCGCATCGCCGCACTGGCGCCGCAGGCCGCCCGCATGAACAAACAGACATTTCGAGCATTAAAAATGCCGATAGCGCTTGATGGTAAAGCGCTGGCAGCTATGAAAAATATAGTAAACGGGGCGCCTGACCCCTATGCCTACGCGGACAGCGCCGAGCACCGCGAAGGCATCACCGCGTTCCTAGAAAAACGCGCGCCGTTGTTTTGACGGGCCCCGCCCGCCTTGTTGATCCAAACCTTAAAAACTGCCCAATCGTCCAACTGCCATGAGCCAACACAACCTCTTCAGCGCCCTGCGCGCAGCCTTCCCGTCTGACCTGGACAGCACCGCCGTCGAGACCACGGCGGCAGACGGCACCCCGCTGTTCTACACCTGGCGCGACCTGGACCGCGCCAGCGCCCGCATCGCCAACTTGCTCGCATCGCTCAAGCTGCCCCAAGGCAGCCGAGTGGCCGTGCAGGTCGAAAAGTCGGTCGAAGCCATGGCGCTGTACCTGGCCACGCTGCGCGCGGGCTACGTCTTTTTGCCGCTCAACACCGCCTACCAAAGCGCCGAGATCGAATACTTCATCGGCAACGCCGAGCCCGCCGTGGTGGTGTGCAGCCCCGGCAACTTTGGCTGGGTCAGCAAAATCGCCTTCACCCTGGGCACGCAGCATGTGTTCACCCTGGGCGACGACCGCACCGGCAGCCTGCTCGATCGCGCCGCCCACCACGGCGACGAACACCAGCCCGTGGCCCGCAGTGCCGACGACCTGGCCGCCATCCTTTACACCAGCGGTACCACCGGCCGCAGCAAGGGCGCCATGCTCACGCACGGCAACATGCTGAGCAACGCGGTGATGCTTAAAGATTACTGGGGGTGGAAGGCTGGTGATGTATTGATTCACGCCTTGCCCATCTTCCACGTCCACGGCCTGTTCGTCGCCATCCACGGCGCGCTCATCAACGGCAGCAAGATGATCTGGATGGCCAAGTTCGACCCCAAGGCCGTCATCGCCGCCATGCCCCGCGCAACAGTGTTCATGGGCGTGCCCACGCTGTACGTGCGCATGCTGGCCGAGGCAGGCTTGAACAAAGAGGCGGTGAAGAACATGCGCCTGTTCATCGCAGGCTCTGCGCCGCTGCTCATCGAAACCTTCAAGGAATGGCAGCAACGCACCGGCCACACCATTTTGGAACGCTACGGCATGAGCGAAACCATCATGCTCACCAGCAACCCCTACAGCGCCGACAAGCGATACAAAGGCGAGGATGAGCGCCGTGGTGGCACCGTCGGCTTCCCCCTGCCGGGCGTGAGCCTGCGCGTACAGGGCGACGACGGCAAAGACCTGCCCGTGGGCGAGATCGGCGGCATCCAGGTCAAGGGCCCCAACGTGTTCAAGGGCTACTGGCGCATGCCCGAGAAGACGGCCGAAGAGTTCACCAAAGACGGCTACTTCAAAACCGGCGACGTGGGCAAGGTCGATGAACGCGGCTACGTCCACATCGTGGGCCGCAGCAAAGACCTCATCATCAGCGGTGGCTACAACGTCTACCCCGCAGAGATCGAGGGCTACATCAACGATATGCCGGGCGTAGCCGAAAGCGCCCTGGTCGGCGTGCCCCACCCCGACTTTGGCGAAGTGGGCGTGGCCGTGGTGATTGCCAAGCCCGGTGCCAAGCTGGATGCGGATGCCATCGTGGCCCAGCTCAAGTCGCAGTTGGCCAACTTCAAGATTCCGAAGAAGTGCTTTGTGGTGGCGGAGCTGCCGCGCAATACGATGGGGAAGGTGCAGAAGAATTTGCTGCGGGATCAGTACAAGGGGTTGTTTGCCTGAAGTTGAAAGGCCGGCATCCAGGCCCGCCTTGGCGGGCCCGATCAGAACAAGCATCGGAATGCGTCCATCCGCAGAATTTTAGGTTTGCCTAAAAGGCGAGGGCATGCACACTGCCAGCGAAATAGCCGTGTCGAAATGCGTTGTCAGACTTCTGTTGTTTTGATTTTTTCGCCTAAATCTAGTTAGATGTCACATCCCGGACGATTGCATAGACTCCAAACGCTATCCACTCTTCATGGCGCGAGCGGTTCTAAAGGAGTTGATAGAGTCCTTGCAATCCACCCAGGGAGTGAAGCCATGTTGATAGCCCTGCA
>NZ_JAMXAX010000153.1 GCF_023913775.1 Acidovorax facilis
GCGCTGCGTCGATCTGGTCGTATGCCTTGGCTTCACCGCCGAACTTGGCAGACAGCACGGTAGCGATGGCTGCCGTCAGCGTCGTCTTGCCATGGTCCACGTGGCCGATTGTGCCCACGTTGACGTGGGGCTTGGTCCGTTCGAATTTACCTTTTGCCATTTTGAATCTCCAAAGAGCAATGCCTGTGTCGGGGTTTAACGTCTGCACCCGATTGCTGGTTCGTCCCGCACAGGGCAACAGGACGGCACCGGGTCGCAGATTGCAAGAATTTTGCTACTGTTTTGATAGCTGCTAGCGCTTTATAGACAAGCGCTAGCAGCCAATCTGATTCAAAAACAAAGAGGAAAGGCCTGCCCAGGGCAGACCTTTCACTCGTCGCGCTTACTTGGCGCGTGCAGCCATGATGGCTTCAGACACGTTGCGCGGTGCTTCGCTGTAGTGCTTGAATTCCATCGAGTACGTGGCGCGGCCTTGCGTCGCGGAGCGCAGCGAGGTCGAGTAGCCGAACATTTCGGACAGTGGCACTTCAGCGCGGATGGCCTTGCCACCGCCCGGGATGTCGTCCATGCCCTGGACCATGCCACGGCGGGAGGACAGGTCACCCATCACGGTACCAGCGTAGTCTTCCGGCGTTTCCACTTCCACAGCCATCATGGGCTCCAGAATGACCGGGCCGGCCTTGCGGCAGCCTTCCTTGAAGCCGAAGATGGCAGCCATCTTGAACGCGAGTTCGTTCGAGTCCACATCGTGGTACGAACCGAAGTGCAGCGTGACCTTGACGTCCACCACGGGGTAACCGGCCAGCACGCCTTGCGTGACGGCTTCGTTGATACCCTTTTCCACGGCCGGGATGAATTCGCGAGGAACCACACCACCCTTGATCGCGTCGACGAACTCGATGCCCTTGCCGGCTTCGTTGGGTTCGATCTTGAGCACGACGTGGCCGTACTGGCCCTTACCGCCGGACTGGCGCACGAACTTGCCTTCGGCTTCTTCCACCGTCTTGCGGATGGTTTCGCGGTAGGCAACCTGAGGCTTGCCCACGTTGGCTTCCACGCCGAATTCACGCTTCATGCGGTCCACGATGATTTCCAGATGCAACTCGCCCATACCGGCGATCAGCGTCTGGCCCGATTCTTCGTCGGTCTTCACGCGGAAGGATGGATCTTCTGCAGCCAAGCGCTGCAGTGCGATGCCCATCTTTTCCTGGTCAGCCTTGGTCTTGGGTTCCACGGCCTGGGTGATCACAGGCTCAGGGAACACCATGCGCTCCAGAATGATCTGGGAGTCGATGTCGCTCAGCGTTTCACCGGTCGTCACGTCCTTCAGGCCCACACAGGCAGCGATGTCGCCGGCACGGATTTCTTCGACTTCCTGGCGCTCGTTGGCGTGCATCTGCACGATACGGCCGATACGCTCCTTCTTGCCCTTGATGGGGTTGTAGACGGTATCGCCCTTGCTCAGAACGCCGGAGTACACACGCACGAAGGTCAGCTGGCCCACGAACGGGTCGGTCATCAGCTTGAATGCCAGGGCCGAGAACTTCTCGCTGTCGTCCGCCTTGCGGGTGACGGGGTTTTCGTCTTCATCGGTACCCGTCACGTCAGGGATGTCCGTCGGTGCTGGCAGGTAGTCGATCACGGCGTCCAGCATGCGCTGCACACCCTTGTTCTTGAACGCGGTGCCGCACAGCATCGGGTGGATTTCCGTGGCGATGGTGCGCGTACGCAGGCCGAACTTGATTTCAGCTTCGGAGAGGTCGCCCTCTTCCAGGTACTTGTTCATCAGCTCTTCGGAGGCTTCGGCAGCGGCTTCCACCATCTTCTCGCGCCATTCCTTGGCGGATGCGACCAGGTCGGCTGGAATTTCTTCGTAGGTGAACTTCATGCCCTGAGAGGCTTCATCCCACAGAATGGCCTTCATCTTCAGCAGATCGACCACGCCGGTGAACTTGTCTTCGGCGCCGATTGGGATCACCACGGGCACAGGGTTGGCCTTCAGGCGCAGCTTCATCTGCTCGTAGACCTTGAAGAAGTTGGCACCGGTACGGTCCATCTTGTTCACGAAGGCCAGGCGAGGCACCTTGTACTTGTTGGCTTGGCGCCAGACGGTTTCCGACTGGGGCTGCACGCCACCCACGGCGCAGTACACCATGCAGGCGCCGTCGAGCACGCGCATCGAACGTTCCACTTCGATCGTGAAGTCCACGTGACCGGGGGTGTCGATGATGTTGAAGCGATGCTCTTCGTAGGAGTTGTCCATGCCCTTCCAGAAGCAGGTCGTGGCAGCCGAGGTGATCGTGATGCCGCGCTCTTGTTCCTGCTCCATCCAGTCCATGGTGGCAGCGCCGTCGTGCACTTCGCCAATCTTGTGGCTCACGCCCGTGTAGAACAGGATACGTTCGGTGGTCGTGGTCTTGCCAGCGTCAATGTGGGCCGAGATACCGATATTGCGGTAGCGCTCGATGGGAGTCTTGCGAGCCATGGTGGATCCTTGGATGGGTCGTGTTGTTCGGGGGGCGGGCCCAGCATTCTGGCGCTGCAACCCGTCAATTTTGTGACTGCCTGAAATCGACACAAGGCTGCAGGCAAAACGCCAGCAGCCTTGGACCTATATCAGGGCAAATCCGCGTTTTAGAAGCGGAAGTGGCTGAATGCCTTGTTGGCTTCGGCCATGCGGTGCACTTCGTCACGCTTCTTCATGGCGCCGCCACGGCCTTCGGTGGCTTCCAGCAGTTCGTTGGCCAGGCGTTGGGCCATCGACTTCTCACCGCGCTTGCGGGCGGCTTCCTTGATCCAACGCATGGACAAAGCCAGACGACGGACAGGGCGCACTTCCACAGGCACCTGGTAGTTGGCACCGCCCACGCGGCGGGACTTCACTTCGACCATGGGCTTCACGTTGTTGATGGCAACAGTGAAGGCTTCCAGCGGGTCCTTGTCAGGGTGCTTCTTCTCGATCAGTTCCAGGGCGCCATAAATGATGCGCTCTGCAACCGCCTTTTTGCCGCCTTCCATGATCACGTTCATGAATTTGGACAGCTCTACATTGCCGAACTTGGGATCCGGCAGGATTTCACGTTTGGGGACTTCGCGACGACGTGGCATTTTTTACCTCTATCTTTGCTTCAGTTGGCATCTTTTCAGACACCGCGAGAGCCAATCAAGGACTCCCACTTACTCGACCCGCGCAGAACACCTGCGTTTGGGGCCACTACGCTGCTTCACCGCGCCACGCGGGAGACAGCACCGAAAATTCTTTTGTGCAAAAGCGCAGGGCTTACTTGGCCTTGGGCTTCTTGGCACCGTACTTGGAGCGCGACTGCTTGCGGTCTTTCACGCCTTGCAAGTCGAGCGAACCACGCACGATGTGGTAACGCACACCGGGCAAGTCCTTGACACGACCGCCACGAACCAGCACCACGCTGTGTTCTTGCAGGTTGTGGCCTTCACCGCCGATGTAGGAAATGACCTCAAAACCGTTGGTCAGGCGCACCTTGGCAACCTTACGCAGAGCGGAGTTAGGCTTCTTAGGCGTCGTGGTGTACACACGGGTGCACACGCCGCGGCGCTGGGGAGAGTTTTCCATCGCAGGGCTCTTGGACTTGATCTTTTCGACCTCGCGCCCCTGACGGACTAGTTGATTGATGGTTGGCATGAATACGTCCCTAAACGTAAAAAACGAAAACGTGAAACCCTTCGGAATTTCCGAAAAGCCTTCTAATGTAGCAGCAAGGCCTTGAACGGGCAAGCGCTACGCGGTTTTCCTCGGAAACCCAGGCTCAAGATGGAGACCAAAAGCCGCCGAAAGCGCGCGGCAAGCCAGAACCGCCGCGCTGGCGGTACCCCCTTCCCGAATGGCTGCGCTGTTCGGGAAGGGGGGTGAAGACGCGGCAGCGCCTGAGGGGGATGTTCCTGCTACTTTATCCAGAGCCGGATGGCATCCCATGCACGGCCCAGGATGCCTGCCTGTTCCACGCCTTCCAGCGCGACCAGCGGCACTTCCGCCACAGCCTGTTCGCCCAGGAGTACCTTCAGGGCGCCCACAGACTGCCCCTTGGTGAACGGAGCAACCAGCGGGTCGGGGCGCGCAATCTGGGTGGTGATCTTGCCTGCACTGCCTGCGGGCACGGTCACCACGATGGCCTCATCGCGGCCGATCTTGAGGGTGTTTTCCGTGCCCTTCCAGACAGCGGGCGTAGCGACGGGCTTGCCGGCGTCAAACAGCTTGACGGCTTCAAACGCGGTATAGCCCCAGTTCAGCAGCTTCTGGCTTTCGTTGGCGCGCGCATTTTCGCTGGCAGCACCGAGCACGATAGACAGCAGGCGGCGCTGGCCCACGCCTGGGAATTCACGCTTGGACGTGGCCACCAGGCAGTAGCCTGCGGCTGCGGTGTGGCCGGTCTTGAGGCCGTCCACGGTCGGATCGCGGAACAGCAGGGAATTGCGATTGCTGCCGTTCGATGCGGGCGTGCCGGGGTAGCTGTACTGCTTGGTGGAGTAGTAGTGCATGTACTCCGGGAAATCCTTCATCAGGCGCGTGGCGAGAACGGACAGGTCGCGCGCCGTGGTGAGGTGGCCGAGCTCGGTCAGGCCTTCGGGGTTCTTGTAGCTGGTGCCGCTCATGCCCAGGGCCTTGGCCTGGTCGTTCATGAGCTTGACGAAGTTTTCGTACGTGCCGCCAACGCCCTCGGCCAGCGCTACCGTGGCATCGTTGCCGGACTGGACGATCATGCCCTTGATGAGGTCTTCCACCGGCACCTGCATCTTGGGGTCGATGAACATGCGCGAGCCGGGCATCTTCCAGGCGCGCACGCTCACAGGCAGCTTCTGGTCCAGCGTTATCTTCTTGGCGCGCAGCGCGTCAAACACCAGGTAGCCCGTCATGAGTTTGGTGAGCGAAGCCTGCTCCACCGGCGCGTCAATGTCCTTGGCGGCCAGCACCTGGTTGGCCGTGACGTCCACCAGCATATAAGTGCGCGCGGCAATTTCAGGAGGCTGGGGCGCCTGGGCATAGGCGCCGAAAGCGGCAGGGGCCACGGCAGCAAAGACGGCCAGAGATCGCAGCGCGGACAGGATTCGTTTCATGGGCAATAAGTGGCTGGAAAGGCTCGGAAAAGAAGAAAAAGAAACAGCAGAAACTGCTGGGAGGCGACCAGGAGGGGGCGGGTTGAAGCCAACCCCAAGTCAGACGCAGGCTTGAGTGGCTCAGCCTTGCGATTGCAGGTGGCGCACCACCAGATTTTTCAGAAGCGGCAATTGTCCGTGAAAGAAATGCCCCCCTGCGGGAATGACTGTGACAGGCAGTATCTGGGGCCGCGCCCAGTCCATCACAGCGGCCAGCGGCACGGTGTCGTCGTGCTCGCCGTGCACGACCAGGGTGCGCAGATGGGCATCGGGCGGCACCGGGGCAACGGCAAAACGGCTGGCTGCCGTGCCCACCAGCACCGCCTGGTCCACGCGACCCTGCGGCCAGAGGGCGGCCAGCGCATGGCTGGTGACAAATGCGCCAAACGAGAATCCCGCCAGCGCAATCCGCTGGCCAGCGGCAGCGGGCGCCACCTGCTCCACCACTGCCAGCAGGTCCTGCAGCTCGCCCTGGCCTTCGTCGTACACGCCTTCGGTGCCGCCCACGCCGCGAAAATTGAAACGCACGGCCGTCCAGCCACACTGCACAAAGGCGCGCGCCAGCGTCTGCACCACCTTGTTGTCGATGGTGCCGCCAAACAGCGGATGGGGATGGGCAATGATGGCCACGCCACGGGGCGCCGCAGCACCGTCGGCCAGCGTGGCAGCGTCACGCACGGCCTCGATGGCGCCTGCGGGGCCGGACAGGGTCAGGCGTTCAGTCTGGGCATTCACGGGTTTACTACCAATTTAATAGCTGCTAGCGCATGCTGGAAAAGCGCTAGCAGCCAAAATCATTCAAGAAAAAACAACGAGACGGATGGAGGCGTATTCAGCGGCCAAGTTCCGCCGGTGTGACCAGGCGCTCCACCACCTGGCCGTTCTTGAGGTGCGATTCGACGATCTCGTCAATGTCGGCGGCATCCACATAGGTGTACCAGGTGCCCTCGGGGTAGACCACCGCGACAGGGCCGCCCGCGCAGCGGTCCAGGCAGCCGGCCTTGTTCACGCGCACCTTGCCGGCCCCCGCCAGGCCTGCCGCCTTCACCTGGGCCTTGCAGCGGTCAAAACCCGCCTGGGCGTTGTGGTGGGCGCAGCTGTCCTCGCCGTTGGTGCGTTCGTTCAGGCAGAAAAAGATGTGGCGCTGGTAGTAGCCGGGCACTGCGGCCGGTGCGGGGGTGGTGTCGCTCATGGCTGCATTTTACGAACCCACGCGTCCACGATGTCGGCGCGGCGCTGAATGCGACTCAGGAGGAGCCTTCCTTGCGCGACACCCGAAACACCACGTAGATCAACGTTGCGTAGGGCCACAGCCACCCCAGCCACTGGCCCAGGCCGTAAAAGCGGATGAACCGGCCCTGCTCCCAGATCTGCAGCGTCTGCGCAAAGTAGGCGCTGGTGGGAGCCTGGTTGAGCAGCGCCAGGTGCCAGACCAGGGCCACCAGCAGCACGGCAGCGCAGGCACGCCGAGGCAAGGCCAGCAGCATCACCGCCAGCGCCAGCGCGCCCCACACGCCCACGCGCGTGGGCAGGCCCATCCATTCCCAGGCATGCACGGGACCCCAGCTCAGGGCGGCCGACAGCGCGGTGAGCGTGACGCCCACGGCCACCACACCCAGGGCAAACAGCGCCCGCCGCCCCACATGGCGGATCACGCAGTAGCCCAGCAGGCACGGGGCCAGCAGGCCCAGCGTCACGCACAGCAGCTCCCCGCTGGGCGAGAGCGGGTCGAGCGCAGCCTCGCGCAGCGGCAGCCAGTCCAGAAACGGGGTGTCGGCCAGCACCTCGATGAGCGCCGCTTCCAGCCGCTCCAGCACCTGCCCCAGCCCGAACGGCACCGCCGCCGGGAACAGCAGCGCCAGCGGCCACAACGCCAGTAGGACGATGGCGCCGCTGGCGTCCTGCACAAACCAGCGGCCCTTGAAATCGCTCCAGCGGTCGATGGCGCCCAGGCGCTCCAGCAGCGCGGCGCTCAGCGCCCCCGCCAGGGTGCCCGCCGCGTTGAGCAGCAAGTCCAGATTGGAGGGCACACGACGGGGCAGGTAGATCTGCAGGAACTCCATGACCAGTGACAGCAGCATGCCCACCAGCGTGGCCAGCAGCACCGCGCCCCGCCCCCAGCCCGAGCGCAGCATGGCCAGCACCAGCAGAAAACCCAGCGGGGCATACCCCACAACATTGGTGGCGATGTCAAAACCCGTCCAGTACGGCGGGGGCAGCGGCGCCAGCAGGAAGACCAGGGGGTCAATGCCCTGGGCGCGCCAGCCGTCAAACGGGAACAGGCTGGCAAAGACGATGAGCGCCGTGTAGATCAGCGCAAGAGGCCAGGCGGAGGTCTTGGACACCAGCGTCAGCTCTGCGCGTTCAGAACGGCTTGACCACCACCAGCACCACCGCCACCAGCAGCAGCAGCACCGGCACCTCATTGAACCAGCGAAACCACACATGGCTCCTACGGCTGGTGCCGTCGGCCAGCTTGCGCAGCACCACGCTGCAGGCGTGGTGGTAGCCGATCACCAGCAGCACCACCGCAAGCTTGGCGTGCATCCAGCCATTGCCGGGGCCCCAGCCGATGCCGTAACCCATCCACAGCCACAGGCCCAGCGCCAGCGCAGGCACGGCCAGCAGCGTGGTAAAGCGCAAAAGCTTGCGTGCCATGAGCAGCAGGCGGTCGCGCTCGGCGGCTGAGCCCGGCGCCACCATCGCCAGATTGACGAAGATGCGCGGCAGATAGAAAAGGCCAGCAAACCAACTGGCCACGAAGACGATGTGAAAGGCTTTGACCCAGAGCATGGAGGCAGTTTAAGGGCCTGTGCGGGCCACCCGAGGCCGCACCAAAAAAAAGCCCGGCAAATCCGCCGGGCCGGGAAAGCCTGTTTTGCATCGCTGCAACCCGAGGCCCCGCTCAGGGAGGGAAAGCGGGGGGCGGCAAGCCGCCCGGCGCCAATTTAGCACCGGGCATCGGGTGTTACAAGCGGCATTTCTACAGGGCGCAGTGCGGGCGACCTGGGCGTCGGCAAGTGGCACCCCCATGCCAGTGCACCCGTGGATCCGGCTTCGCCGGTCCACCGGGTGCGTCCCAGGGAGCCGCGCAGCGGCTCAGGGGGATAATCTCGCGATGCACCTCCAAAGCCCCGCCCCCTTCCCCCAGAACCGCCCGCGCCGCCTGCGCCGCGATGCTTTTACCCGCAACCTGGTGCGCGAAAACGCTGTGACGCCGCACGACCTCATCTACCCCGTGTTTGTGCATGAAGGCAGCCAGCGCCGCGAGGCCGTGACCTCCATGCCCGGCGTGGACCGCCTGAGCCTGGACCTGCTGCTGCCCGTGGCCGAAGACTGCGCGCGCCTGGGTATCCCGGTGCTGGCGCTGTTCCCGGCGATTGACCCCTCGCTCAAGACGCCCGACGGCAAGGAGGCCCTGAACCCCGACGGCCTGATCCCGCGCGTGGTGCGCGCCCTCAAGAAGGAATTCCCGCAGCTTGGCGTGATGACCGACGTGGCGCTGGACCCCTACACCAGCCACGGCCAGGACGGCGTGCTCGACGACACCGGCTACATCATCAATGACGAGACGGTGGAGATCCTCACCGGCCAGGCGCTCACGCATGCCGAGGCGGGCGTGGACATCGTCGCCCCCAGCGACATGATGGACGGGCGCATCGGCGCGATCCGCGAGGCGCTGGAAGTGCAGGGCCACATCCACACCCGCATCATGGCCTACAGCGCCAAGTACGCCAGCGCCTTCTACGGCCCCTTCCGCGATGCGGTGGGCACCCGCGGCGCCCTGGGCAAGGCCGACAAGAACGTCTACCAGATGGACCCCGGCAACAGCGACGAGGCTCTGCGCGAGGTGGCCATCGACATCGCCGAAGGCGCCGACATGGTGATGGTCAAGCCCGGCATGCCCTACCTGGACATCGTGCGCCGCGTGAAGGACGAGTTCAAGGTGCCCACCTTCGCCTACCAGGTCAGCGGCGAGTACGCCATGATCAAGGCCGCTGCCGCCAATGGCTGGCTGGACCACGACGCCGTGATGATGGAAAGCCTGCTGGCCTTCAAGCGCGCCGGTGCCGATGGCGTGCTGACCTACTTTGCGCGCGACGCGGCTCGTTTGCTAACAAAATAATAGCTACTAGCGCTTTATGGACAAGCGCTAGAGGCACTTTTCATTCAAAACCGGGGTCATGCGCATCTTCCACATCCACAGCGGCGGCGTGCAGGAGCTGGCCGAGCTGCCCACACAAATGCCCGCCCAGGGTTTTGTCTGGATCGCCTGCGCGCGCCCGGCCTTCCAGGCACGGCTGGCCGAGATCCAGGCGAGCCTGCAGACCCTGGTGGGGCTGCAGCTGGTGGACCTGCACGTGTCCGACCTGCTCAACGCGCAACTGCCCTCGCACTACGACTACACCTCGCAATACGACCTGCTGGTGTTCCGCCGTCTGGCCACCTTGAATGGCGACGCCCCGGACGCACCCAGCGCGGCGGGCGCCGGTGCGCCCCCATCGCTCAAACGCAGCGGCCCGCCCGTGCTGCGCCGCATCGACACCAGCCCGGTGGGTTTTGCCGTGTTCGACCAGCTGCTGCTGACCGTGCACCCCGCAGACTGCGCGGTGCGCGACGCCTATGCCACACGCCTGCTGGCCTCGCTGCCCACCAGCCCCAGCGAAGGCCGCAGCAGCCCCGTGCCCGGCGCCCGCGTGCCCACCAGCCCGGCCGACCTGATGCTGCGCGTGGTCAACCTGATGGTGGATGGCTACCTGGACCTGCGCCGCGAACTCACGCGCCAGCTCGACCACTGGCAAAACGAACTGCTCAAGCCCCGCGCACGCTACGTGAACTGGACATCGCTGCTCGAAGCCCGCCTGTCGCTGCACATGCTGGACGAGATCTGCGAAGACCAGCGCACCGCCGTGCAGGACTGGATCGACGCGCTGGAAACCTGGGCCCTGCCCGAGACCCCGCTCGGCCTGCGCGAGCTGGACCTGCTCAAGGTGCGCAGCCGCGATGTGCTGGAGCACATCGAACGTGTGGTGCACCACGTGCGCCGGCTGGAGCAAAGCACCGAAACCGCCGTGCAGATGCACTTCAGCGTGCAGAGCAACCGCACCAACGACATCATGCGCACGCTGACCGCACTGACGGCGGTGTTCCTGCCGCTCAATCTGATTGCGGGCATCTTCGGCATGAACTTCGAGTTCTTGCCGCTCATCCACAAGGCCGATGGGTTCTGGTGGGCGCTGGGGTCGATGGTGTTCATCGCCCTGTCGCTGGTGATGCTGTTCTGGCGCAAGCGGTATCTGGCGAGGACGAGGTGACCGTGCCAGCAAAAGCCCGCAGCTGACACAGCAGCACAAGCCCTTCCCGCCCGACGTTCACCGCACCAGCGGCCACGCAGCCGTCAACCTGCCAATGCCAGGGCCAGTGGTTGCCGTGCGCGAAAAGCCCATTTCGGCCCCAGACGGAAGGCCTCCAGCCTGCGCGAGGAAGCGGTAGCAAAAAAGAGGTCTTCGGACAAATGGAGGCGTTCAAATACCCGCCGCTGGCGCACCGAGCGGCGGCGCAGATCCCCCTCAAAGGCATTGCCGTCACCGCGCGATTGTTCGAACAATGCTGCCGCGCGCGCCAGGTTCTGCAGCGCTAGGGGTGTCAATGCCGGCACGGCACGCGGTGCGGACAAACGGGCCTGCGCGATAAACGGGTTTTGCCCCACCAGCAACCCCCATGGCCGACGGCCCTCGACGGGGTCGACACTCAGGGCCTCCAGCTTGGTCAAACCGAAGTCGCGCGCCAGCGTCAGCCGCACGGCCAGCCAGGGATCGGCTTGACGCACTTGCTCAATCGCCTCGCGCGCTACGGATTCACTCCCCTGCAGCGGCAGCACCAGTGAGCCCAACAGGCGCTGCGCGTGCGTATCGCCCTGGTTGGCAGCGGCATGCAGCCACGCAATGGCCTGCTCCGACTCCACCACCGAGTTCGACGCGCGCAGTATCAAAGCCCCCAGCTTGCGCTGCGCCTCGGACTGCCCAGCCATTGCCGCTTTCTCCAGGAAGAAGCGGGCCATCTGCGGGTTGGATACCGACGAGCGGTGGTCTGCATGCGTCGCGTACAGGGCAAGCCATGCATCGTCCCGGCCCGCGTCCGCAGCGCGCAACAACAAGGCCACGCCTTTGCGCAGGTTCAGCGACGTGGCCAGCCGCGCTGGCGTCAGCGTGCCGCTGTCAATTCCGCAACGCGCACGGCCCAGCAGGCACGCAGCGTCCCGATCCCCGCGTACGACAGCCAGCTCCAGACTGGCCTCAATCTGGTCAGGAGCCAGCCCGCGCAAGGAGTGTTTCTCGCGCTCGGCCCACAAGACCGCCGCCACGACCAGGTCCGACAGGGCGTGTGTCAAGCGCGGCGCCACCATCAGCGCCACCCGCAGGCAATCGACCAGCTGGTCCAGTCCCCCTTCTTCACGCGCCTGGCACGCTGAGATCACCGCGACCTGCACCACGTCCACTGCAGCGCTGGATTGGATCGACTCCACCATCACATCCAGCGCCCGGTCTGAACGTGCACCATCCACGGCTGCGATGACCTGGCTGGCCTCGACGTGTCCAGCGGCAGCGGCCGTCTCCAGCCAGGTCCGCCCCGCCGCGAAGCGGCTGCGCGCCAACGCCATCCACACGCCCAGCTTGAACTGCGCCAGCGGGCTGCCTGCAGCGGCGGCCTTGTGCAACGCATCTTCCTGCTTCAGTTCGAGCAGATCCTGCAGCGGCAAACTCTCTGCAATGGCACACGCGGTTTCGGGCAGCTCACGGACGCTGGGGTGTGAGAGGTACTCAATCCCCGTGGCCACATGGCGCGGAAACCCGTCGCCCCCCACCAGGTAACGCCGGCCCGCTTTGCTGCGGGCGGCGGGATCACCCTGGCGGGCCAGGGTCAGCAATTGAATGTCTTGTCTGCGCATGCTCGGCTCTCTTCAATATGTGTTGCGGGGGCGGCACACTGAAGCGGCCTTTAGAACCTGTTCAAAATCTTTTCGGGGATCGCATTGGAGTGCAATCGGGATGAGTGGAAGCTTCGGATGCGCCGCATGGGCGCATGCCCATGCAAGCAGCCGGGGCGTCCAATCGCCCGATTTCACTCCAACCCTTCGGGCAAGTGCCTTGCCGGGCGGTCTGCGGCGTTGCGGCGCTTGTGGATAGCCAAGCTATCCACTGCGCACCGCGCCTTGCATCCCATCCCGGCAAGGGACTTGTGCGACCCTGAAAAGATCTTGAACAGGTTCTTAGCACGCAAACTGGCAAACACCCCCTGCTTTGGACAGGTTTGAAGAATAGAAACGCACGCCTGACAGCGGGATTGCGCGCACATGACATCTCTGCAATGAACCGCCTGACTGCCCGCGACCCATGCAAAAAAGCCCGCATCCCCTGGGGGATGCGGGCCAATCGTTTACCTTGGAGACAATTGCCCATCGCGATGGGCAAGAGGAAGACCGCCTTAGAACGTGTGGCGCAGGCCGATGTCCAGACCCTTGGAGTTGTCACCCGCACTGGTCTTCGCACCGTTAAGGCTACGCTGAACAAGCCCTCGAAATTTCCCGCGCGAACGCGGAAGACGCCATTTTTTGGATTTTGTGGCCTCTTGCGCCGCCCATTTGGGCCGTTCGCAGGGCCTTGAGGCCCGATTTCCA
>NZ_JAMXAX010000154.1 GCF_023913775.1 Acidovorax facilis
AGAAGAGGAGGAGGAAGAGGAAGATGTTTTACTGGGGTTCACACGCAGGATCTGCAGCGTCTCGGGCCGGATCTGCTGGTTCATGCGCTGCGGCTCAGCCTGTTCCTCGGGGGCAAAGCCCCAGTCCTTGAGCAGCCCTTGCGACCACGCGTAGTAGCCCGCGTTGGCCAGCAGCAGTGCGATCACGGCAAGACGGAGCATGGAGCGCGGCCTTTCAGGAACATCGAGATCAACAAAGGGAGCTTCTTCACACCGGAGGCACCGCAGTGGGCCGCACGCTGATTTCGGAACTCGTGATGGCTTGCATGCCGCCCGCAGTGTGCACCAGCAGCGCGCCATCGTCCCCCACGCCGTGCGCCGTGCCGGTGTGGCCGTCGCTCAGCGTCACGGCCCGGCCCTGCAGCACATCGCGGGCTGCAAAGCGGGGCTGCATGGGGCCAAACCCGTAGCCTTCAAACGAGCGCAGCATGGCCACCAGTGGTGGCACGATGCGCAGCAGCGCGGTGGGGGCGTCCAAGCCGGGCTCTACGTCCTGCAAGCTGCCGGGCGGCATGCTCATGCCCTCGGCGCTGCGCGGCAGCACGTTGATGCCGATGCCCACCACCACATACCGTGCGGTGCTGGCACTGGCTGTTACAGCAGAGGCCGCCTGGGGCGCCACAAAACTCGCAGTCTCCACAAGGATGCCGCCCAGCTTGCGGTCACCCGCCGCGCCGCCCAGCCAGAGGTCGTTGGGCCACTTGAGCCCCACACGCGCGGGCTGGTCGGCGCCCAGAGCGGGCAGCACGGGCTGCAGGCTTTCAGCCACGCTCACCCCCACAGCGAGCGAGAGACCCGACCAATCCTGCGGCGCCAGCGGCAGCCCCAGCGACATCATGAGGGAAGCCCCCACATCGCTTTGCCACACCCGCCCCAGCCGCCCGCGCCCGGCGGTCTGCTGCTCGGCCACCAGCAGCGTGGGCTCGCACTGGCCGTTGCGCGCGCGGCGCATCAGCTCGGTGTTGGTGGAGTCGATGGTGGGCAGCACCTCGACGGTAAAGCCCGGTAACAGCGGTGACACCGCTTCCCAGATGGCCTCGGCGGGCCAGCGGATGGGGGAGGCGGCGCTCACTGGCTTCGGCCCCGTGGCTTGGTGGTTGAAGGCGAGTTGGGGGCTTTGGCTTTTTTGGCGGGCAAGGGTTTAGAAGGTGGCAGTGGCACCGGTGGTGCCCAGCCACGCTTGGGCGCCAGCAGCGTGCCCCGGCAGTTCTTGCTGCCGCACCAGCAGGGGTATTCGGCCTTGAGCTTCTTGGTGTAGCGCTCTTCGATGATCAGGCCGTAGTCGTAGTTCAGCTCTTCGCCCGCCTTGATATTGCGCAGCGCGGTGATGAAAATGCGGCCGTCCCGCTCATCGGCGTAGCAGTTGGGGTTGCAGCTGTGGTTGATCCAGCGCGACGAATTGCCGCCGAACTTTGCGTCGATCACGTGGTCTTCATCCACATGAAAGTAGAACGTGTGGTTGGGTTGCAGGGGGTCGTGTGGGTGCCGGTCCTGCGCTTCCTGCCAGCCAATCACTTCGCCCGTGTACTCCACAAGGACTTCGCCTTCCGCAATATCCTGCACGGCAAACACGCCCTTGCCATGGACGCCAGAGCGCCGGGTCTGGATGCGGCGGCCCGGTGCAAGGGTGGGGGCGGCAGGCGATGCGGAGCGGGGCATGGCAAAAACTCTGTTAACTTGATAGTGCACACATGTGTGCGTGCGCGTGCATGCGTGTGCATGCGCGTGAGACCCGAATTGTAGAAGCGCCCGGAACCCGGGCAACCAGAATGACTGGCGAGAGCCCCAAAATGACCAAGACCCTGGTAATTGCAGAAAAACCCTCTGTCGCGCAAGACATCGTGCGCGCATTGACCCCCGTGGCCGGCAAGTTCGACAAACATGAAGACCACTTCGAGAACGACCGCTATGTAGTCACCAGCGCCGTGGGCCACCTGGTAGAGATCCAGGCGCCTGAAGAGTTTGACGTGAAGCGTGGCAAGTGGAGCTTTGCGCACCTGCCCGTGATCCCGCCGTACTTCGACCTGAAGCCCGTGGACAAGACCAAGACGCGCCTGAACGCCGTGGTCAAGCAAGCCAAGCGCAAGGACGTGACGCAACTCATCAACGCCTGTGACGCGGGCCGCGAGGGTGAACTGATCTTCCGTTTGATCGAGCAATACGCTGGCGGCGCCAAGCCCCTGGGCAAACCGGTCAAGCGCCTGTGGCTGCAATCCATGACACCCCAGGCCATCCGCGACGGCTTTGACGCCCTGCGCACCGAGCAGCAGATGGCGGGCCTGGCCAGTGCAGCCCGCAGCCGGTCTGAGGCCGACTGGCTGGTGGGCATCAACGGCACCCGCGCCATGACGGCGTTCAACTCGCGCGATGGCGGGTTCTTCCTGACCACGGTGGGCCGGGTGCAGACGCCCACCCTGTCGCTGGTGGTGGAGCGCGAAGAAAAGATCCGCAAGTTCATCAGCCGCGACTATTGGGAAATCCACGCCACCTTCGGTGCGCAGGCCGGTGAATACCCCGCCAAGTGGTTCGACCCCAAGTGGAAGAAGGGCGAGGATGTGGAAGCCCGCGCCGACCGCGTGTGGTCTGCCGCAGAAGCCCAGGCGATTGCCAACGCCGTGCGCGGCAAGCAGGCCACGGTCACCGAAGAGAGCAAGCCCACCACGCAAGCCTCGCCCCTGCTGTTCGATTTGACCAGCCTGCAGCGCGAGGCCAACGGCAAGTTCGGCTTCAGTGCCAAGACCACGCTGGCGCTGGCGCAAAGCCTGTACGAGCGCCACAAGGCCCTGACCTACCCGCGTACCGACTCGCGCGCGCTGCCCGAAGACTATCTGCCCGTGGCCAAGCAGACCTTCGAGATGCTGGCCGACAGCGGCATGCGCCACCTGGCGCCGCACGCGCTTACCGCGCTGAACAACAACTACATCCGCCCGTCCAAGCGCATCTTCGACAACAGCAAGGTGAGCGATCACTTTGCCATCATCCCCACGCTGCAGGCGCCCAGCGGGCTGAGCGAGGCCGAGCAAAAGCTGTACGACCTGGTCGTGCGCCGCTTCATGGCCGTGTTCTTCCCCAGCGCTGAATACACGGTGACCACGCGCATCAGCACCGTGGCGCCCCACAGCTTCAAGACCGAAGGCAAGGTGCTGGTCAAGCCCGGCTGGCTGGCCATCTACGGCAAGGAAGCGGCCGAGGAGGTGGAAGGCGGCAAGGACGGCGACAAGGGCCAGAACCTGGTGCCCGTGAAGCCCGGTGAAATGGTCAACACCTTGCAGGTGGACCCCAAGGGCCTCAAGACCAAGCCGCCCGCACGTTATTCCGAAGCCACGCTGCTGGGCGCCATGGAAAGCGCGGGCAAGCAGATCGACGACGACGAACTTCGCGAAGCCATGCAGGAAAAAGGCCTGGGCACGCCAGCCACGCGCGCGGCCATCATTGAAGGCCTGCTGACTGAAAAGTACATGCTGCGCGAAGGCCGCGAGATCATCCCCACGGCCAAGGCGTTTCAACTGATGACGCTGCTGCGCGGGCTGGAGGTCGAAGAACTCTGCCGCGCCGACCTGACCGGCGAGTGGGAGTTCAAGCTCTCGCAAATGGAAAAGGGCCTGCTCAGCCGCGAATCCTTCATGGCCGAGATCGCCGCCATGACCGAGCGCATGGTCAAGAAGGCCAAGGAATACGACCGCGACACCATCCCCGGCGACTACGCCACGCTCGAATCGCCGTGCCCCAACTGCGGCGGCGTGGTCAAAGAGAACTACCGCCGCTTTGCCTGCGTGGGCAAGCCCGGCTCGGAAGGCTGCGGCTTCAGCTTTGGCAAGTCGCCCGCAGGCCGCACGTTTGAAACCGCAGAGGCCAACGCCCTGCTGCGCGACAAGAAGATCGGCCCGCTGGAAGGCTTCCGCTCCAAGGCGGGCTGGCCCTTCACGTCCGAGATCGTCATCAAGTACGACGACGAAGCGCACAACTACAAGCTCGAATTCGACTTTGGCGACGACAAGAAGGGCGAAGAGTCCGGCGAGATCGTCGAGTTTGAAGACGCGTCGCTGGGTGCCTGCCCCATCTGTGGATCGGAAGTGCACGAGCACGGCAGCAACTACGTGTGCAGCAAGGCCGTGCCCACCGCTGCGCAGCCCACACCGAGTTGCACCTTCAAGAGCGGCAAGATCATCCTGCAACAGCCTGTGGAGCGCGAGCAGATGACCAAGTTGCTGGACACCGGCAAGACCGACCTGCTCGACAAGTTCGTGAGCATGCGCACGCGCCGCGCCTTCAAGGCCCACCTGGCGTGGGACAAGGAGGCGGGCAAGGTCAACTTTGAGTTTGCGCCGAGCAAGTTCCCGCCGCGCCCAGGCGCTGCTGCTAAAACGATAGCTGCCAAGGCAGGCAAGACAAGCGCTGCAGCCAAAAAATCCGCCAAACCTGCCGCTGCCAAGAAGGCCCCGGCCACCAAGACCGCTGCCACCAAGGCACCGCGCAAGGCCGCCGCTGGCAAGGCCCCCAGTGCCGCGCTGGCTGCAGTGATCGGCAACGAACCCGTGGCGCGCCCCGAGGCCGTGAAGAAGATGTGGGATTACATCAAGGCCCACAACCTGCAAGACCCCAAGGACAAGCGCACCATTGTCGCCGACGACAAGCTGCGCGCCGTGTTTGGCAAGGACAGCGCGGGCATGTTCGAGCTTGCGGGCATCCTGGGCAACCACCTGGGTGGCGAATGATGCAGCCGCTCCACACGGAACACGCCGCATCGCCCGCACGGTTCGCACAAGGCTTCTGGCGCACCACGCTGGCGGCTTTGGCGGTTGCCGGGGCGCTGGGTGGTTGCAGCAGTACCGCAGGCTCCGCGCGCTCCAGCGACCCGGCCAGCCAGCAGCAGCCTCAGGGTGCCAGCGGCGTGACCGTGTTTGGCGACATTGATGTCGGCGTGACGAAAGAGCGCACGCGCTGACGGTGCTTGTGCTGCTGTCGGGTGAAGCCTGCCATCATCCGGCACAGCGCTGCGCAGATGATGGCGCTTGAGCCCCAGGGGAAAGAACGATGGGCGAACCCGCACTGTCCTTGCAGATTGCCACCACGGTCCACCACCGCATCCACACCGTCACCGTGCGTATGGATTCGGTGGGCTGGGTGGTCTCGGGCACCAAGCACCTGGTCACGCCCGGCGGCGGCCACCGCTACCCCCGCGGGCGGGTGTTTGTGCTGCCGCGTGGCGCGCAGTGGGAGGTGGTGAACGACCCGGCGCCCCAGGGCCGCTATGTGGCGCGGCTCCTGTGTTTTGCGCCCGAGCTGGTGGAGCAGTTCCACCGCCAGTTCGGCCAGTTTGCAGCCGTCCCGCCAGTGCAGGGCTGCGCAGGCCTGGCGGCCGACGCCACCTTTGAAGACAGTTTCACGCGCGCCGTGGCCGCGCTGGAGAGCGATGCCAGTTCGCAGGCACTGCGCGAACACCGCGCGCTCGAAGTGCTGCTGATGCTGGCCGAGGCGGGCATCGTCTTCGCCCCGCCGGGCGAGCTGGGTTGGGCTGAGCGCGTGCGCCGCCTGGTCGGCCCCAGCCCGCAGGCCGACTGGACGGTGGAGCGCATCGCCGCCGCCTTTGCCACCAGCGCCAGCACCCTGCAGCGCCGCCTGGCGCAAGAGGGCGAGACCGTGAGCCAGTGCCTGCGTGATGTGCGGCTGGAGACGGCGCTGGTGCTGCTGCAAAGCTCCACGCTGCAGGTGTCCGAGATTGCGGCCCGCTGCGGCTATGAATCGCACAGCCGCTTCAGCGCGGCCTTTCGCGAACGTTTCGGCTTTCCGCCTTCGCAGCTGCGGCCCTGATGGCTGCGGCTGACGCGCAGCGCACAGCCATTGACGCCGCCGGGCCAATGCGAAGGCGCGGCGCGCAGCACCATCAAGCCCTTGTCTCACACCGCTACTGCAAGGAGCTTTTCAGATGACCCACCCACTTTCACGCCCCCTTCGCTTTGGCGCCGCCATCGCGGCATTCGCCACCATCGGCTTGGCCCCTGCCGCCCACGCCCAGGCCTTCGCGCTCACCAGCCCCGACTTTGCCGAAGGCAGCACACTGCCCCAGCGCTTCGAGTTCAAGGGCTTTGGCTGTGCGGGCGACAACCAATCACCTGCCCTGCGCTGGAGCGGTGCACCCGCAGGCACCCAAAGCTTCGCCGTCACCGCCTACGACCCCGATGCCCCCACCGGCTCGGGCTGGTGGCACTGGTCGGTGGTCAACATCCCCGCCAGCACCACCGAGCTGCGGCCCGACGCGGGTGCTGCCGGCGGCGCCAAGCTGCCCGCAGGCGCCAGCCATGTGCGCATTGACTACGGCGTGGCCGCCTGGGGCGGGGCCTGCCCGCCCGAAGGCGATGCGCCGCACCGCTACATCTTCACCGTGCACGCGCTCAAGGTGCCGCGCCTGGACCTGCCTGCCGACGCCACCGCCGCGCTGGCCGGCTACATGATCAACGCCAACAGCCTGGGCAAGGCCACGCTCACGGCGCGCTACGGGCGCCCTGCGGCCAAAGGCAAGCAGCCTTGATACCGCGTGGTCGGGTGGGCGTCGTGATGTTTTAAGCTTGGTGGTCACCCACCACACCACAGACCCACCCCATGCGCAGCACCCGCGAACGCACCCTCTGGTCCATTCTGGCCGCACTGCTGCTGGCTGCCGCAGCCGCCGCATGGTGGACGGCCGACCAGTGGCTGCCCCACGCCGGGCCATGGACCGAGCAGGCCTGGAAGAAGATCACCCGCCCCGGCCCCGACACCTTGCCGCCCGGCAAGCAGCAGCCTGCCGCACAGGCCCGCTCTGCGAACAGTGGAGCGTCTGAGCCCGTGGCCCCGCAGCCGCGCAAGTGCGTGAAGGACGGCCGCACGACCTACACCGACCAGCCCTGCCCCAAGGGCACGCAGGAGCTGCCGGTGGATGGCGCTGTGACATCGCTGCCGCGCGCGCAGTAAGCGCGGCCCACGAAACCTGTCAAAGGTCCTTGCTACTTCTTGCCGCGCAGTGCCTAGCCATACCCGTTTCGTAGAGGTTGGTTTGCCGCTTTCGGTCCTGGTCCTTTGAGTCGATTCAAGATCGTTTTGGAGTTTCGTGAGTACTGCGCCAGAAGTGGGAGGCCAAGCGCAGCGTATGCCCAAGCGGTTGCCGTGAAATCTGGCCGATGAACTCGAATCTTTGACGTTTCGGCTACTTGCGTGGGCACGACCCCACGCGGCGCACCCAAAGTATCCACGTTCATCACGATGGCACGTCTATGCGATCCCCTGCGAGATCGTAAGCAGGCTTTTTGAAACGGCGAGCAGGGATCAGTCCACTGTGGGGTATTGCATGTCGTTTTTTTCCTAGCCTGCCGTGGGGCTCCGTGGGTTCAATCGGCGCATGCAATGACAGCTGTTGCTGATCGCTCCATAACGTTTTGTAAGCGACAAAACACGATCGCATTTTTGAGATCGCCATGCCATATCCCACTCAAATATTCAAAGCTCCTAGGGAGCTGTTCAGCCGCATTCGACAATGCTTCACATCCGCAGCGCTAAGAATCGCCTCATATCCGGGCACATCCTGTGGCCGAAATTTCATCCCGCGTTTGCCGATGTCATTTCCCATTCGTTCCTTCGCTGTCAACCTGGGGGGCTGATCCTCAGTTCTACGGTTTGGGCAGCCACTTTCACCGTCAACCATTCGGGGGATGCGGGTGATAGCAATCCAGGCGACGGCCTGTGCGCCACCGCAGGGGGTGTCTGCACACTGCGCGCAGCTATTCAAGAAGCCAACGCGCTTGCGGGTGCGGACACGATTCAGTTTCAGATCGGCACTGGTTCCGTCACGATCTCTCCCCAGTCAGCCTATCCCGACATCGTCGACGAAGTGAGCATCCTAGGTACAACCCAGCCTGGCTCCAGCCCGAACACAAAGGCCGTGGGCAACGATGCGGTCATCAACTTGCGTATCGACGGCGCTGCTGCCGGATCTAGCCCCGGTCTGCGCTTCATCGGTGGTGCGTCCAACTCGGTGTTACGCGGCGTGTGTATCACCCGTTTTGCCAATGGTGGCGCAGTTTTGTGGGGCGCCCTGTCAAACGTTACCATCGCGGGCAACTTCATCGGCACGGACGGTAGCGGTAGCGTGGCAGACCTGGACGGATCTCTGGGGACAGGTGTTGCCGTGCTTATTGGTAATGGCGTCACCGACAGCCTGGTGGGAGGTGATCTGCCTGCGGATCGCAATCTGCTGGTTGGGGGATATGGCATATCTGTGGGCGTCCGCGTTACTGACGGCACCACGAACAATATTTCCGTGCGCGGCAACTACATCGGCGTTGACCGTGCAGGTACACGCCCAGGCACGACAGGTTGGGGTATCCATTTCACCGAAAACACCAGCGGAAATCATGCACTGCGCAACGTGGTGGGCGGCAGCTACGGGGGCGTCCGGATTGGCAGGGGCGCGCAGGGGAATCGGGTGCAAGGCAACTTCATTGGTGTGGGGGCCGACGCAGCCACTAAGGTGGTAGGAGTGCCCACATCGGTGCTGCAATATGGCGTGCGCATCAGCGATGAAAACACCAGTTTCAACCCGCAGCGCAACCAGATTGGTGGTGTCAATGCTACCGATGGCAACGCCATTGCCTACTGGAGCGGTGACGGCGTGAGGCTGGAGCGCCAGAGCGCCACATCGCCGCCCGTGCGGTACAACGCCATACAGGGCAACCGAATTTATGCCAATGGTGGGCTAGGCATCGAGTTGGTCGATGTCTCGGCAGGCCAAGGAGCGGGAGTGTCGAGTCCCGCTCCACTTGCGATCAACAGTGGAATGCGCTTTCCAGTGATATCCAGTGCGTTCAACGACGCGGCAAACGGTACCTCGGTCGGATACTCGTTCACGGGTGCACCCAGCGCATCGTACGACATGGAATTCTTCGCCAATTCGCAATGTGACTCATCGGACCACGGAGAAGGCCAGATCTTCTTGGGGCGTGCGAGCATCTCCACCGACGGAGCGGGTAGCTACGCTGGTACTGCCACCGGCTTGGTCGGTGTGCCTGCCGGGCGCTTTATCACGATGACGGCCACAGCGGTACAGGGAGCCACCACGCGCGATACGTCGGAATTTTCGCAGTGCTTCCAGTTGGTAACCAGCAGCTTGATCGGCACGCCGCCTGTATTCAATTCGCTGCCTTCCATCAATCTTCAGGTGGGCCAGTTCTTTAACTTCTACTTGTCACCTTTCGTCACTCCCACCGATGGCGACCCTGTTTTAACTTTCGCCTTCGCCGCGCCGCCCCTCTTTGGCGGAGTCAGCTTCAACGGCACCAACGGAATATTCGCTGGGGTACCTACCGCGCCAGGGACCTATACCTATAGCCTGACTGCCAGTGATAGAGACGGGGTGTCGAATCCCCAGCAGATAACGTTCCATGTCGTGCCAGCTGGCGGCCCTGTTAGCAGCCCACCCATTCTGGGCGACGTACCCAATGCGTCCATCGCTGTGGGGGCGCCATGGAACCTAGCGCTTGCAGGGTTTGTGGTGGCGACCGATGGTGATCCCATTTTGTCCTACAACCTCGTGGGCGGGTTGCCGCCGGGTGCGAGCTTTGATTCGGTAACGGGCAATTTTTCAGGAAGCCCTGCTGCAGGCGTCTACAACTTCTCGGTGACCGCTTCGGACAAGGATGGCCCGTCCAACCCGGACATGTTCACGCTGACCGTGATAGGCGGTGGTGTCGTGCAACCGACCGCCATACCCGCGCTGGGACCTGGTGGCCTAGCGCTGCTCTCCATGCTGATGGCGGGCGTGGGGATGGTTCGCCGCCGCCGGGCCTGACGTGGCGGAGCCCCATATCGCCGCCAACGTGTTGTTGCTTGTTTCTCTGCGGCTGGCTGTAGCGCCGTAGGAGTACGAAGCTGATGCAACGCTGCTGCAGGATGCATTTGTTGATGCTTTCTTTCAATGGCGACATCTCCCCAGGTCGGCCTGAACCCAGCAAGTCGTGATGATGGTCGCACGATGCTGGGCACTCTTGAGTTTGCTGCGGGCGGTGATGTTGAGCTCGTCGAGGTTGGCCGGGCAGAAGTTGGCCAAGGCATGCCGCTTGAGCAAGGCTCACAAGAACTCCACGGGATTGAGATCCGGAGAGTACGGAGGAAGGAACGCCATCTGGACATCACCACCTATGCAGTCCAGATGGCCGCGCACGAGCTTGCTGCGATGCGCCTTCAGACCGTCCCAGATGATCAGCAGCGGCCGCTTCAAGTGCGCCCGCAGCGCCTTGAGGAACTCGACATGCTGCTCGTTCTTGATCGAGCCCTCGTGCAGCCGGGACAAGCACGCGTGGGGATGAGCCCGGCGATGACGCAGAAGTGAGCGATTCCGGGATTCCCGCTAGCGCCTACACATCGAACGGTATTGCACTGACTGCACCAGTAAGTTGGTTTGCCAACAGCGCAAACCCAGTTTTCTCTGACAGCACGGGAGGTGGCACAGCCAGTTCTCGCGACCCCGCAGGTATTGGCGGCGTACAGATGAAAATCGCTAACTGGAAGCTGTGTTCTGCCTTTGTTGCCCCCGCCGGAGCAACGCCTGTTCCAACCCTGGGCGAATCGACTCTGGCGCTGCTGGGCATTGCGACAGTTGCCGTTGGCGCTCGCCGCCTGCGCCGCCACTTCCGACCGACAGCAGGAACTTAGCCTTAAGAGTACCCAATTGGGTAGCCCTAGAATGCATTTGTCGGTCTGCGTTTCTGCCGTGGAGTGGGCTTAACCTATTCTCCTGACGTGGTGTATTGCTCGCGCACATGTTCGCCGACCAGCTGTGTACGCTGTGCCCTGGCCTGCGAAGGCGACCAAAACGATCCACGACCCCGACACCTTGCCGCCCCCTCTCTATCGCAGCCAGCGCGTTACGGCGCCGTCGAGCCTGCTGCGCTGTAACCACGCAAGTGTGAGCAAGACTGCCATACCTCCGACATCGACGACCCCTGCTATAGGTGCTCAAGTTACGCCATTGGATAGCGTTGTGAACTGGCTGCCCCTGCGCAATAGGGGGTGCGCACTGTAGGCTGCGACAGCCCCGCCTGTCGCAGGTCGGATGTCGGCTTTTTCCTAGCCCTCAAGGAACTGCGTGGATGTAATCGGTACATCGATTCATTTCAACCACGCACGCCCTTAGCAGCAGATTTGCGCTTTCAATCACCATTCAATCCGTTTAGGCAGAGCCAAGTGTTTGGTACAGGCATGTCGCATGCTTTACGCGACGCTGAGACGAATCAGCTTGAACGGATCGTTGGAGGAGAGCAGTTCTGAGCAAACGGGGCGCCAAGACCTATGAAAAGTCAAAAGCAAACCCACAAACACCTGCGCACATTTTTCTCCATGCTGGCTATCGCGGGCTTGGCCGTCCCTTGGTACTTCAACACCGTGTACTTTCTATCAGGCGGCAGCGTGATGCCCGACGTTTTCTGGCGCGATGCCTTTGCCAATGCATTGACCACCGGCATCACCCTCGACGTGTACCTGGCCGCCGTGGCGTTCTCCGCCTGGGTGGCGGCAGACCGCAGCCTGGGCGCGTGGCGCTGGGCTTACATCGCGGCCTGCTTTGGCATTGGCCTCGCGTTTGTGATGCCGCTGTACCTGGCTCAGCGCTTGCGCGTGGGCTCCACGGGTGGGGCAGGTTGATTCGGTAGGGTCTGTGCCCCAATCTGCAAGGGCCAGTGCGCGGTCAGCGGGCTGCGCGTGCCCTGCACCAGGGCCTGCAGCGGGTGGCCCGCCAGCCTGCGCACATCGCGCGCCATGTGCGACTGGTCGTAGTAGCCCTGGTCTGCCGCCAGGTCCACCACCGGGCCGCCGGGCGCGGCGAGGGCGTTGCCCAGCGCGCTGTTCAGCCGCGCAATCACCTGAAACTGCTTGGGCGCCATGCCCCAGTGCGCCACAAAGCGCCGTTCAAACTGCCGCTGGCTCAGGCCCATGCGCTGATTCGCGCTTGGGGCATCGTCGTGGGCCGCCTGCAAGAGGGCCAGGGCTTGCAGCCGCCGTGCTTCACACGGTGACGGCGGCGCGACCAGCTGCCGGACGAACTGGCACAGCACCGCGATCCGCGCGCCGTCATCCTGCGCCGCATGCACGCCGTGCTCCACCTCGGTCCACCCAGGGCCCACCAGTTCTGCCAGCGGCCGCAGCGTGTTCACCAAACCGCGTGCGCTGGCAAACAGTGCAGCCGCGGCTTCAGGCTGCAACACCAGCCCCACGGCCCGCACCGGCCCACCGTGTTCGTACACCGTGGCCGTGGTGCTGGCGCTGATCCAGGCCGCTGGCGGCACCAGTGCGCCCCGGCAATGCACCTGCCCGGCCAGCCGCACCACCACCATGCTCGACACCATGGCCGGGAATTGCGACTGCGCCAGCTCCGCCGGGGCGTCGACCACCACCCCCGCCATCAGCCAGGGCTGCAAATCAGAGGGCACGGGCACAAAACGCTGCATGCCCGTATTCTGCACACGGTCGTGCCCCATGCATTCCTCCAGCCACCCGCGCGACATGCGCCTGCCGCACCGCCCGACTATCCTTGTTGTTTCAATACC
>NZ_JAMXAX010000155.1 GCF_023913775.1 Acidovorax facilis
CCCTGCGCCGCTGGAGCTGGACCCACAAGTGGTCCAGCCTGGTGTGCACCGTCTTCATGCTGCTGCTGTGCATCACGGGCCTGCCGCTGATCTTTCACCACGAAATCGGCCACCTGTTGGGTACCGAGGTGGAGGCGCCCCCGATGCCCGCCAATACGCCGCGCGCCAGCCTCGACAAGGTGCTGGCCACCGCGCATGCGCTGCACCCGGATCGTGTGGTGCAGTTCGCGTCGCACGCGGAGGATGATGACAACGTGTGGTTCGTCACGCTCACGCCCACACCGGCGCCTACCGATGATTTCCGCTCCGTGGCGGTGGATGCGCGCACGGGCCAGGTGCTGGCGCAGCCACGGTTTGACGAGGGCTTCATGTACGTGATGTTCAAGCTGCATGTGGACCTGTTTGCGGGGCTGCCGGGCAAGCTGTTTCTGGGCTTCATGGGCTTGCTGCTGCTGGTGGCCATCGTCACGGGGGGGGTGCTGTATGCGCCGTTCATGCGCAAGCTCGCGTTTGGCGAGGTGCGGCGTGATCGCTCGACCCGCGTGAAGTGGCTGGACCTGCACAACCTGCTGGGCATCGTCACGCTGGTGTGGGCGTTTGTGGTGGGCGGCACGGGCATGATCAACACGTGGGCCGATCTGCTCATCAAGTACTGGCAGTACGACCAGCTGTCGGTGCTGCTCAAGCCCTATGAGGGCCAGTCCATCGTGCCCGCCGCAGAGCGCGGGCCGCTGCAACAGGCGCTGGAGGTGGCGCAGGCCCAGGCGCCGAGCACCAAGCTGTCGTTCATCGCGTTCCCGGGCACGGCGTTCTCCAGCCCGCATCACAACACGTTCTTCCTGCGGGGCAACGAGCCGCTCACCTCGCGCCTGCTCAAGCCCGTGCTGGTGGATGCGCGCACGGCGCAGGTCACTGCAGCGCCCCAGCTGCCCTGGTACCTGACGGCGCTGCTGGTTTCGCAGCCGCTGCACTTTGGCGACTACGGTGGCATGCCGATGAAGATCCTCTGGGCGCTGCTCGACATTGCCACCATCGTGGTGCTGGGCAGCGGGCTGTATCTGTGGCTGCGCAAGGGCGTGCAGGCGGGCAGCACCAGCAACGCCAGTACCACGGCGGCCACCACTGTGCAAGGCCACACCAGCCTGCCCACAACGGCTGCCGCGCGCACCACGGGCCCGCTGCCCCGTACGGAGGGCCGCGCATGAAGCAAAGCCCTTTCTGGTCGCTGTGGGGCTGGCCCATCGTGATGGGTGTGCTGACCACCACCGGCCTCATCACGGCACTGGTGTCCGACACCTGGGGCGACTGGTGGTCGTGGGTGGGTCTGGGCATTCCGGTGGCGGTGATGGGCTGGACCTGCTGGCCGCGCACCACGCCAAAGGCCACTGCGCAACGCGCCCATGACAAACCCCACACCGATGCCGACGAAGCGGGCACCAACGCCAGCGCCACGCCACTCTGAACATTCCCCGCACCTTCACCACGCCATGCGCAATCCCCGTTCCCCACGCCACCCTGCCCTGACCCCGGTCGCCCTAGCCGCCTTGCTCTTCACACTGGCCGCGCCTGCCGCTTGGGCGCAAGCGACGGCCAGCGGCACCGAGCCCGACGGCAAAACCATGTCCACCGTCACGGTCAACGCCAGCGCCGACGCATCGGCGCAAGGCCTGTCGCCCGCCTACCCCGGCGGCCAGGTGGCCCGTGGGGGCCGCGCAGGCATCCTGGGCACCAAGGACGCAATGGACACGCCGTTTTCCATCACCAGCTACACCAACGAACTCATTCAAGACCGCCATGCCCGCAGCGTGGGCGATGTGCTGCAGAACGACCCCACGGTGCGCGTGGCACGTGGCTTTGGCAATTTTCAGGAGGCGTTCTTCATCCGGGGGTTCATCCTCGATTCGGACGACACGGCCTACAACGGCCTGTACAGCCTGCTGCCGCGCCAGTACATCGCCACCGAGCTGTTCGAGCGTGTGGAGGTGCTGCGCGGCGCATCGGCCTTTTTGAACGGCGCCAGCCCCAACGGCGGCGGCCTGGGCGGCAGCATCAACCTGCTGCCCAAGCGCGCGCCCAACGAGCCTTTGAACCGCGTGACCTTTGGCGTGGCCAGCGGCGGCCAGACGCAGGTGGCGGCCGACATTGCCCGGCGCTTTGGGCCCGATGGCAATACGGGCATCCGCGTGAATGCTGCTGCCCGCAATGGCGGTACGGCGGTGGACCACGAAGACGTGCAGCTCGGCCTGCTGGCCGTGGGCCTGGACTGGCGCAGCCGTGACGTGCGCCTGTCGGGCGACGTCGGCTGGCAGGACCACAAGCTCAAGAACACCCGCACCAACGTCACGCTGGGCAGCGCTGTGACCACGGTGCCGAACGTGCCCAACAACCAGACCAACTTTGCCCAGCCCTGGAGCTACTCCAACGAACGCGATGTGTTCGGCACGCTGCGTGGCGAGTGGGACCTGTCTCCCAGCACCACGGCCTGGGCTGCGGCGGGCGCGCGCCGTGGCGAAGAAGCCAATTCACTGGCCAACCTCACGGTGACCAACGCCGCCAGCGGCGCCGCCACCACCTACCGCTTTGACAACACCCGCAAGGACAGCGTGAACACCGGCGAGCTGGGCCTGCGTGGCAAGCTGCAGACCGGCAGCGTGGGGCATGAATGGGTGGCGGTGGCGTCGCACTACGACTTCGAAAAGAAGAACGCCTACGCCATGGATTGGCGCAACACGCACGCCACCAATCTTTACAACCCCATAGCCACCAACCTGCCCGGCTTCAGCGCCAACACCCTGTTTGGCGGCGACCTGGCCAATCCCCTGCGCACCGGCAGCACGCGCCTGTCCAGCTTTGCGCTGGGTGACACGATGGCTTTCATGGACAACCGCCTGCTCTTCACCGTGGGCTTGCGCCACCAGAAGATGGAGATCGCCAATTACGACTACGGCACTGGGCTGCAGACCGACCGCTACGACCAGAGCCGCACCAGCCCGCTGCTGGCGGCTGTCTACAAGGTCAACAAGGGCCTGTCGGTGTATGCCAACTATGTGGAAGGCCTGAGCCAGGGCCAGACCGCGCCCAGCACGGCGACCAACCGGGGCGAGATGCTGGCGCCGTATGTCTCCAAACAAAAGGAAGTGGGCATCAAGTTTGACGCCGGCCGCGTGGGCGGCAGCGTGGCCCTGTTCTCCACCACCAAGCCGCGTGCGTTTTTGAACGCGGCCAACCTCTTCAGCACCAGCGGCAAGGACCGCCACCAGGGCATCGAGCTGGCCGTGCAAGGCGAGGCCACCCAGGGCCTGCGCCTGCTGGGCGGCCTAACGTGGCTGGATGCCAAGCAGCTGACCACCGGCGCTGCCGCCACCGACGGCCAGCGCGTCATCGGTGTGCCCAAGCTGCAAGCCAACCTGGGGGCGGAATGGGACGTGCCCGGCGTGCCGGGCCTGGCCGTGGACGGCCGCTGGGTGCACACCGGCGCCAGTTATGCCAACGCCACCAACACCCTGCGCGTGCCCGGCTGGAACCGGCTCGACGTGGGTGCCCGCTATATGACGGAAGTGCAAGGCAAGCTCGTTACACTGCGCGCCCGCATCGACAACCTGACCAACCGCAACTACTGGGCCTCAGTCGGCGGCTACCCCGGCTCGGGCTACCTGGTGGTGGGTGCGCCGCGCACCTTGTCGCTGAGCGTGAGCGTGGACTTCTAAAGCGGCAACCCGCGCCACACAGGCACTGCCAAGACCCATTTCAGGGTCAAAAAAGCCACCCAGCGCTTATCCAACAAGCGCAGGCAGCTATCAAAAAATGAGTATTTTTCCCCCGTAGCGCCGGGGGTGTGGAGCACTGCGCTCCGCTGTTTTTGCTGTCACCAAACCACCGAAAGGAAAACGTCCATGTCCTCGAACCAACGCCTCCAAGCCCCGCTGCTGTCCGCCCTGCTGGCCTGCGCCGCCCTCACTGCGGTGAACTCCGCCCAAGCCCACCAGGTCTGGCTCGAAAACGCTGGCGGCCAGGCGCGCCTGCACTTTGGCGAGTTCAACGAGAACCTGCGCGAGACCTCGCCCGGCCGGCTGGACCAGTTCAAGGGTGTGCCCGCACTGGAACAACAACGCGCGGGTGCCGTCGCCCAGCGCGTGGAAGGCCAGCTCGCCAAAGACGCTTTTGTCTACACCACCACGGGCACGCCCGACACCCTGTTCGCCGCCGCCAGCTACCCGCTGATCGACCGCAGCAAGCGCAACCTGCCTGCCATGATCTGGCAGCCCTCGGCCCGCTGGGTGGCCAGCCTGGCCAAGCCCGTGGCACCCACTGCGCCGCTGGACCTGGTGCCCACCGGCAAGCCCGGCGAGCTGAAGGTGGTCTACAAGGGCGCGCCGCTGCCCAAGGCCAAGGTGCAGCTGGCCGCCCCGTCGGGCTGGACGCGCGAGGCCGAGGCCGGTGAAGACGGCACGGTGACCTTCGTCACCCCCTGGAAGGGCCAGTACGTGGCCGAGGTCAAGCACAGCGACAAGACCCCCGGCGAAGTGCACGGCGAGAAGTACGGCGAAGCCAGCTACGTGACCACGCTCACGTTTGTGCTGGCCGACGGCATGGCGTCGCCTGCCCTGCCCGAGCCGCCCAAGGCCCACTGAGCCCCGGCTGCCGCCACCGCCGATTTGCTAGCCGCACAAACCACCGCCCTCTCGCGGCGCGTGGTACTGCCTTGGCACGCTCGGGCGGCTGGCATTCATATCACTAAAAATGGGCTGTAGCGCTTTACGTAAAAGCGCCGACAGCTATTACTTCGATAGCGCCATGATTCACCCCAATCTCTTGCGCACCGCTGTGGCGCACGCCGCGCTGCTGGCTGTGTGCGGCACCGCGTTCGCGCAGAACAGCACAGCACCCGCACCGGCCCCCATACCCTCCGACGCTCCAGCAGCCGCCCCCTCCTTGCGCCAGGTCGATGTCATCGACTCCACGGCAGGCGAAGCCGCCACGCCCGCACGGCGCGCGCAAAGCAGCTCGCGCCTGGGCCTGTCGGTGCTGGAGACGCCGCGCTCGGTCAGCGTGATCGACAACGCGTTGCTGGAGCAGCAGATGGCCACCACCGAGCGCGATGTGCTGCGCAATGCCTCGGGCGTGTCGTCGCGCAGCGAGTACTATGGCTCGTACTCACAGTTCTCCATCCGGGGGCTGTGGGCCAACAACACCTACAACTTCCTGCGCGACGGCGCCAAGTTCATCCACCTGCTGGACCCACCGCTGTTCAACATCGAGCGGGTGGAAGTCATCAAGGGCCCGGCCGCCCTGGAGTTTGGCCAGGTCGCGCCCGGCGGCCTCGTCAACTACGTGAGCAAGCGGCCCCAGGCCGAAGCGTTGCGCACCGTGAAGATCGGCGCAGGCAGCCATGGCTGGCGCAGTGCCGAGTTTGACCTGACCGGCCCGCTCACCACCGATGGCACGCTGCGCTACCGCCTGGACGGCGGCGCCAGCCGGGGCGGCAGTTTTGTGGATGGCAACACCCCGCGCAAGCAAGGCATTGCGGGCAGCCTGGAGTGGCAGATCACGCCCGACACCGTCTGGCGCGCGCAGGCGGAGACCCAAAGCATCGACGGCACTTCCACCTCCGACTTGGCCGTGCCCGACCCCAAGAACCCACGCAGCGCGGACGTGCTGCCGGTGGGCGCGTTTTACGGCGAGCCATGGTTGAAAACCGACGGCCATCTGCGCTTTTATTCCACCGAGCTGCAGCACCGTTTTTCGGACCAGCTGGAAGGCCGCGTGCACCTGTCGCGCAATGAAACCTTTCGCAACGTGAACATCGTGTCGCCCATGGGCCCGGTGACCAACGGCCGCGTGGCGCGCGGCTACTGGATGGCGCCGGGGCAAAAATACACGTCGGACACGGCTCTGGCCGAACTGCGCGCGCAGCTGCAGACCGGCGCCGTGAAGCACACGGTGCTGGCAGGCCTGGACTGGCGCGCCATTGCGGGCTTCTATGGCGCGCGCACCACAGGCAGCCTGGGCGCTATCGACCTCTACAACCCCGTTGCAGGCCTGGTGCCACCCGTGGCCTCCACCGGCGTGGGCAAGCTCTCCTCCGACGCCCGCAACACCGGCGTGTTTGTGCAAGACCGGATGGTGCTGGGCGATTTCGGCCTGCTGCTGGGCCTGCGCCACGACCGCTTCAAAGACGCCTACACCACGCCCGTCACCGACGTGAGCAAGACACAGCCGAGCGCGGCGATCAGCTGGGAGCCCCGCCCGGGCAGCATGCTCTACGCGAGCCATGCGCGCTCGTTCCAGGCCAACTCGGGCACGCTGGTGTGGGGGGCGCAATCGGCCCCGCCCTCGGAGGGAAAGCAGCTGGAGGTGGGCTGGAAGCAGGAATGGCTGGACCAGCGCCTGATGACCACCGTGTCGGCCTTTGACCTGGAGCTGACCAACGCCCCCGCCACCGACCCGGCGCGCCCCGGCTACTCGGTGCTCACCGCGCGCCAGCGCATCAGGGGCATCGAGCTGGAGCTGCAGGGCCGCATCACGCCCGGCTGGACGGTGACGGCCAACACCAGCTTCCACGACCCCAAGGTGCTGGCCGACACCACGGCCGGTGCCAACGTGGGCAACCGCGTCGAGCGGGCCACGCGCCGCACCGCATCGCTGTGGACGCAATACCGCCTGCCCCAGCTGCCAGGCCTGTGGGTGGGTGGTGGCCTGGTGCACCAGGGCGACAAGTTCACGGCCAACGACAACAGGTGGCGCCTGCCCGGCTACACCGTGGCCGACCTGGCCGTGGGCTACCAGTTTGCAGGCGGCGTGCGGCTGCAGGCCAACCTGAAGAACGCGGGCAATCGCCGCTACTACATCGACGGCACCACCACCGCCGCCGGTTTTGGCGCCGTGGTGCCCGGCACGCCACGCAGCCTGCAGGTGTCGCTGGACTACACGTTCTGAAGACCTGCGCCAAGGCTGCGCCTGTCCCATCGCCAGCCCCAAAGCCAAGCGTTCCAGGCGCGCCACGCGCCGTGCCTGGCCTTCGGGCCCGCCCCCTTTTTTCAACCATCGGAGAAACAGCACCATGCAATCTGGCATCACCGTTTGCCGCACCGCCATCGCGCACGCGGCCCTGCTCGCCCTGTGCGGCGCCGCCCATGCGCAGCAGGCCACACCCACAGCCCCCACCGCTCCCACGGCGCCCGCTGCAGAGAAAGCCCTGGCCCCCGTCACCGTGAGTGCGGGCGCCGAGCAGGAAAGCCCCACCGCGCCGGTCACCGGCTTTGTGGCCAAGCGCGCCCTCAGCGCCACAAAGACCGACACCCCGCTCATCGAAACCCCGCAGGCCATCAGCGTGATCACCCGCGACCAGATGGAGGCCCAGGGCGTGCAGACGCTGCGCCAGGTGACGGCGTACACGGCAGGCGCCGTGTCCAACTATTTCGACAGCCGCCAGGACACCTTCAAGGCGCGCGGCGGTGACGTGACGCAGTACCTCGATGGCATGGTGCGCTTCATCGGCTACTGGAACGACACCCGGCCCGACCCCTACACGCTGGAGCGTGTCGAGTTCCTGCGCGGCCCCTCGTCGGTGCTGTATGGCCAGGGCAGCGTGGGCGGTGTGCTCAACCTCACCAGCAAGCGCCCGCAAGCCGAAACGCAGCGCGAAGTGCAAGTGCAGTTGGGCAGCAACGCACGCAAGCAGCTCGCCGCCGACATGACCGGCAAGCTCACGCAGGATGGCGAATGGCTCTACCGCCTGGTGGCCGTGGGCCGCGACAGCGACACGCAGGTGGACCATGTGCGCGACGACCGCTTAGTGATCGCCCCCACAGTCACCTGGAAGCCCAGCGCCGCCACCTCGCTGACGCTGCAGCTCACGCACCAGAAGGACAAGAGCGGTTCGCTCATCGGCTTCTTCCCCTGGCAGGGCACGCAGCTGCCCAACCGCTACGGGCAGATCCCGACCAACACCTTCATCAGCGAACCCGGCTGGGACCGCTACAACTCCGAAAGCACCTCCTGGGGCTACCTGTTCAGCCACCAGATCGACAGCGCCTGGACCGTGCGCCAGAACCTGCGCCGCAGTGTGAGCGACGTGGACTACCGCACGCTGTACACCAGCTTTGCCGCCAATGCCGCACTGGGCCGCCCCGCGCGCCCCGTGTTCAACGCCGACAACCGCACCGTGCTGCGCGACGCCTCGTGGACGCTGGGCAACGCGCGCATGCTGCTGGTAGATACGCAGGTCGAAGGCAAGCTGCGCTGGGGTGAAACCGAGCACACCGTGCTGGGTGGCCTCGATGTGCAGCGCAACCATTGGGGCCAGCAAAGCTGGCGCGCCGTGGCACCGGCCATCGATGTGTACAACCCCGTGTACGGCAACTTCACGGCGCCATCGGCATCGGCCCTGGCACGCGTGCCCAGCGTCGAGCAGCGCCAGCTGGGCTTCTACGCCCAGGACCAGATCAAGTGGGGCCGCTGGACCGCCACGCTGGGCCTGCGCCACGACAACGCCAAGAGCGACACCGAAGGCCGACCCGCCGCTGCAGCCGACGACAAGGCCTGGAGCAAACGCGCGGGCGTCACCTACCAGATGGATGGCGGGTGGGCACCGTATGCGGGCTACTCCGAGTCGTTCCAGCCCCTGGGCGGTGTGGACGCCTATGGAACGCCTTACAAGCCCCAGCGCGGCGAGCAGTGGGAGGCCGGTGTGAAGTGGCAGCCGCCTGGCCAGGGCATCAACGCCTTCGCCGCCGTCTACCAGCTGCGCGAAAAGAACCGCAAGACCACCGACCCGACCAACCCGCTCAACAGCCTGCAGATCGGCGAAGTGAAGGTCAAGGGCTTCGAGGCCGAGGTGCAGGCCAGCCTGGCACGCAACTGGGACTTCACCGTGGGCTATGCCTTCACTGACGCCAAGATCAGCCGCAGCAACGCCGGCGACCAGGGCACCCCGGTTGCTAGCGTGCCCAAGCACACAGCATCCGCGTGGCTGAGCCACCGCTTCGCCAGCGAAGGCCGTGGCGGCTGGACGGTGGGCGCTGGCGTGCGCTACACCGGCTCGCAGTGGAGCGGCACCAGCGCCATCAGCACCCCGGCCGCCACGCTGGCCGATGCCATGGTGGCCTACGACGCAGGCGACTGGCGCGTGGCCTTCAACGTGGTGAACCTGGCGGACAAGGTGCACATCACGCAGTGCCTGGCGCGGGGGGATTGTTTCTATGGGCAGGCGCGGACGTACACGCTGACTTCGACGTATCGGTTCTAACGACTGGAAGGAGCACCCCAAGCGCATTGGGGGTACGCCGTGGGGTGCCCCAACTTAGCCCCCACTCTGCCCGGCATTCACGCACACAGCAGGCGTGAAGTGGATGGTGGCGGGTTGTCGCCCCGCCCACCTGTTCAGTCCCACTACACTGGGCGTTGGCGTTCACTTCACCCAACCCATGCAACCCCATTCAAAGCCCTCCAAAGTGGCCGCGCTGGTTCCGGCGTGGCAGTCTTCGGCGTTCATTCAAGCAACCCTCGACTCTCTCTCAGCCCAGACTTACCCACACCTGGAAGTCATCGTCTCTGTCGATGAGTGCAATGATTCGACCTATGAGATTTGCATCGCCCATGCTCAGAAAGATGCTCGTTTCCGAGTAATCCGCCAATCGCAGCGGCTAGGGTATGTGGGCAACTGCAACTTTTTGCTCAATCAGGCCGAAGCTGATTACGTACTTTTTGCATTTCATGATGACATCCTGAACCCTGACTACATCACGCTGCTGGTAGAAGTGCTTGACGCACGGCCAGAGGTCGTCATGAGTTATTCAGACGTTCACCTGACAAACACCAACGGAACGGAAGAACACTGGGTATTCACCGAACTTGAAGGCGTTCGTGACCCGGTTCAGCGGGGTGTTCTCATGATGAGTGGAAAAAATAAATGGTGGGTGCCCAACCGAGGGTTATTTCGCCTCGGTCAAGCTCGGCAAATCAACGGCCTCAAAACCCACCATGCGGGAGAATTTTCGGCAGACTGGCCATGGCTGTTCCATATGAGCCTTTTGGGAGAATTCGCACGGGTTCCCAAAACCCTGTGCTACAAGTATTACAAGCCTGGAAGCTTATCGAGAAGCTGGCAGTTTTCCAAGCACCAGATCTATGAAGTTTACGCGGCCATAATGCGCGAAATCTGGATATCCGGCCTTACCACTGAGCAAAAGCTCACGCTTGCCAGTCCCTTGGCAAGATGGCTCTACCACAATAATCCTGATCGACTCGGCGAGGGCAAGTGATAAATACCACCGACCCGGCTTCCTGTTCGAGCTGGTTTGGAGGGCGAGCTCGCCTGGTTGATCTCCCCATTCATTCAGACGAGCGTGGCGACCTGCTACCGCTCGACTTCGACCGCCTTCCGTTCATGCCACGGCGCGTATTCACCGTAACAGGCGTCCCCGCCGGCTCCATCCGGGGGGAGCATGGCCACCGCAGTGGGGAACAACTGCTGGTTTGCCTGCAAGGGAAAATCGACCTTTTGCTCAGAAAGGGGGACGAAGAAGCCACTACGGCGCTCACCCCAGCGGGGCCAGGCCTCCTTTTGGGCGCAGGCGTGTGGTGCCGCCAGACTTACCTCGTCTCGAATTCCGTGCTATTGGTATTGGCCAGCGAACCGTATGATCCAGAGTCATATATATCCACCTGGAACTGATATAAATGCGAAAGACTTCCCGAATTGCCATCCTTGGCGCCGGAATCATGGGCTGTTCGACTGCGATATTTCTGGCCCGCAAAGGAATCGAAGTATCTGTCTTCGATATGGCAGAGCAACCATTCAGCGCAGCGAGCCGATGGAATGAAGGGAAAATCCACTTAGGCTGCCTCTACAGCGCAGATCCGTCCCTGAGCACTGCGGACCGTGTCATTCCCGGCGGGCTCAAATTTCGCCCCTTGATCGAGGAATTGGTCGGCACATCCCTCGCTCCAGCGATCACTTCCGAAGATGATCTGTACCTGTGTCACCGCAAATCCGTGACATCTGCAGCAGAAATGAAGACGTACATGGAGAAGGTCGTCGAGCGTGTACGCAATCACCCAGATGCGGCGCAATACCTGGCAGATGCGTCTGGCAGTCGGGTTCACCCGCTGAGCACTTCCGAACTGGCTGGGTTGACATCATCGACAGATATTGTTGCGGGCTTTCGGACTCCTGAGAGATCCGTTGACACCAATTGGGTGGCTGAACGATTCATACCTGCGATGGACGCAGAAGCATCGATCCAGCAGTTTATGAAAACCCGCATCACGGCGGTGCGCCCCGCAAAAGATGGAATCGACGGCAAGTGGGAAATTGAAACTTCCGAAGGCATCTTTGGACCATTCGACTACGTCATCAACTCGCTGTGGCAAGGCCGATTGGCCATAGACCGGACTGCTGGGCTGGAGCCCACGGGAGTTTGGTCACACAGATACCGCCAGTCACTGTTCTTGCGCACCAAAGAACCGGTTCATACGCCTTGTGTGGTCATTGCCACCGGCCCCTTCGGAGACATCAAAAATTACAATGGGCGGGATTTCTATCTCTCCTGGTATTCCGATGGCTTGCGCGTGGACAGCTCCGATATTTCACCACCGGAGCCTCATTTGACTGCCCAGAACTTGGAGAACTTGCCAAACTCCATTTTCGACCATCTCCAATCCTTGTTACCGTGGGTAGCGCAAATTCGCGAGCAAGCGGAGCGCTCCACCATTCAAGGCGGATGGGTCTTTGCTGTCGGGCAAGGTGTGCTTTCGGACCGAGATTCCACATTGCACTCCCGGTCGGAATATGGCATTCAAAGACTCGGAAACTATATATCCGTCGACACCGGCAAATACCCAACAGCACCCGCCATGGCCCGCGCCCTGGTAGAAGCGATTATCTAGCCGCCTCAAAAATATCGCTCCTGATGGGCACCATATCCATCCGAGCATTTGATTGGGCCCGAAGTCTCTGAAGCCTGTTACGACTTGATCGTCGGAGCTGCACGCGACCAGGCCTAAACCACCTACCCGCCGCGTGCTGAGCCTGCGGCCACAGAGCCCCGTGCGCCGCATCGGTGCTCGCCCGGACGGGCCTGCACCATCGGCATCGACGAAGCGCCCGAGAGCCCAGCCGGGGCGCTGCAGGAAAAATGTTCCACTTTGTTGCACAGCACCAACACCCCCACGGGTAAAAGGTGTTTACCCCTGTGGCGGACATACAAATAGGCCATTAGCATCCCCCTCCGTTGCAAAGTGCAACGATCACATCACCACAGGCATCAAACTTGCTTGTAGCGACGGCCCGAAAGCATCACCCCTGTGCGTTTTTGGCCGGTGATTATTTGTCATCAAACAAAATTTGATTTAAGGAAACCTTGCTAATTGTCACATCCCGGACGATTGCATAGACTCCAAACGCTATCCACTCTTCATGGCGCGAGCGGTTCTAAAGGAGTTGATAGAGTCCTTGCAATCCACCCAGGGAGTGAAGCCATGTTGATAGCCCTGCA
>NZ_JAMXAX010000156.1 GCF_023913775.1 Acidovorax facilis
CTGCCGAACCGCCTCCAGTTTGAACTCCCGCGTGTACTGCGCACGCACTTGCTTGTCACTCATTGCTCAACTCCTTGTCGGTATTTTCAACAAGGGTTAAGAACTCCACTTTTCAGGGGCAACCTCATACTTTGCTGGCTGTGGGGGCGCACAGTCTCTATCCATGATATGAACCTCCGGGACCTCCAAGCCCTGCAGGCGATTCGTCCACAGCTCAAGGGTGGAGCCACCCATCGGAATGTAGACAAGGGTGCCACTGGTCTCCGCGGCGCGGAGGTCAGGGATGTCTGCCTCAGTTCTAGCGAGGGTGGCCGAGATGCGGCTTAGGAACTCAATGTCGTTCGGACCTTCGACGCCTACGAAAACGCACACGTTATGGTTTGGAAGGATGCCCAAGGAGTCCCGGAGCCTGATAGAGGCGGCGTCATCGTTTGGTGCGACAGTGCGGACTCGATCCGGCGCGACTTCTATGAATCTGATTTGGCTTTGGTCAATCTTGCGCGCAAGAAGCGGATTGTGCGTGGTGAGCAAAACCTGCGTTGAGGGCGACTGGGACAGTTCAATCAATGCTTCAAGGAGTAGCAGTTGATTGTTAGGATGCTGTGATGTCTCTGGCTCTTCAATTGCGAGGATTACATCTGGCGCCCCTCGGTCGCCAGCCAACTGCTCTGCCTTCGCACGGAAGAAGTTAATCAGGAAGAGCCGCCTGACGCCGCTGCCGCGCTTGTTAAGCGGCACCTGATCCTCTGCGGTAAGCGACACAGAGAACACCTTCGCCCAGTTCAGCGAGGAGAAGACTGGGTTCAACTCGCCGGCCAATGCGGGGTCCATCTCTCGGAGCTTGTCAATCGTCGCTCGCGTGACTGCCTCAACTTGCTGCCGAACATGGTTCCCAATCAGTTCCAACTGAGCCTGCTGACTAACCAGCGCTTCCTTGATCGCGTACTTCAGAGGATCCTGAGCCTCTGCGTCTTGGTCCGAGCTTGGTCGGTCAGCTCGGAACAACTGGTAGAGCGGAAGAGCATTTTGAAGCGGCTTCCAAATCGTGCCTTTGACTTCGAGTTGCACTTCGCGCAAGGCAAGGTCCTGCCGGGGTACGGAGTTCCATATTGCGTGGCGGATCGACGACTTCACGCCCTGATTGACACCGTTCAGATCCACCCCGAGGTCTTGTGCTCTGCGTCGCAGTTGAGCGATCGTAAGTGAGAAGAGGTCATTGAAGCGATCTGCCGATGGATGTATTGCCTTTACAAAAACTTCCTCGCACTTTGGAGATGCACCGGAAAATCTCCTGGTGACCTCGAGCAGTCCATCCTCGTTGAGCAGATACTCGTCCTGAGGCGCGATCGTGGCGTCCGAATCGACGATCAAGCGAGCTTGTACATCGCGAAAGATACATGTAACGTCTACAGGCGAAGCGTTTCCAGCACCTATCGATCGGCCCTCAGAGTCAAGCTTCTCAAGGTTGAAGAACGCGTCGACAGCCTCAAGAACGGTTGACTTTCCGGCATCGTTCTTGGCGATGATGCAAGTTAGCTCATCGATGGGCATCTCGAACTCCTCGCGGTAACAGCGAAAGTTCCGTATGCGAACGTGTGCAAGTTTCATGATGGGGCTTGTCGAATGCGTGCTCTGTGACGCCTGGCTGGGTGCACAACTCAAAGGGAGTTCAGGTTAAAGAGCCTACCCGAAAGCAGTCAACTCTGAACGATAGCTATTGGCCGATAGTACTCATTCGTTTGCAGTCAGCGTATGACTGCAACTAGCCTGTGCGGTCAATGAGCCAGTTCAGCATAGGTTTCCCGATAAAGAGCAAGCCTTCGCGCGCCTGTTGGCCTGCCGCCAACGCGGCGCAGCATTGCCCCTACGGCAAATTCTCCCGAAAAATCACCTGACTCCGCGTAGTCTCCACCCCGCTCGTCGGCTCCCGCCCATCCCGCAGGTTCGCAAATATCCGCACGCAGTTCATCACCGCGCCCTGCGGGTTCTGGGTTATGACCGCGTCCATCGTTCCGTCAATCAGCAGCGCCCGCGTATCCGGCGTGAGGCCGTGGCCGATGAATACGATCTTGCGGTCTGCCCCTGCTTCTTTCAGCGCACGGCCAATGCCTTCGGCCCCGCCGCCGATGTTGTAGATGCCTGCCAGGTCGTCGTGCTGCTCCAGAAGCGCGCGGGCCTGGCGGTAGTTGCGTTCGGCGTCGTCCTGGCCTTCGCGCACGCCCACCACCTGCACCAGGGGGAACTGTTCTTCGAACAGATGCAGAAAACCCGCCTCGCGCTCTTCGTGGGCGCGGTAGCGCAGCGATCCAACAATCATCGCCACATGCGCCTTGCGGCTGTGGGCCAGCGGGCCCATGAAGCGGGCGATCAGGTAGGCGGCGGTGCGGCCTGCGGCGCGGTTGTCCAGGCCCACGTAGGCCACGCGGCGCGAGTTGGATAAATCCGAGATCAGTGTGACGGTAGGCACGCCCTGCTCTGCCAGCTGGGCCACGGCCTCGCGCACCACGGGGTGCTCCAGCGCCATAAAGGCGATGCCGTCGCAGCGCTTGCCGTAGTGCAGCAGCGCTTTGGCGAGTGCGTCGGGGTTAAAGCTCTCGATGTACGCAGCCTGGCAGCGCACGTTGAACGGTGCCCAGTGGTCTTGCGCGTAGCCGATCACGTCGCCCAGCATTTGCAGAAAGCGGTTGCTGCCCTCGGGGATCAGCACCATCAGGCGCAGGGGCTGCGGCTGAAGTGCCGCATGCAGCTCGGCCTGCGGCAGGTAGCCCAGGGTGGCTGCGGCCTGCAGCACCCGCTGCGCGGTGGCGTTGCGCACGCCCGAGCGCTGGTTCAGCACCCTATCGACCGTGGCAGTGGACACGCCGGACAACTGGGCGATGTCGGGGATGCGCGGGCTGCGGGGACTGCTGGGGTTGGGCGGGTTTTGGGCCATGTGCAATTCAATCAAAAACCATCATTTAGTTTGCTGGTATTTGATGGATTCCGCGGATAGTATCACTGGGCGTTCGATGCTGAAAGGCATCAGAAACCATCAGTACAAACCCTAGGTTGCAACGGCCAAGACCGATTGCGCAGGAGACAAGACATGCCTGATATCCCAACTCGCGCCGCGTGCCGCACCCCGGGCTCGCCCGTGCCCTTCGTACCCAGCCGCCCCGCCTGCGTGCGCTGAAGCATCGCCACCGCATCCATGCAATACGAGTTCGACTTTGCCAGCGTGCTGGCCAACTGGCCCCAGTTTCTGGAAGGGGCCTGGATGACCATCCTGCTGTCCTTCCCGGCCACGGTGATTGGTTTTGTGGGTGGCACGCTGCTGGCCATTGGCCGGCGCGGCGACACGCGCTGGCTGGCCAAGGCCTGCGGTGCGTATGTAGAGGTGCTGCGCAACACCCCGCTGCTGGTGCAGGTGTTTCTGGTGTTCTTTGGCCTGGCCAGCCTGGGCTTCAAGGTGTCGGCGTTTGCTGCGGCGCTGCTGACGCTGGTGATCAACGTGGCGGCCTACACCTGCGAAATCATGCGGGCGGGCATGGATTCGATTCACAAGGGCCAGATCGAGGCGGCCGAGTGCCTGGGCCTCACGCGACGGCAGGTGTACTGGCATGTGGTGCTGCGCCCGGCCATGGAGAAGGTGTACCCCGCGCTCACCAGCCAGTTTGTGCTTCTGATGCTGGCATCGTCCATCACCTCGCAGATCTCGGTGGAGGAACTCACGGCCGTGGCGGCGCGGGTGCAGTCTGAAACCTTCCGCCCGTTTGAGGCTTACATCCTGGTGGCGGTGGCGTATCTGGCGCTGTCGCTGCTGATGCGGCTGGGGCTGTGGGTGTTCGGGCAGATCATGTTCACGCGCAGACGCAAATTGGGCAAACTGGGGAGCGCCAAATGATTGACGGTGGACTGAACTCGTATCACCTGCAGTACCTGCTGTTTGGCGCGCTGTGGACGGTGGGGCTGTCGCTGATTGCGTTTGTGGGCGGTGGTCTGGCCGGGGGTGTGATTGCGCTGGCCCGGGTCAGCCCCATCAAGGCGGTGCGGTGGGCGACGATTGCGTGGATTCAGATCATCCAGGGCACACCGCTGCTGGTGGTGCTGTTTCTGTGCTACTTCGGCCTATCCATAGCGGGCTTGGAGCTGCCCGCCATCGTGGCGGCCAGCATTGCGATGATTGTTTACGTCAGCGCGTACCTGGGTGAAATCTGGCGCGGCTGCATCGAGTCGGTGCCGCGCACGCAGTGGGAGGCGGCCGAATGCCTGGCCCTGTCGCGCACCCAGCGCATGCGGCTGGTGGTGCTGCCGCAGGCGGTGCGCATTGCCACGCCGCCCACGGTGGGCTTCATGGTGCAGATCGTCAAGAACACCTCGCTGGCGTCCATCGTGGGGTTTATCGAGCTGGTGCGTGCGGGGCAGCTCATCAACAACTCCATCTTTCAGCCTTTTACCGTGTACCTGCTGATCGCCATCGTCTACTTTGCGATGTGCTACCCGCTGTCGGTCTGGAGCCACAAGCTGGAGCAGCGCCAGCAGTTTGGAAACCGTGGCCCAGCCACTGTGCCTGTGACCACCGCATGAAACGAGAAGACACCATGAACCTTGCCCAAGACGCTGCTGTGCAACCTGTTGCGCACGCTGCTTTGTCTGCACAACAACCCCAGCAACAAGGACAGCAACAGCAACCGGTGGTTGAACTGAAAGACGTGCACAAGAGCTTTGGCAGCAACCAGGTGCTCAAGGGCGTGTCGTTTGCCATTCCCAAGGGCCAGGTGGTGGCCATCATCGGCAAGAGCGGGTCGGGCAAGAGCACGGCGCTGCGCTGCATCGACCGGCTGGAGATCATCGACAGCGGCACCATCAATGTCTGCGGCCACGCGGTGCACGACCCGGCCATCGACCTGCGCCAGTTGCGCCAGGACGTGGGCATCGTGTTCCAGAGCTACAACCTCTTCCCGCACCTGACGGTGGAGCAGAACATCACCCTGGCCCCCAAGGCCGTGAAGAACCTGCCCACGGCCAAGGCGCGCGAGATTGCCGCCCGCACGCTGCAGCAAGTGGGCCTGGCCGACAAGGCGCAGGCCTACCCCGAGCAACTGTCGGGCGGGCAGCAGCAGCGCGTGGCCATTGCCCGGTCGCTGGCGATGGAGCCGCAGGTGATGCTGTTCGACGAGGTGACATCGGCGCTAGACCCGCAACTGACCGGCGAAGTGCTGCGCGTGATCGAAGCGCTGGCCCAGGGCGGCATGACCATGGTGCTGGTCACGCACGAGATGGAGTTTGCCGCCCGCGTGGCCGACACCATCATCTACATGCACGAAGGCAAGGTGTGGGAGACCGGCCCGGGCGCGATGCTCAAAAACCCGCAGACCGCCGAGCTGCGCGACTTTCTTTCTCACGGGCTATGAGTTTCAGCCCTGCCCCTTTCGATTCGCTATTCAAAAACCACCAGGAGACAACCATGACCACTTCCCTCACCATCCTCCGCCGCACCCTGCTGGCCGTCAGCGCCGCCGCTCTGTGCGTGCCTGCCATGGCAGAGCTGGCCGACATCAAGTCCGCAGGCAAGCTGCGCGTGGGCATTGACTTTGGCGCGCCGTTCTACGGCTACGTGGACGACAAGATGAAGCCCGTGGGCTCGGACGTGGAAGCAGCAGAGCTGCTGGCCAAGGACCTGGGGCTAACGCTGGAGATCGTGAACACCACCAACTCGTCGCGCATCCCCAACCTGCTGTCGAACAAGGTGGACCTGATCATCTCGTCGCTGTCGATCACGCCCGAACGCCAAAAGGCGGTGGACTTCTCCATCCCCTACGGCGCCATCCAGGCCGCAGTGGGCGCGCCCAAGAGCCTCAAGCTCACCAGCATTGAAGACCTGGCAGGCAAGACCGTGGCCGTGACACGCGGCGGCCCGCAAGACAAGATCGTGACCGAGCGCGCGCCGCAGGCCAAGGTGGTGCGGTTCGACGACGAGTCGGCATCCATCACGGCGGCCGCCACCGGCCAGGCCGACATCGTGGCCATCACGCCGCCGATCATTGCCGCCATCGCCAAGAAGAACCCGTCGCGCGACTTTGAGACCAAGTTCATCCTGCAGTCGTACCAACTGGGCGTGGCCATGCGCAAAGGCCAGCCCGAGCTGATGGCCGCCGTGAACGGCTGGATCAAGACCAACCTGGCCAACGGAAAGCTGAACGACATCCATGTGAAGTACGCGGGCGTGCCGATCCCCAAAGAAATCATCGACGGCGCCAAGTAAGCAAACAAAGCAAGCCTGCAACCTGGGCGGCGCCTGATGGGCCCCGCCCGGCTGCGCCCTGCCCCGACGCATCACCACCAAAGGAAATTTTTATGAGCCGTCATTTCGGTGCCATTCGCCAGCTCGGCTATGTGGTCCACGACATCGAAGCCGCCATGGACTACTGGAGCAAAACCCTGGGCGTGGGCCCATGGTTCTACAACCCCAAGGTTCCGATCAAGAACTACGTTTACAAGGGCGAGCCCTACGAGCCGCACAACTCGGTGGCGCTGGCCAACTCGGGCTATGTGCAGGTCGAGCTGATCCAGACGCGCAACGATGTGCCATCGATGTACCGCGACTTTCTGCAGGCCGGGCGCACCGGGCTGCAGCACGTGGCGTACTGGACCAGCGACTACGACGCCGACCTGGCGCGGCTGACGGCCCAGGGCTTCAAGACGGTGATGAGCGGCGAGGTGGGCGAAAAGGGCCGGTTTGTGTACTTCGACACCGAGTACCACCCGGGCACGGTGATCGAGCTGTCGGAAGTGGCGGGCCCCAAGGGCCGCATGTTCGACCTGATCCGTGCGGAATCGGAAACCTGGGACGGCACGACGGACCCGGTGCGGCCTTTTCCTGATCTGTCCAAGATCTGAAAAAAGCCTGAATTTCAAGTCAAATTGGCCCCTAGCGCTTTTTCCATAAGCGCTAGAAGCTATCAAAACAGTAGCAACACACCCCATGTCCCCAGACCGCTTTGAAGCCACCTACCTGATCGAGACCCCGCTGGACCCGGCCCACGTGGCCGAGGTGCTGGCGGGCGAACAATCGTGTGGCACCTTCACCCGGGTGGAGGGCGAGACCGACGCGCTGCGCGAACGTGCCCGCGCCACGGTCGAGTCGGTCGAGCTGCTGGACGTGGCGCCCGCGCCGTCGCTGCCCAACGGGTGGATGCAGCGGCGCGGCATGTTCGACACGCCGCAGACCTGGCAGCGCGCCCGGCTGCGCGTGAGCTTTCCGTGCGACAACATCGGCCCCAACCTGCCGACGCTGGCCGCCACGGTGTCGGGCAATCTGTACGACCTGGGCGAGGTCACCGGCCTGCGCCTGGAGTCGATGAAACTGCCCAGCGCCTACCGCGCGCAGTTCGACATGCCCCGCCACGGCATCAGCGGCACCCGCGCGTTAACTGGCGTGCAGGGGCGCCCGCTGATCGGCACCATCATCAAACCCAACGTGGGTTTGTCGGCCGAAGAGACCGGCGACCTGGCGGGCCGCTTGTGCGCCGCCGGGGTGGACTTCATCAAGGACGACGAGGTCTGCGCCAACCCGGTGCACGCACCGCTGGCCGACCGCGTCAAAGCCGTGATGCGCCGCGTGCGCGCCCACCAGGACAAAACCGGCAAGCTGGTCATGGTGGCCTTCAACATCACCGACGAAACCGACGCCATGCGCCGCCACGCCGACCTGATCGCCGCAGAAGGCGGAAGCTGTGTGATGGTGAGCCTGAACTGGTGCGGCTACTCCGCCGTGCAAACCCTGCGGCGCCACACCCCGCTGGCGCTACACGGCCACCGCAACGGCTACGGCGCCCTGTCGCGCCACCCGCTGCTGGGCTTTTCGTTCAACGCCTGGCAGACGCTGTGGCGCCTTGCGGGTGTGGACCACATGCACGTGCATGGCCTGCAAGGCAAGTTCTCGCAGACCGATGAAGAAGTGATCGAGTCAGCGCGCGACACCCTGGCCCCGCTGTGCGAAGGCCTGGACGACCGCGTGTTGCCCGCCTTCTCCAACGGCCAGTGGGCTGGCACCGTGCCTGCCACGTGGGACAACATCCAGTCCAACGACCTGCTGTTCATGTCCGGCGGCGGCATCCTGGCCCACCCCGATGGCCCCGCTTCGGGCGTGGCCAGCCTGCAGCAGGCGTGGAATGCGGTGCAGAAGGGCGAAACCCTGGCCGAGCGCGCGGCACGCGCCCCCGAGCTGCGCCGCGCCATCGAATTCTTCGGCAAGAAGCCCTGAACCATGACCACCACAGCCCCCCGGTTTGGCTGGTACGGCGACGACTTCACCGGCGCCACCGACACCCTCGCCGTGCTGGCCCAGGCGGGCCTGCGGTCCATGCTGTTCATGGGCGTGCCCAGCGCGCAAGCGTTGGTGGCCGCCGGGCCGCTGGATGCCATCGGCATTGCCGGCGCCGCGCGTGCCATGGCGCCCGACGCCATGCGCGTCGAGCTGACCGGTGTGGGCCAATTTTTCAGGCAGATTGCGCCCACCGTGCTGCACTACAAGGTGTGTTCCACCTTCGACAGCGCACCCCATGTCGGCAACATTGCCTGCGCCATCCAGACCCTGCATCCCAGCGTGGACAACCGCTGGGTGCCCATCCTCGGAGGCCAGCCCAGCCTGGGCCGATACTGCGCGTTCAGCAATCTGTTTGCCGCTGCCGGGACGGGTGGAGCCGTCTACCGCATTGACCGGCACCCGACGATGCACCGGCACCCAGTGACCCCCATGGCCGAGGCAGACTTGCGGGTGCATCTGGCGCAACAAGGATTGCAGGGCATCACGGCGTTGCATTACCCGTTGTATGAAGCGGATACAGGGCAAAACGCGGCAACCTTGCGCAACGCACTGGGCACGCTTCTGGACAACGGCCCGGCCGATCTGCCCGATTTGCCGTTCATGCCCACGCTGCTGGACCTGACCAGTGCAGACCAGCTGGCCAGCGTGGGGCGCCTGCTCTGGCAACAGGCACAACGCGCGCGTCTGCTCGCCGTGGGGCCCAGCTCCGTGGCGCAAGCGCTGATCGCTCACTGGGGAGCCCACGCAAGCCACCCCACCCCCGCCTTGGCGCCATCGACTGGCCCTGTGTTCGCCTGGGCGGGCAGCCTGTCACCCATCACTGCGGCCCAGGTCCAGGCCGCAGCGTCTTACCAACACATCCCTGTGGACGCGCAGCGCCTGGGCACCGACGCAGCGTACGCCCAGGCCACCCAGCGCGCGATATGCGCCGGGCTGCAACAAGGCTGTCATGTACTGGCCTACACCGGGCCAACGAACGGCGCCCCTGCTCCGTCCAGTGGTGCTTCAGCAGCCGTCGCCCCCGCCAGCGCGGCCCTGGTCGCCGGCGTGGTGCAGGCGCAGGCCGACAACGGCACGCCCCTGGGGCGCATTGGCATTGCGGGGGGCGACACCTCCAGCCACGCCGTGCAGGCGCTTCAGCTGTGGGGGCTGTCGTACAAAACCACGGTATGTCCCGGGGTCACGCTGAGCAGCGCACACAGCTCAGATCCGTCGCGCCACGGGCTGGAGTTGATGCTCAAGGGTGGGCAGATGGGTGGAACGGACCTCTTCGAGAGGCTGCTCGGCGCGGGCTGACGGAAACATCCAGACGATAAAAAGCCCGCGCATGGCGGGCTCCTTATAGAAGGGCTTAGCGGCAGGCAAGCCTGCAGCCATTCCTTCAAACGCGTGGAACGGGAGTTCCTGAGTTCACGCACAGCGCAAGGTTCAGCGCCTTGATCGCGGTCTTGTAATCCTCGCGCTCGATCACGAACTGCATGTTCACCTGCCGCAGGGTCTGGGACACACAGTTCACGTTGACCCGCGCATCGGCCAGCGCCTGTGCGGCCTTGGCCAGCACACCAGGGATGCCGATGTTGGAGCCGATGGTGCACACGATGGCGCTGGGCTTGATCGTCACGACCTGGTAGCCCTCCTGCAGCTCGGCCACCAGCTCGGGCGTGACCTGGTTGTCCCACACCAGATGGGCGATGGAGTTGGCATTGGTGGCCTTGAGGATGTAGCTCACGTCGTGCTTGCAGAACACGTTCATCAGGCCCGCATCAAAGCCCACCGTGCCCACCATGCTGGGGTCGTGGATCTCGATCAGCGTGACCTTGTCGGTGCCGGTCACGATCTCCACACGCGCGCGCTCACCCACAAAATCCTTGGTGATGAGCGTGCCGGGGTGGTCAGGCTCAAAGGTATTCTTCAGGCGGATGGGAATGCCGGCCAGCTCCATGGGCTTGGCGGCCTTGGGGTGGATGGCTTCCATGCCCACGTCGGCCAGCTGGTCGGCCACGTCGTAGTTGGTGGCACCCACCACGATGGCGTTTTCGAGGCCTACGAGGTTGGGGTCGGCGGACGAGAGGTGGAATTCCTTGTGGATCACGGCCTCGGCGGGGCGCACTTCCACGGCGATCTTGCTGAAGGTGACCTCGGAATAACCGCGGTCAAACTCGCGCATGATGCCTTCGGTGCCCTTGGTATAGCCAGTGGCCACCACCACCTTGTCGCTCAGGTCCAGGCCCTTGAAGCTTTGCGCAATGCGCTCATCAATGGTCCAGGCTTCATTGTCGTCAAAACCGGCCAGGTCCATCAGGATGGCGTTGACGCCATTGACCTTGAGGATCTCGACCGAGTTGAACGCGCTGTGCGACTCGCCAATGGAGGCCAGCACTTCCCGCGCGGCCAGCAGCACATCCTTGCGGCTCAGATAGCCGCTGGCCAGCACGTGCTGCATGGCGTTCAGATATTCACGCGCCTGGCCAACGCGCTGGTCGATGAAGGCATCGGCCACATCCAGCGGCAGGCCCAGGTCGGCGTAGCCCGCGTTCAGCTTTTTGAGGCTGGCGGCCAGTTGGGTCAAGGCGTCCTGGTAGCCCTTGCCCTCTGCAAACAGGGCATAGATGCCGCGCTCGCCCGTCTTCTTGTGCTCCAGCAACTGGTTCGTCACGCCCGAGTAGGCGGACACCACATAGATCCGGCCATAAATGCGCTTGGGATCGTGCAGCATGATGTGGCGCAGCACATCGCCAAAGGCGGTCATGGAGGTGCCGCCGATTTTCTCGACAGAGATCTTGGAGGAGTTGACGTCTGACATGGACAAGCTCAGAGGAGCAAAAGTGATTGGGAGGCCGGGCGGATGTTCTGCCCCAGAGGTAGCGGCAGAAAACCCTCTATTTTCCACGACTTTTGTCCGGGCACTTTGACGCAGCCCCCAAGGAGGCGGCTTGATTTCGCTACAGCGGGCTGCCAGCAGACATCCCGCAAGCAGAATGAGCTGCCAGCCTCTTCTGTGTTACAGATCAGCCCTCAACACCCCATTGCGCGTCGTAATAAAGAGCACGGAGTCTTTCAGAGCAATGCCTTCCGGGGGAGGAATCACACTCGGCAAGGCGCCAGGTACAAAACCGTACTTTCCAACCGTGCCAACCACGGTGCTCACCACACCACTGGTAGTGATCTTGCGCACCAAAGCATTGTTGCGATCAGCCACATACAAGTTGTCCTGACCATCGATCTTGACATCCACGGGGAACCAGAATTTAGCCTGCGCCGCCGCCCCATCGTTGTAGCCAAGAACGCCGGGTTGGCCGGCGATGGTGCTGACCAAGCCCGCTGGAGTAACTTTGCGGACCACATGATTGGCGGGATCCGCCACATACAGATTACCTGCAGAGTCCAGCGCGCCACCGCCAATGGAAGAAAACCGAGCGGAATCCCCCATGCCATCCACCAGGCCCTGAACGCCCGCCCTGCCAGCCAGCAGACTCACGGTCTTGTCCGAATTGATCTTGTAAATTGCTCCATACGGCCTTGTCGGCACAAAAATAGGCAGGCCTGCGGCCGGTACTGTTGAGCCTGCGGCTACATACACCGCACCGGAGCTATCTACCGCCAACACCTTCAATCCATCGGGAAGACTCTCGCTGCCTTCAAAGAATGATTGGACTGTGCCGTCGGGAGCAATCACTCGAATGCGCTTCCCACCGCCGACATATGTGTTGCCTCGTCGATCTACGGCCGCTCCGCTCATCGCATTTTGATATTCCATGCGAACGATACTCGTTGTGCCGCCTTCTGGGCTTATGCGGCGCAGAGAGTAGGAGTCGTCAATGTGGCCCGACAAGTGGCTGTTGGGATTAACGAACCGGTCGAGTACGACCAGATTGCCATTCCCATCGATGGATGGGCTGCGCGGATCAGAGAACTGTGCAGCGCTGCCAATTCCATCCCCCTCACCCTCCAGTCCCTTGTGGCCCGCATAAACACTTTCAACACCTTGAGCATCAATTTTCAGGATGGCAGTAGGGGGTGCGGACGAAAACTTGGACTACTAGAAGGTAGTTCATGTATTCCTACGAAGACCGAATCCGAGCCGTTGAGCTGTACATCAAGCTCGGCAAACGCACCAGCCCGACCATCAGACAGTTGGGGTACCCGACCAAGAATTCATTGAAAGG
>NZ_JAMXAX010000157.1 GCF_023913775.1 Acidovorax facilis
TGAGACTTTGCTTTTGCTGCAGTCCCAGGGCTATTGCGTGGCGTTCGCTCTGGCTCAACTGCTGGTAATTCTTCTGTGTCATCTTGGCCTCAATTCTCGGTGTTGCACTTCAGAATTGAGGCCGCCGAGCGCTAGAGGCCAATTTGACGCGTATTTCTCATGGTCAGCGCGCCCGCATCCCCATCACTGCCGCGCTGATGATCATCACCGTGGCCAGTGCGATGCTCCAGCTGAACGAGCGGCCACTCACCACGATCAGCAGCGCGGTGGACGCCAGCGGCGTGATGTAGCTCAGGATGCCGATGTGCCGTGCGTCTCCGAGCTTGAGGGCCTTGTCCCACATAAAAAACGACGCCCCCAGCGGCCCCAGGCCCAGCACTGCCAGCAGGGCCCAGTCGCGCGGCTGCAGCGCCACGGCGGGCTCCAACACCACATGGCACAACAGGGACAGCACGCCGGACACCAGTCCGAACAGGCCGATGGCCGTGGTCGGAAAAGCCGCCACGCGCTTGGTCATGAGCGAGTACGTGGCCCAGATGAATGCTGCGGCCAGCGCGGGCAGGTAACCCCAGGCCAGCGTGCCACTCAGCTCGCGTCCACCCGCAATCGCAATGGCTGCGCCCCCAAAACCCAGCAGCGCCGCCAGCACATGCGGCAGGCGCAGCGCCACACCGGGCAGCACCACAGGCGAGAGCACCACGATGAACAGCGGCCACAGGTAGTTCACCAGATTGGCCTCCACGGGCGGCGCGTGGCGCAGCGCAATGAACAGCAGGAAGTGGTACGCAAACAGGCCATACACACCGAGCGCTAGCGTGCGCAGTGGAATGCGCCACTGCGACGGGTCACGCAGCACAAACGGCCAGGCTGGCACGCTGCCGATGATGAGCGCAATGCCCGTGAGCAGGAACGGTGGAATGTGGGTGAGCGAGACACCCAGCGAGGCGAGGGAGGCCCACAGCGCGATGGCGCCCAGGGCGTACAGGTTGGCTTGCATGGCGCCGAGCTTACGCGCGCAGGACATTCGGAATCGTCGCGCAACGATGGTCCGTCGTCGCGTGGTGATCGTCGGCTGGACGCGGCAGCCTTTGTCAGTGATTCAGTGATCTTCAGCGCGCCGCAGTGCCGCCGTGAGGGCCGAGGGCGAGCGGTAGCCCGTGCGCCGCGCCACTTCGGCCACGGCCATGCCTGTGCCCCGCAGCAGCCGCGCCTGTGCCAGGCGCTGGCCGCGCAGCCAGGCCATGGCACCCATGCCCTGGTCTTCGCGGCACCTGGTAGCGAACTGGCTGGGGCTCAGATGCACCTGCGCCGCCAAGTCGGCAACGTTGAGTTCGCGGTGCCATTGCAGGGCTGCCCAGCGCTGCAGAGCAGGCCAATCGATAGTGCGTTGGCGCGTGGATCGGTGGAGGGATGTATGGGGCGCTGAGCCCGCCAGCCACGCTTCCAGCAGCAATGCAGGGCCATGGGTCTGCGCCAGCGGGCGGCCTTGTTGCAATGCGCTGGCCAGGTAGTGCGCCAGGGGCAGCGCATCGGTGGGCAGTGCGGTAGTGAGCTGCGCGCTGGCGCACTGCGCCCAGCCGGGGTGGGCGCTGTCGAGCACCAGGCAGACGCTGCCGCGCGACGATTCGAAGTCGTGGCGATCCCCCGGCGCAATCACGCAGCCGCCACCGGGCGCCACGCGCACACCGTGCCCCGCGACTTCCAGGTCCAGTGCGCCGGAGAGACCCAGCAGTATCTGGAAGTGGTCGTGGCTGTGGCTGCCCGGCGATGCGCCGTAGCGCCGCAGCGAGAGCGATTCCGCCGCGCCCATGATCGTGCTCTGGGTTTCGCGTCCCGCCAGGCTTAAACGCCAGCGGCGTGCGCCTGCTGGTCCGCGTGGTAGCTGCTGCGCACCATGGCGCCGACCGCAGCGTGGCTGAAGCCCATCTTGTAGGCCTCTTCCTCGAACATCTTGAAGGTGTCGGGGTGCACGTAGCGGCGCACGGGCAGGTGGCTGTTACTGGGCGACAGGTACTGGCCGATGGTCAGCATGTCGATGTTGTGTTCGCGCATGTCGCGCATTACCTGCAGGATCTCTTCGTCCGTCTCGCCCAAGCCAACCATGATGCCGCTCTTGGTGGGAACATTGGGGTGCAGGGCCTTGAACTTTTTCAGCAGGTTCAGGCTGAACTGGTAGTCGGAGCCTGGGCGCGCTTCCTTGTACAGGCGGGGTGCGGTTTCCAGGTTGTGGTTCATCACGTCGGGTGGCGCGGCTTTCAGGATTTCGAGCGCACGGTCGTCGCGGCCCCGGAAGTCGGGCACCAGGATCTCGATTTGCGTGGCGGGCGACAGTTCGCGGATGTTCTGGATGCACTCCACAAAATGGCCGGAGCCGCCGTCGCGCAGGTCGTCGCGGTCCACGCTGGTGATCACCACGTACTTGAGCTTGAGCGCGGCGATGGTCTTGGCCAGGTTCAGGGGCTCGTCCTTGTCCAGCGGGTCGGGGCGGCCGTGGCCCACATCGCAGAACGGGCAGCGGCGCGTGCACTTGTCGCCCATGATCATGAAGGTGGCCGTGCCCTTGCCGAAACACTCGCCGATGTTGGGGCAGGAGGCCTCTTCGCACACCGTGTGCAGCTTGTGCTCGCGCAGGATCTCCTTGATCTCGTAGAAGCGTGTGGTGGGGCTGCCCGCCTTCACGCGAATCCACTCGGGCTTCTTGAGCACTTCGCCTTGCTCGACCTTGATCGGAATGCGCGAGAGCTTGGCGGCAGCTTTTTGCTTGGCCAGCGGGTTGTAGGCTTCGGTGGATTGCGCTTCGCGGACGACTTCAGGGGTGCTCATGGCTGTAGGCAGAGTTCAGGGCGCCAACCGGATGCTGAGCTGCTGGCCCAGCACCTGCGCGGCTTCTTCCCAGGTGGTGTGGACCCCGATTGTAGAAAGGTCCACCGTTTGCAAACCTGCGTAACCGCAAGGGTTGATGCGCGCAAAGGGCTCCAGGTCCATCGCCACATTGAGCGCCACGCCGTGGTAAGTGCTGTGCCGACTGACCTTGATACCCAGGGCGGCGATCTTGCCCAGGCCCTCGAAGTCCGGGATTGGCGCCGCCGTGCCGATGCGCTTTTGCGGACGCTGCGGCAGCAGGGCGTGGCTGTGTGGGTCGTCCAGCCGCACATAGATGCCAGGCGCGCCGCCCACGCGGTGGCCCGTGATGCCAAAGTGCGCCAGCGTGCGGATCACGGCTTCTTCCACGCGGTAGACGTACTCCTTGACGAAGTAACCTGCGCGCTGCAGGTCGATCAGTGGATAGGCCACCACCTGGCCGGGGCCGTGGAAAGTGACCTGCCCGCCACGGTTGGTGGCTACCACCGGAATGTTGCCCGGGTTCAGCACGTGATCACTTTTGCCTGCGAGCCCTTGTGTGTACAGCGGTGCGTGCTCGCACACCCAGAGCACGTCGGGTGTACCGGCCGAACGCGCGGTGGTGTAGTCCTGCATGGCCTGGACGGTGGTGGCGTAGTCCACGCGGCCCAGCATGCGAATGTCGATGGTCATGCGGCAAATATGCTGCAGCCCCGGGGCTACAGCACCACTTTCACCAGGGGGTGTGACGACAGTGCGCGGTACAGGTCGTCGAGCTGCTCCCGGCTGGTCGCGGTGATGGTGATGGTTACTCCGAGGTAATTGCCAGCGCGGCTGTCTCGCAGTTCAATGGTGCTGGCGTCAAAAGTGGGGTCGAACTGGCGGGCCAGTTCAGTGACAGCATGCACGAAGCCGTCCACCTTGGCGCCCATGACCTTGATGGGGAACCTGGAGGGGTATTCGATCAACGAGTCTTTGCGTGGATCGTTAGCCTGTGTGTCGAGGCCATTGGCAGGTGGTGGGCTGGAGGTTGTCATGGTGCGTACTGCTTCGGTTTCAATAGCTGGCGGGGCTTTGCCATTGTGCGCCAGCGGGGTTGTTGTGCTGCCGCTTGGGTGCAGGCAGCCTGCCCCAGGCCAGTGCACGGCAGTGCGGGAAGGATGGGAAAAGCCGTTGGCCTGTCACCACAACAGCGCATGCACGCGCACCGGTTTTGGGCCGGGCTTGCAGGTCTTTGTCGTGCGTCACGGGTTTTTACTTATAATTAGAGGCTTTGTGAAAGTTGCAGTCTGTAACGCGGGCGTCATTCAACAATGAAAACAATCCCGCCTGAGACTGAAATTGAGGCTGAAGAATCTGACTTCAAGCCCCTGACGGCCGAGGAGGCCGAGGTGTGGCGCAGTCGCAATCCTTCCATCTCTGTGTGGAAGGTGGTGGCGGGTCAGGCACTGGTCGGGATGCTGGTGGCCCTGGTGGCCTGGGCTCTGACGGGCAGGGCATCGGTGGGCTGGTCTGCGGCTTATGGTGCGCTGGCTGTGGTGGCTCCGGCAGCGTTGTTTGCACGCGGTGTGTTGCGCCATTCGGCGTCTTCCAAGCCGCGTGCTGCCATGGTGGGATTCTTTGGTTGGGAGATTGCCAAGATCGTGCTGACGGTGGCGCTGCTTGCTGCGGCACCTCGGCTGGTGTCGGGCTTGAGCTGGATTGCCTTGCTGGTTGGCATGGTGGTCGCAATGAAAACGTACTGGGTGGCGCTTTTGGTGCGACCCGGTGTCCGAAAAACCGATTGATATAGAGAAGAGTTGTCCGATGGCCGCAGAAGCGCACGCTCCGACTGCAAGTGAATACATCGTTCACCACCTGCAGCATCTTCAAAACGTCAACCAGACCAAGATTGTTGATTTCACCGTCATCAACTACGACTCGATCATCGTCGGTCTGGTTCTGGGTGTGCTCACCCTTTTGATTCTGTGGTCAGCTGCCCGTAAGGCAACCTCCGGTGTGCCCGGTCGCTTCCAGGCGGCGGTGGAAATGCTGGTCGAGATGGTGGACAACCAGGCCAAGGCCAATATCCACAACGCCGAGAGCCGCAAGTTCATTGCTCCTCTGGGTCTCACGGTGTTTGTCTGGATCTTCTTGATGAACTTCATGGACATGTTGCCGGTGGACCTGCTGCCCGCCATCTGGGCCAAGATCTATGGCGCTGCTGGTCATGATCCCCACCACGCCTATCTGCGTGTCGTACCTACGGCCGACCTGTCCACCACCCTGGGGCTGGCATTTGCCATTCTGATCCTGCGCTTCTGGTACAGCGTCAAGATCAAGGGCGCTGGCGGCTGGGCGCATGAACTCGTGTCGGCTCCGTTCGGCACCAGCAAGAACCCCATCTTCGCCCTGGTTCTGGGCGTCGTGAATCTGCTGATGCAGATCATTGAATATGTCGCCAACACCGTATCGCATGGCATGCGGTTGTTCGGCAACATGTACGCCGGTGAACTGGTGTTCATGCTGATCGCCCTGATGGGTGGTGCGGCTGCACTGTCGCTGTCGGGTGTGCTGCTGCCTGTGGGCCACGTTATCGCTGGCACCATCTGGACGCTGTTCCACATTCTGGTGATCTCTCTGCAAGCCTTCATCTTCATGATGCTTGCACTGATCTACCTCGGTCAGGCGCACAACGCGCACTAACGGTTCCCTTTCGTTTCCCTTTTCTTTTTCAACCTTTCTTTTTTTAACTCAGGAGTCATCATGGAAAACATTCTCGGTCTCGTCGCTCTGGCTTGTGGTCTGATCGTTGGTCTGGGCGCTATCGGCGCTTCCATCGGTATCGCACTGATGGGCGGCAAGTTCCTCGAATCGTCGGCACGTCAGCCTGAACTGATCAACGAACTGCAAACCAAGATGTTCATCTTGGCTGGTCTGATCGACGCCGCCTTCCTGATCGGCGTGGCTATCGCTCTGCTGTTCGCTTTCGCCAACCCCTTCGCTTCGACGTTCTTGGCCAACCTGCCCAAGTAAGTCCCGTTCAACGCCACTCTAGAAAGGTGTTGCCGTGAGTATCAATGCGACCCTGTTCATTCAGGCCATCGTCTTCTTGATCCTGGTGTGGTTCACGATGAAATTCGTGTGGCCCCCGATCGCGAAGGCGTTGGATGAACGAGCCCAGAAAATCGCCGAAGGCCTCGCTGCTGCCGACCGTGCCAAGTCCGAACTGACCGCTGCCAACCAGCGCGTCGAAAAGGAGTTGTCACAGGCGCGCAACGAAACGGCCTCGCGTCTTGCGGACGCCGACCGACGTGCCCAGGCTATCATCGAAGAAGCCAAGGCACGCGCCACGGAAGAAGGCAACAAGATCGTTGCCTCCGCCCGTGCCGAAGCCGAGCAGCAAACGGTGCAAGCCCGCGAAGCCCTGCGTGAGCAGGTGGCAGCGCTGGCCGTCAAGGGTGCTGAGCAGATTCTCCGCAAGGAAGTCAATGCCGGCGTTCACGCCGACCTGCTCAACCGCCTGAAGACCGAGCTGTAAGGGGACACACATGGCTGAACTCGCCACCATTGCCCGCCCTTACGCCGATGCCCTGTTCAAGGCCGCTACTGCGGGTGCGGGCATGGACCTGGCCAGCACCGCTGACTGGGTCGATGAACTGGCGGCCATTGCCGCCAACCCCCAGTTGCGTCAGCTGGCGGACAACCCCAAGGTGACGGCAGACCAGGTGTTTGCTGTCTTCACGGGTGTTGCGCGTTCGGCGCTGTCCGATACGGCCAAGAATTTCCTGCGCACAGTCATCGACAACGGACGCATCAACGCGCTCCCGGAAGTGGCTTCGCAGTTTCGTACCCTCGTGAATCGCCGCAACGGCTCTTCGGATGCCGTGGTGTACAGCGCTTTTCCGATGGACAGTGCCGCACTGTCCGAGGTCAGCGCAGCGCTGGAAAAGCGCTTCGGCCGCAAGCTCAATCTCGCTGTTCAGCAGGACGAGTCCCTGATCGGCGGCATTCGCGTAGTGGTGGGTGACGAGGTGCTGGACACTTCGGTCAAGGCCCGTCTTGAACAAATGAAAGCGGCCCTCACCGCGTAACGCGCGGCGAGGACAGCGAACCAAAGAAAGAAGGAAAGAGTCATGCAACTCAATCCCGCAGAAATTTCTGAACTCATCAAGAGCCGCATCGAAGGTCTGGCTGCCAGCAGCGATATCCGCAATCAGGGCACCGTGGTGTCTGTGTCGGACGGTATCGTTCGCGTTCACGGCCTGTCGGACGTGATGCAAGGTGAAATGCTGGAGTTCCCCGCCACCAAGGACGGCCAGCCTTCCTACGGCCTGGCGTTGAACCTTGAGCGCGACTCCGTCGGCGCCGTGATTCTGGGCGAGTACGAGCACATCTCCGAAGGCGACACCGTCAAGTGCACGGGCCGCATTCTGGAAGTACCCGTCGGTCCTGAGTTGATCGGCCGCGTGGTGAACGCCCTGGGCCAGCCTATTGACGGCAAGGGTCCTATCAACGCCAAGCTCACCGACGTGATCGAAAAGGTCGCTCCGGGCGTGATCGCCCGTAAATCGGTGGACCAACCTCTGCAGACCGGCCTGAAGTCCATCGACTCCATGGTACCTGTGGGCCGTGGCCAGCGCGAGCTGATCATTGGTGACCGCCAGACCGGCAAGACCGCTGTGGCCATCGACGCCATCATCGCCCAGAAGGGCCAGGGCGTGACCTGTATTTACGTTGCCATCGGTCAGAAGGCTTCGTCGATCAAGAACGTGGTGCGCGCACTGGAACAAGCCGGTGCCATGGAATACACGATTGTGGTGGCCGCGTCGGCTTCCGAATCGGCTGCCATGCAGTACGTGTCGGCCTACTCTGGCTGCACCATGGGCGAATACTTCCGCGACCGTGGCGAAGACGCCCTGATCGTGTATGACGACCTGTCCAAGCAAGCTGTGGCTTACCGTCAAGTGTCGCTGCTGCTGCGTCGCCCACCAGGCCGCGAAGCCTACCCTGGCGACGTGTTCTATCTCCACAGCCGTCTGCTCGAACGTGCAGCCCGCGTGAATGCCGACTACGTCGAAGCCTTCACCAAGGGTGAAGTCAAGGGCAAGACTGGTTCGCTGACCGCACTGCCGATCATCGAAACGCAAGCTGGCGACGTGTCCGCTTTCGTGCCGACCAACGTGATCTCGATCACTGACGGCCAGATCTTCCTGGAAACCTCGCTGTTCAACGCCGGTATCCGCCCCGCCATCAACGCCGGTATCTCGGTGTCGCGCGTCGGTGGCGCTGCCCAGACGAAGCTGGTGAAGAACCTGTCCGGTGGTATCCGTACCGACCTGGCCCAGTACCGTGAACTGGCTGCGTTCGCGCAGTTCGCTTCCGACCTGGATGAAGCAACCCGCAAGCAGCTCGACCGCGGTGCCCGCGTGACCGAACTGCTCAAGCAGGCGCAGTACAGCCCGCTGTCCATCTCGCTGATGGCTTCCACGCTGTTTGCTGTGAACAAGGGCTTCATGGACGACATCGACGTCAAGAAGGTTCTCGACTTCGAACACGGCCTGCACCAGTTCCTGAAGACCAGCCACGCCGCTCTGCTGGCCAAGCTGGAACAGGCCAAGGCCATGGACAAGGACGCAGAAGCCGAATTGACCGCAGCCATCGCCGCGTTCAAGAAGTCGTTCGCTTAAACCGGACGAGGAGCCATCATGGCAGCAGGCAAGGAAATACGCGGCAAGATCAAGTCGGTGGAGAACACCAAAAAGATCACCAAAGCCATGGAAATGGTGGCTGCATCCAAAATGCGCAAGGCGCAAGAGCGGATGCGGGCTGCCCGCCCTTACAGCGAGAAGATCCGCAACATTGCAGCCAATCTCGGTCAGGCCAACCCTGAATACGTGCATCCGTTCATGAAAGTGAACGATGCCAAGACGGCTGGCGTGATCGTGGTGACGACCGACAAGGGCCTGTGCGGTGGCATGAACACCAACGTGCTGCGCGTCGTGACGTCCAAGCTGCGTGAGCTGCAGGGCGCTGGCGTGTCCACCGAGGCGGTTGCCATTGGCAACAAGGGCCTGGGTTTCCTGAACCGTGTCGGTGCCAAGGTGGTTTCGCACGTGACGGGCCTGGGCGACACGCCCCATCTGGACAAGCTGATCGGACCGGTCAAGGTGCTGCTCGATGCGTATGCAGAAGGCAAGATCAACGCGGTGTACCTCTCGTACACCAAGTTCATCAACACCATGAAGCAGGAATCGGTGGTGGAGCAGTTGCTCCCCCTGTCGTCCGCGCAGATGCAGGCCGACAAGACCGAACATGGCTGGGACTACATCTACGAGCCCGATGCACAGACCGTGATCGACGATCTGCTGGTCCGCTATGTCGAGTCCCTGATCTACCAGGCCGTTGCGGAAAACATGGCGTCCGAGCAGTCGGCACGCATGGTGGCCATGAAGGCCGCCACCGACAACGCCGGCAGCGTCATTGGCGAGTTGAAGCTGGTCTACAACAAGACGCGCCAGGCAGCGATCACGAAAGAACTTTCGGAAATCGTGGCTGGCGCCGCTGCTGTGTAAGCAGCTCAACCAACATCTTTATTGGAGCGAAAAATGGCTCAAGTGCAAGGCAAGATTGTTCAATGTATCGGCGCTGTGGTGGACGTTGAGTTCCCGCGCGACCAGATGCCCAAGATTTACGACGCTCTGAAGCTCGACGGTTCGACCCTGACGCTGGAAGTGCAGCAGCAGCTGGGCGACGGCGTGGTGCGTACCATTGCGCTGGGTTCGTCCGACGGCCTGCGCCGCGGCATCATGGTGACCAACACCGGCAACTCCATCACCGTGCCTGTGGGCAAGGCGACGCTGGGCCGCATCATGGACGTGCTGGGTGCTCCCATCGACGAACGTGGTCCCGTGAGTCAGGAACTGACGGCCTCCATCCACCGCAAGGCCCCTGCGTACGACGAACTGTCGCCTTCGCAAGAGCTGCTGGAAACCGGCATCAAGGTGATCGACTTGGTGTGCCCGTTCGCCAAGGGCGGTAAGGTGGGCCTGTTCGGTGGCGCTGGTGTGGGCAAGACCGTGAACATGATGGAACTCATCAACAACATCGCCAAGGCCCACAGCGGTCTGTCGGTGTTCGCTGGTGTGGGCGAGCGTACCCGCGAAGGGAACGACTTCTACCATGAAATGGCCGATTCCGGCGTGGTCAACCTGGAGAAGCTCGAAGAGTCCAAGGTTGCGATGGTGTACGGCCAGATGAACGAGCCCCCAGGCAACCGTCTGCGCGTTGCGCTGACTGGCCTGACCATCGCCGAGTCGTTCCGCGACGAAGGCCGTGACGTGCTGTTCTTCGTGGACAACATCTACCGCTACACGCTGGCCGGTACCGAAGTGTCCGCTCTGCTGGGCCGCATGCCTTCCGCCGTGGGCTACCAGCCTACGCTGGCCGAAGAAATGGGCCGTCTGCAAGAGCGTATTACGTCGACCAAGGTCGGCTCGATCACCTCCATCCAGGCCGTGTACGTGCCTGCCGATGACTTGACCGATCCTTCGCCTGCCACGACGTTCGCCCACTTGGACTCCACCGTGGTGCTTTCGCGTGACATCGCCTCGCTGGGTATCTACCCTGCCGTGGATCCTCTGGACTCCACCAGCCGCCAGCTGGACCCGAACGTTGTGGGCGAAGACCACTACGCTACGGCCCGTGCGGTGCAAGGCACGCTGCAGCGCTACAAGGAACTGCGCGACATCATCGCCATTTTGGGCATGGACGAACTGGCGCCTGAAGACAAGCTGGCCGTGGCCCGCGCGCGCAAGATCCAGCGTTTCCTGTCGCAGCCTTTCCACGTGGCCGAAGTGTTCACGGGCTCGCCAGGCAAGTATGTTCCGCTGTCGGAAACCATCCGTGGTTTCAAGATGATCGTGAACGGCGAATGCGATCACCTGCCAGAACAGGCGTTCTACATGGTGGGCACCATTGACGAAGCCTTCGAAAAGGCCAAGAAGGTGGCCTGATTGCCCGGCGGCTGAGCGGCCTACCGCCGCTCGGCTTTCAGCAATCAAGCAACCCACCTTTTCCTAGGAGCAATGATGAACACCATCCACGTTGATGTGGTCAGTGCCGAAGAGTCCATCTTCTCCGGTGAAGCGCGTTTCGTGGCGCTGCCTGGCGAAGCTGGCGAGTTGGGCATCTATCCCCGCCACACCCCGCTGATCACCCGTATCAAGCCGGGCTCGGTGCGCATCGAAATGGCTGACGGTTCCGAAGAGTTTGTCTTCGTGGCCGGTGGCATTCTGGAAGTGCAGCCCAACTGCGTGACTGTGTTGTCCGATACCGCCATCCGTGGCAAGGATCTGGACGACGAGAAGGCCAACGCCGCCAAGGCCTCCGCCGAGGAAGCGCTCAAGAATGCCAAGAGCGAAATCGACTTGGCCAAGGCCCAGTCCGAACTGGCCGTGATGGCGGCGCAGATTGCTGCGCTTCGCAAGTTCCGCCAGAAGAAGTGATTCAGATCTTGGTGGATCTGCCCCAAAACCCGGCTTGGCCGGGTTTTTTTATGCCCGCCTGGTGCAAAACAGCAAGCGGTCATGGAAGTCTGCACTAAGGTAAGGCGGGGGCCGTTTCCAGCAGGTGAAGTTGCAGCCCTTCACACGCCACGGAAAGCACATCGCCGCTGTCCGCCTGGAGCAAATGCCGGCTGCTCAGAAAGGCACGCGCTATGGATAGTGAGCGCACGCTCAGCGACAGCGATTCAATCAGCAAGTGTTCTCCTGGAACCAGCTCCAGACAGACATCCGGCATGACTGCAATGGGATGGCCAGGCTGCGAGCCTGTGAGTGCCCGCCAACGGTGCTGGTGTGTTTGCACATCCGGGGTGCCCATGCGCAGGGCATGCAGTCCGGTGATTCCCAGGGGGCCGCCCCCGCTGTCCTGCAGGGCCTGCCGATGCTGCGCGCGGCGTTCTACCGGCGTTGCGGTTTCGGGCCAGGGGTAGAGGGCCGCACGCCGATCCCACTCGCAAAAGAACACACAGCAGCTTGGAGCGGAAAGCTCAAGCAGCACGGAATTGGTGAAATTGGTGACGCTTTCGCCCCGACTGTTCTCGGACTGGAAAGCGCGGGGAGGCTTGCAAGTGATGCCTGCCTCCATCGCGTGCTCCAGACTTTCGGCCAGGGGCGAAGCAGGCTCCAGAGCAAAACCGTGGATCAAGGGCGGTTGCGCATGGTCGGGAAGATCGCCGTTGGCGGTCGCCGCCCACAATTCGAGGTCTGTGTTGCCCAGATGGACCCAGCCATACGTGGCGAAATCAGTGCGTTGCAAGGGCCAGGCCACGGGCAACCCGAAGGTCTCGCTGAAGAGCTGAAACAAAGGCTCGGCTGCGTGAAGGCGCAGCATGACATGGTCGATGGAGCGGTAGCTGGAAGCCATTGAGGTGTTCTGGGCCGGTGACTGGGCCATTGTCAATCTCTTCACGATTGGCAGTGACCCGTCCTGAATAGCGTTGACACCCAGGACGGTTTAAAACTCCAGCCGGACTATCCGGCCAACGACGCCCGATGCACCGCATCGGGCGTTTGCATTTTCAGCGATAGGTGTGGCCGCTCGCAGT
>NZ_JAMXAX010000158.1 GCF_023913775.1 Acidovorax facilis
ACGACTACATCCGTTGGTACAACGAGAAGCGGATCAAGATCTCCCTGGGGGCCCTCAGCCCGATCGAATACCGGGTGAGTCTTGGACTTGCGGCATAAAACCAGTCCAAGTTTTTATCCGCACCCCCCGCTGATGACAGTATTGCTTCAACGGTGCAATCACTACAGCATGTACATCACCGGTTGATCGCCTTGGGCCGTTCCAAGAGCTCAGGCGAACACCGATCTTCGACTTCTGGTGTGAGTTGAGGCCACGCTGTGATGGAACTCCGCCATCTGCGCTATTTCATCGCTGTTGCGGAGGAGCAGAACTTCACGCGTGCGGCTGAGAGAGTTCACATTGATCAGACGCCACTGTCTCGTGCCGTGCGCGATCTGGAGGAAGAGTTGGAGGTACAGCTCTTCTTGCGCGAGTCACGCCAGCTGCGGATCACGCCAGCAGGCACCAGGCTGCTTGATGAGGCGCGCAAGATTTTCATTCGTATCGAGCGGACCAAGCGCGTTGTCCGAATGACCCATTCACTGTACCAGGCGCCACTGCGCGTTGGGGTAGCCGATGGCATTGCTCAGCAGATGTTGTCTGACTGCTTCACCCGTTGGAAATCTGTCGTGCCGGAGATCCCACTTGAGTTGAAAGAGTTGCGAGCGCGTGAGTTGGCTTCAGCCTTGAGGCGCGAGGAGCTTGATGTCGGATTCTCGTTTGGTGTTCCGCAGGATGACACTATCGCGCAGGATCCCGCGTGGCACTACCGGCTCATGGCGGTGTTGCCCTCTACCCATGAGCTGGCCTCGTCGGCGGTAGTTTCCATTTCTGTGCTGTTGTCGTTCCCCCTGCTTGCCTGTAGCGAACAGCGGATGCCCGGATTGTTCGTGCAGATGCAGAGCATCGTGAGACGCTATACGGAGCGCGCCACCATCGTGGGGGCTGCGGATACAGCTCCTGGTTATGTCACCCGCATTGCATCCGGAGTGGGGGTGGGTCTGGGCGACGAGGGACACACCCAGACCCTGTTGCGCAACGATGTTGTGGTGGCCCCCTTGGCCGAGGACGAGCGCATCACCACCTACGTTCTGTACAAGCGCCAGCGCTTTGGGCTCGCCGAGCCGGTGCAACGTTTTCTTACCCACGTCAGCACTCTGTCGTAAAAGTTACGACAAGCCGGTCGGCCGTACACCTCGGTCGCGCCATTGGCCTTGGACAAGATCGCCGCAAGCCTTGATGCTCCCTGATCAGGGAAGCTGCGGGTTGTCACGTCTTCTGCTCCCCGGAATCCAGCCAGCACCTGCGTCATTGATGGGCGCATTCGCCAGCTTGCGCTGCGCTACGCCGTGATGGGTGTTCCGCGCGACGCATTGATTCCAGACTTCTGCAATGCGTTCCATGGGGTGCGCAGGCGCATGGCGAGCGCATTCACTGCGCCACTTGAAGCAGGGCAGGCATGGCATCTCGAAACGAGACAGGCGAGGCAACGGTGTCGGTGGCCCACACCGGGATCCTGTTCGGCCAGATTGCGGCCGTTTTCGGTGTGGCCTTCGGCGGAGTGTGGGGCGCGACACAGTGGGTCGCGCACGCGCTGGGCCACCAGCCTCGGCTGGGGCCGGCTTGGTTCGGCGTGGCGGGCCTACCGGTCTACGAACCCTGGAAGCTCTTCGAGTGGTGGTACTGGTATGACGCCTATGCGCCCGAGGTGTTTTCTCGAGGCGGTGCCATCGCGGCATCCAGTGGCTTACTGGCCACCGGTGTCGCCATCGGCATGGCGGTGTGGCGTTCGCGCCTGGCCCGGCGTGTCACCACCTACGGCTCTGCCCGCTGGGCCGAACACGATGAGATCGTCAAGGCGGGTTTGACTGGTCCGGCCGGCGTCTTTCTGGGGCGCACACCGGACAAGGAGAGCGGCTATCTGCGGCACGAAGGGCCAGAGCATGTGATGGCCTTCGCGCCCACACGATCTGGCAAGGGCGTGGGCCTCGTGGTACCTACCCTGCTGAGCTGGCCGGGTTCGACCGTGGTCCACGACATCAAGGGTGAGAACTGGACCCTCACCGCGGGCTGGCGCGCGCGTTTCTCCCACTGCCTGCTGTTCAACCCGACCGATGCCCGGTCGGCGGCCTACAACCCGCTGCTGGAGGTGCGGCGTGGTGAGCACGAGGTGCGCGACGTGCAGAACATCGCCGACATCCTCGTGGACCCCGAGGGTGCGCTGGAGCGCCGCAACCATTGGGAGAAGACCTCGCACGCGTTACTGGTCGGCGCCATCCTGCACGTGCTCTACGCGGGCGAGGACAAGACGCTGCGCGGCGTGGCCAACAGCCTGTCCGATCCGGCGTGCCCCTTCGAGGTGACGCTGCACCGGATGATGGCCACGCGACACCTCGGGGAGGGCCCTCACCCGGTGGTTGCCTCGGCAGCTCGCGAGGTTCTCAACAAGAGCGACAACGAGCGCTCGGGCGTGTTGTCCACCGCCATGAGCTTTCTGGGGCTGTACCGGGACCCGACGGTGGCGGCGGTCACTTCGCGCTGCGACTGGCGCATCGCGGACCTGATTTCCACGGCGAACCCGGTGTCGCTGTACCTCGTGGTGCCGCCGTCGGACATCAGCCGCACCAAGCCGCTGATCCGCCTCATCCTCAACCAGGTGGGACGTCGCCTGACCGAATCGCTCGATGGCTCGGACGGGATTGAACGCCGGCACAAGCTGCTGTTGATGCTGGATGAGTTTCCGGCGCTGGGCCGGCTGGACTTCTTCGAGTCGGCGCTGGCCTTCATGGCGGGCTATGGCTTGCGGGCCTTCCTGATCGCGCAGTCGCTCAACCAGATCGACAAGGCCTATGGCCCCAACCACGCGATCCTGGACAACTGCCACGTGCGCATCGCGTTCGCCACCAACGACGAGCGCACCGCCAAGCGCATCTCCGACGCCCTGGGCACGGCGACCGAGTTGCGTGCGCAGCGCAACTACGCGGGGCACCGGCTGGCGCCCTGGCTGGGGCATCTGATGGTCTCGCGCCAGGAGACGGCCCGGCCCTTGCTCACGCCGGGCGAGGTGATGCAGTTGCCGCCCGACGATGCCGTGGTGATGGTCTCGGGCCATGCGCCGATCCGCGCCAGGAAGCTGCGCTACTTTCTGGACCGCAACTTCACGGCCCGGGTGCTGCCGCCGCCGGTGTTGAACGTTGGTCTTTACCGGGACAAGCCGGGTGTGCGGTTGGACGACTGGGGTGCACTGCCCGTGCTGACCGCCCATGTCGTAACCCCGTCCGGCGATGCCGCAGGGTGGGCCGACGAAGGCGGCCACCAGCTTCGGCCGGAGTTGGATTTGACCGTTGAACCGGAGCGAGAACCCGAGCCCGGTGACCTGATCCAGCTCGACGACGAATGCGATGACGACGGAGCGCCGCAGCTGCCGGGTGGCACTGACCGCTCTACTGATCGGAACATGGTGCGCAACGCGCGCCTGGCCGTTCTGGACCCCGATGACGGGATTGCGCTATGACCCGCGCACGGTTGAACATCTTCATTGAGCCCGAACACGCCCGCCGTCTGGAGGACGTGTCGGCACACCGTGGCGTGTCCAAGTCCTCGGTGATCGCGGCGGCGCTGTCGTCTTTCCTGTCGCCCGACGCGATGGACCAGCGCGAAGCGGCCATGGCGAAACGGCTGGACCGGCTCTCACGCCAGTTCGACCGCCTGGAGCGGGACCAGTCCATCCTGATCGAGGCCTTGGCGCTGTATGTGCGCCACTACCTGACCCTGGCCCTGCCGGTGCCGGAGAACCAGCAAGAGGCGGTGCGCGCCCAGGGTCGCGCCCGCTACGCCCAGTTCATTGAACAGCTCGCGCGCCACATTCAGCGTGGACGCAGCCTGGTGCGAGAGATCCATGAGGAGATCGGTCCACTCGATGGTGTGGATGCTGCTGCCGGTGGTGTCGATGGGGAGGGCGCCACATGAAGCACATCGATGGTTTGCCAGACCAGGAGCCCGCGCAGCGCCGCATCCGCATGCTGCGCACGGCCATGGGTCCGGAGATCGCCGCAGCGCTCGAAGACCCCGATGTGGTCGAGGTGTTGCTCAACCCGGATGGCTCTCTGTGGGTGGACAGCCTGGGTGCCGGGCGCGCACCCACCGGCCACCAGATGCCGGCGCCGGTAGCCGAACGCATCATCCGCCTGGTGGCCGCACACGTGCGCGCCGAGGTGCACCCCGGCGCGCCCCTGCTCTCGGCCGAACTGCCCGAGACGGGTGAGCGCTTCATGGGGGCGCTGCCGCCAGTGGTGCGTGCGCCGTCTTTCGCGATCCGCAAGCGGGCGCTGCGGATCATGGGGCTTGCGGACTACGTGGCGAGCGGCGTGATGACCGACACGCAGGTGGCCTTCCTGCGCATGGCCGTGCACGAGCGGCTGAACATCGTGGTGGCCGGCGGCACCAGCACCGGCAAGACCACGCTGGCCAACGCACTGCTGGACGAGATCGCCAACACCCGCGACCGGGTGCTGATCCTGGAGGACACGATCGAGCTGCAGTGCCGCAGCGACGACCACGTGAGCCTGCGCGCCGAACCCGGCGTGGTTTCGATGGCCGACCTGGTGCGCGCCACGCTGCGCCTGCGGCCTGACCGCATCGTGGTGGGTGAGGTGCGCGGCGCCGAGGCGCTGGAACTGGTCAAGGCCTGGGGCACGGGCCACCCGGGCGGCATCGCCACCGTGCATGCCAACTCGGCGGCCGGTGCGCTCGCGCGACTGGAGCAGTTGGTGCAGGAGGTCAGCGTCACCGTGCCGCGAGCGCTGATTGCCGAGGCCGTCAACGTTGTCGTCTTCATTGCCGGCCGTGGACACGCTCGGCGCGTGCGCGAGATCGCGCGCGTCGTCGGCCACGACAGCCTGGGCTACCAGCTCGACACCGCCCTGGGGTCGGGATTCCCTTCGTTTCCTTCCAACCCGTCATCCACCACAGGAGAACCGACATGACGATCCCGCACATTTCCGTAAAACCGTTTCCGCGTACCGCTGGGCGCCTGGCGACACAGGCGGCCATGCTGGGTGCACTGATGCTGGCCGTCGCGCTGCCCGCGCACGCCGCCGGCTCCAGCATGCCCTGGGAAGCGCCGCTGCAGTCCATCCTCGATTCCATCCAGGGGCCGGTGGCGCGCATCGTCGCGGTGATCATCATCATCGCCACCGGCCTGACGCTGGCGTTCGGGGACACCTCGGGGGGATTTCGTCGGCTGATCCAGATCGTCTTCGGCCTGTCGATCGCCTTCGCGGCCTCCTCGTTCTTTCTGAGCTTCTTCAGCTTCTCGGGCGGGGCGGTGCTGGCATGACGGCCCCGACGCAGAACCTGACCGGGTTCGTGGCGGGCTTCGAAGTGCCGCTGCACCGGTCCCTGACCGAGCCCATCCTGTTGGGTGGGGCGCCGCGCACTGTGGCGATCGCCAACGGCACGCTGGCGGCGGCCGTGGGGCTTGGTTTGCAGCTGTGGGTCCCTGGCCTGGTGCTCTGGCTCGTGGGCCACTCGCTCGCGGTCTGGGGCGCGCGCGCGGACGCGCAGTTCATGCAGGTGTTCGCGCGGCACATCAAGCACCGTGTGCTGCTGGACGTGTGAGGCGGGCTGGAGATGCGCTCATGCTGAACCTCACCGAATTTCGCCAGCGCCCCGCGCTGCTGGCCGATTGGTTGCCCTGGGCCGCGCTGGTCGCGCCGGGTGTCGTGCTCAACAAGGATGGCTCCTTCCAGCGCACGGCGCGCTTTCGGGGGCCGGACCTGGACAGCGCGACGCCGGGCGAACTGGTGGCCACCACCGCGCGGCTGAACAACGCGTTGCGCCGTCTGGGATCGGGCTGGGCGCTGTTCGTGGAGGCCGAGCGCCGCGAAGCAGCGGGCTACCCGGACTCGGCGTTTCCGGAACCCTTGTCGCGCCTGGTCGATGAAGAGCGGCGCGCCGGCTTCGAAGAGGCGGCCAGCCACTTCGAGAGCCGTTACCACCTGAGCCTGGTTTATCTGCCGCCAGAGGAAGCGCGCTCGCGTGCGGGCCGCCTGCTGTACGAGAACCACAAAGTCGAGGGTGTGGACTGGCGCGAACGCCTGCAGGCTTTCGTGGCCGAAACCGAGCGCTTTCTGGACCTGCTCGACGGGGTGATGCCCGAGGTGACCTGGCTTGACGACGGCCAGACGCTGACGTGGCTGCACGGCTGCATCTCGGATCGGCGCCACACGGTCGCGGTGCCGGAGGTGCCGATGCACCTGGACACCCTGCTGGCAGACCGGCCGCTGCACGGGGGGCTCGCGCCCATGCTGGGGGAGCAGCACCTGCGCGTGCTCACGGTGCGGGGCTTTCCGACAGCGACCTGGCCGGGGATCCTGGACGACCTGAACCGACTGGGCTTTGCCTACCGCTGGAGCACGCGTTTTCTCTGCCTGGACAAAGCCGAGGCAGAAAAGGAACTGGTGCGCCTGCGCAGGCAGTGGTTCGCCAAGCGCAAGAACATCGTGGCCCTGCTGCGCGAGACCCTGTCCAACCAGGAGAGCCCGCTGGTGGACACCGACGCCAGCAACAAGGCGGCCGATGCCGACGCCGCGCTGCAGGCATTGGGCAGCGACCAGGTGGCCTTCGGCTACGTCACCACCACGGTGACGGTGATGGACCCAGGCGCTGCCGCGGCCGATGAAAAGCTGCGGCAGGCCGAACGGGCCATCCAGGGCCGCGGGTTCGTGACGATTCCCGAGACACTGAACTCGGTGGAAGCCTGGCTCTCGTCGCTGCCGGGGCAGGTTTATGCCAACGTGCGCCAGCCCATCGTCTCGACGCTCAACCTCGCGCACCTGATGCCGGTGTCGGCCGTGTGGGCCGGCCCGGAGCGCAATGAGCACCTTGACGGCCCGCCGCTGATCGTCACCCGCACCGACGGTGCGACGCCGTTCCGCCTGGTCACGCACGTGGGTGACGTCGGCCACACCCTGGTGGTGGGTCCGACGGGCATGGGCAAGTCGGTGCTGCTGGCCACGTTGGCGCTGCAGTTCCGGCGCTATCCCGGCTCGCGCATCCTGGCCTTCGACATGGGGCGATCCCTGCGCGCCACCGTGTTGGGGCTGGGCGGTGAACACCACGACCTCGGGCTGGATGGCGCGATCGCGTTCCAGCCGCTGGCCCGCATTGATCGGGCCGCTGACCGCAGCTGGGCCGCCGAATGGGTCGAAGCGCGCCTGCACCAGGAGGGCGTGGAGGTGGGGCCGGCCGAGCGCGAAGCCGTCTGGTCGGCGCTGGCGAACCTGGCCAGCGCGCCGGTGGAGCAGCGCACGATGACGGGCCTGTCGGTGCTGCTGCAGTCCAACGCGCTGCGCCAGGCCCTGGCGCCCTATGTGCTGGGCGGCGTCCATGGTCGTCTGCTGGATGCCGATGTGGACCGGCTGGGGAATTCGTCCGTGCAGTGCTTCGAGATGGAAGAACTGATGCACAGCAAGGCGGCCGTGCTCGCCGTGCTGGGGTACCTGTTCGCACGCTTCGAGGAGCGTTTCGACGGCGCGCCGACGCTGCTGATCCTGGACGAAGCCTGGCTGTTCCTGGACGACCCGGTGTTCGCGGCGCGCATCCGCCAGTGGCTCAAGACCCTGCGCAAGAAGAACGTGTCGGTGGTGTTTGCCACGCAGAGCCTGGCCGACATCCAGGGTTCGAGCATCGCGCCGGCCATCGTGGAAGGCTGTGCGAGCCGCATCTTCCTGCCCAACCCGCAGGCCACCGAGTCGCAGATCCGGTCCATCTACGAAGGCTTCGGCCTGAACGCCCGGCAGATCCAGATCGTGGCGACCGCCACACCCAAGCGCGAGTACTACTACCAGTCGAGGCTGGGCAACCGCTTGTTCGAGCTGGGCCTGGGGCCGGTGGCGCTGGCGTTCGTCGGCGCGGCAAGCCCCGAGCAGCAGCGCGCAATGGACCGGCTGGTTGCCGCACACGGCTTCACGCACTTCGCGCGGCAGTGGCTGCGCCACTGCGGCCTGGCCTGGGCCGCCGAGCTGATTTCCTCGTTCCCTTCCACCCACCAACCCAAGGAGAGTTCGCCATGAGCGTCAAGACGTCTTTCAAACCCCCGTTCAAATCCCGCTGGCTGGCGCTGGTCGCTGCGGGTGCCATCGCGCTCGGCGCGGCCACGCCTGCCCATGCGCTGTTCGGCATTGGCGACATCGTGCTCGATCCGTCGAACCTGGCGCAGAACATCATGACGGCGGCCAACACGCTGGAGCAGATCAACAACCAGATCAAGCAGTTGCAGAACCAGGCGCAGTCGCTGATGAACGAAGCGCGCAACCTCGCCGGGCTGGATTTCAGCGCGCTGGCCGAATTGCGCGCCACACTCGCCGCCACGAATCGGCTGATCCAGGAGGCGCAAGGCCTGGCCTTCAGCGTGCGCGACATGGAGACGCAGTTCCAGCAGCTGTACCCGGAGTCGTTCAGTGCATCGGTTTCCAGCGCCCAGATGGTGCTGGATGCCCGCAAGCGATGGAACCACTCGCTGGAGGCCCTGCGCACCGCGGCCAAGGTTCAGTCGCAGGCGGTGCAGAACTTCACGGCCGACGAGCAGGCGCTGACGGACCTGGTCAACCGCAGCCAGTCGGCCACCGGAGCGCTGCAGGCGATGCAGGCTACCAACCAGCTGCTGGCCCTGCAGGCCCGTCAGTCCATGCAGGCGCAGCAACTGCAGCTCACGCAGGACCGCGCCGTGGCGCTGGAGCAGGCACGGCAGGTGTCGGCGCACGAACGGGCGCGGGAGGTGCGCCGGCGCTTCCAGGGTAGCGGCACGCCGTACACGCCCCACGCGGTGGACTTCTATGGCCAACCGTGAGGCGAACATGAAACAACTGCTCTCTCTCATCGGCATCCTGGCACTGTCCACTCTGCTGGCCGCCTGCGATAGGCCAAAACCCGCACCGGCCATCGACTCCATTGAGTCGCTGGTGGCCAACCCCGGTCGGCTCAAGGAACTGCGCGCGGCCTGCAAGGCCGACCACGTCGGGGTGGGCGACGCGCAATGCCGGGCGGTGGCCGAGGCGACGCGGCAACGTTTCATGCGCGTGGCACCATCACCCTATGTGGGTGATCCGGTGCGGCCGGGCGTGCCCGCCACGGCTGCGGGGGCTGCGCCATGAACGATGTCGCGGTCATCGACCGCTTCCTGGACGTGTTCTCCCGCTACATCGATTCGGGCTTCGGCCTGCTGGGCGGCGAGGTGGCTTTTCTCACCGCCACGCTGGTGGCGATCGATATGACCCTGGCCGGTTTGTTCTGGGCCATGGGCCATGCCTCGGGGCAGGGCGACGACGTGATGGCGCGCCTGATCAAGAAGGTGCTCTATGTGGGCGCCTTCGCCTACATCTTGGGCAACTTCAACCGGCTCGCGGGCATCGTCTTCAACTCCTTCGCGGTGCTGGGCCTGACCGCATCGGGGTCGGGGCTGACGAAAGCGCAGTTGCTGCAGCCCGGTCGGCTGGCGCAGGTGGGCATCGACGCCGGCCGGCCGATCATGGCGCAAATCGGCGACCTGACGGGTTTTCCGGAGGTGTACGCGAACCTGGACGCGATCGCCGTGCTTTTCCTCGCCTGGCTGGTGCTGATCGTGGCGTTTTTCGTGCTGGCGGTGCAGCTCTTCGTGACGCTGATCGAGTTCAAGCTGGCCACGCTCGCCGGGTTCGTGCTGGTGCCGTTCGCGTTGTGGAACAAGACGGCGTTTCTGGCCGAGAAGGTGCTGGGCCATGTGGTGTCCGCGGGCATCAAGGTGCTGGTGCTGGCGGTGATCGTGGGCATTGGCTCGGGGCTGTTCGGCGAGTTCACCCTGCCGCCCGGTGCCGACCCGAGCATCGACCATGCGCTGGTGATCATGCTGGCCGCCTTGACGATGCTGGGTCTGGGGATCTTCGGGCCGGGTATCGCCACCGGCCTGGTGTCTGGAGCACCGCAACTGGGGGCCGGCGCGGCCGCTGGCACCGCCATCGGGGCGACGGGCCTCGCGGTCGCCGGGGGTGCTGCGGTGGCGGGTGCGGCCTCGGCGGTGGCGGCGGGAGCGCGCATGGCGCCGGGCGCTGCGCGCGCGGCCATCGGGGGAGGTGCTTCAGCCGCCCTTTCGGCGTCGTCCCTGGCCAGCGGCGCCCGATCGGCCTACCAGGCGGGCGCCACTGCGGCCAGCGCTGCCGGGGGTGGCGGCCTGCGCGCGGCAGGAGCAGGTGTCGCCAATGTCGCCAGGGCCGGTGCGAGCGCGGCGGGCCAGCGCGTGGCCGCAGGCGCCCAGGCCGTGAAGGAACGGGTGGCGGACTTTGTGGCCGAGGCGGCGGCACCCAAAGGCGGGGCTCCAGCGGATGCCGCATCCGACGCGGGTGCCGGCGCGTCCGCCTACTCGGTCACCGAACCCGCCTGGGCCCGGCGCATGCGCCATCGCCAGCAGGCCACCCAGGCGGCCAGGACGGCTGCACACGTGCTGCGCTCGGGCGACCACGGTGGCAGCGGTTCCGGGCCCAGCCTGCAGGACCGTTCCAACCCATGACGCCAGAACCTTTTCGATTTCAAGGAGTTTTCATGCGATTCAAACGACCCGGGGTCCGCTACGGCGACACGCCCATACCCGTCACCCCCTACCAGGCGGCCGCACAGGCCTGGGACGAACGCATTGGTTCGGCCCGGGTGCAGGCGCGCAACTGGCGCCTGATGGCCTTTGGCTGTCTCGGCTTGGCCGTGTTGATGGGCGGAGGTCTGCTCTGGCGTTCGGCGCAGTCCATCGTGACGCCCTTTGTGGTGGAGGTGGAGCAGGCCGGGCAGGTGAGGGCGGTGGGGGAAGCAGCCACACCCTACCAAGCAAACGACGCACAGATCGCCTTCCATCTGGCGCGCTTCGTCGGCAACGTGCGCTCGCTCTCCACCGACCCGATCGTGGTGCGGCAAAACTGGCTGCAGGCCTACGACTACACCACCGACCAGGGGGCGGCGACGCTCAACGACTACGCCCGCGCGGCGGACCCGTTCTCGCGCATCGGTCAGCACTCGGTCTCGGTGGCCGTCAACAGCGTGGTGCGTGCCAGCGACTCGTCTTTCCAACTGCGCTGGACCGAACGGCGCTACGTGAGCGGCGAAGCCGCCGGGCTGGAGCACTGGACGGGTGTGTTGTCCATCGTCCTGCAGACGCCGCGCACCGAGGAGCGCCTGCGCAAGAACCCATTGGGCATCTATGTCAACGGCCTGTCCTGGACCCGTGAACTCGACACATCACAAGGAGCCAAACCATGAAAACGCCCATCCATTTCTTGAGTTCCTGGACCATGAGGTCGATTTTTCTGGCGCTGTGCCTGCTGGTGGGCGTGACCGGCTGTGCCAGCCCGTCCCAGCCGCCTCCGGTGATCGGGCTGGATGAGCCCATGCCAGCGCAATTCGTGCCGGAGCCGGACGATCCGGGGTCGTTAGTCCTGCCTCCGCCTGTAGTGATGCCCGGCCAGATCAAGCCGCTGGTGGGCGGCTCCATGGACGACCAGAAACCCGAGCCGGCGGACGAGGCGGTTCGTGTGGCCCGCGCGAATGCGAAGGCACGCATTGCGCCCACGCGAGAGGGTTACGTGAACGCCATCCAGGTCTGGCCTTTCACCGATGGCGCCCTGTATCAGGTCTACACCAGCCCGGGTCGGGTCACACTGATTGCGCTGCAGGAGGGCGAAGAACTGGTCACCGTCTCGGCCGGGGACACCGTGCGATGGATCGTGGGTGACACGGTCAGCGGCGCTGGCGCCTCGCTGCGTGTGAACGTGCTGGTCAAGCCCACGCGTGTGGGCCTGAAAACCAATATGGTGATCACCACCAACCGGCGCAGCTACCTCATCGAACTGTCTTCGACGCCCCAGGCCTGGATGGCCTCGGCGTCCTGGGACTATCCGAAGGACCGACTGCTGGCTTTGCAGAAGCGCGCCCGCGAGACGAGGGAAGCCACGCCGGTGGACACGGGTCTGGCGATCGAGAACTTGCGGTTTCGCTACGCGGTCACCGGGGACGCACCGTCGTGGAAACCTTTGCGTGCTTTCGACGACGGGCGCAAGGTCTACATCCAGTTCCCGGCGGGCATTGCCCAGGGTGAGTTGCCGCCGCTGTTCGTGGTCGGGGCGCAGGGTGATGGGCAGTTGGTGAACTACCGCTTCCGCTCGCCGTACTACGTGGTCGATCGCCTGTTCGGCGCGGCCGAGTTGCGGCTGGGTGGTGTTCACGGAGGAAAACC
>NZ_JAMXAX010000159.1 GCF_023913775.1 Acidovorax facilis
GCCCTGGCCATGGCACTGGGCACCGCCACGCTGCTGGCGGGCTGCGCCAGCGCACCACGCACCACGCCCCCACCGCAGCTCGGCGCCGCCACACCCGCCACGCTGAAAAACTGCACCGCGCTGGCCCAGAGCCTTGCGCTGCCCGACACGCGCATCACCTCGGCAGAGATGGTGGCCGAGGGCCCGATCACCCTGCAGGGCAACACCACGCAGGCGCCCGCGCACTGCCTCGTCAAAGGCAAGATGAAAGAGCGCACCGGCCCCGTGGATAGCGCCAGCTACGCCATCGGTTTTGAGATCCGCATGCCCGTCCACTGGAACGGCCGCTTTCTGCACCAGGCCAACGGCGGGCTGGACGGCAGCGTGGTGACCGCACTCGGCGCGGTCAGCGGCGCCGCACCCGTGGCCCCCGGACTGGTGCAAGGCTTTGCCGTGCTCAGCTCTGACGCAGGCCACGGCGCACCCACGCCCTTCTTTGGGCTGGACCCCCAGGCCCGGCGCGACTACGGCTACCAGGCCGTGGGCACCCTCACACCCATGGCCAAAGACCTGATCAAAGGCGCCTACGGCAAGGGCCCCGACCGCTCGTACATTGCAGGCTGCTCCAACGGCGGGCGCCACGCCATGGTGGCCGCATCGCGCTATGCCGACCAGTACGACGGCGTGCTGGCGGGCAACCCCGGCTTCAGCCTGCCCAAGGCCGCCACGGCCCAGCTGTGGAAGGCCCAGCAATACGCCAAGGTGGCCACCAAGGACACCAACGGCCAGCCCGACCTGACCAAGGCCGTGAGCCCCGCCGAATTCCAGCTCATCGGCCGCAAGATTCTGGAGCGCTGCGACGCGCTGGACGGCGCCACCGACGGCCAGGTGAACGACGTGCAAGCCTGCCAGGCCGCGTTCAACCTGCAACGCGACGTGCCCACCTGCACCACTGCCAACAATGCCAACCCTGCGCGGGATGGATCGTGCATCTCTGCCGAGCAAAAGACCGTGCTGGCCAGCATCTTTGCCGGGCCCAAAAACAGCAAGGGCGAAGCCCTATACACCGGCACCTGGTTCGACCCCGGCGTGGCGGGCAGCAACTTTGCGTTCTGGCACTTCAACGCCCCCGCCACGCGCGACGCAGGCGCCGTGGCCTTCTTGTTCACCACACCGCCCTCCACCCTGGACGCCTTCAAGGCCACCACCGGCCTGCAGTACGCGCTGAACTTCAGCCTGGACGCGGACTACCCCAAGATGTTCGCCACCACGCCGGTCTACACCGAGTCATCCTGGTCGTACATGACGCCCCCCAACGCGGCTGACCTGAGCGCCCTGCGCAACCGGGGCGCCAAGATGATGGTCTACCACGGCGTGGCCGACGGCGTGTTCTCGCCCATCGACACCGCGAACTGGATGGACCGCGTGCAGGCAACCCACGGCGGCAAGGCCGACGACTTTGCCCGCCTGTACCTGGTGCCCGGCATGAACCACTGCTCCGGCGGCCCCGCCACCGACCAGTTCGACATGCTGGCCCCGCTGGTGGCGTGGGTGGAACAAGGCAAGGCGCCCGACAGCGTGACAGCGAACGCGCGTGGCGCAGGGGCCAAGGTGGTGAATGCCGATCTGCCTGCGAGCTGGTCTGCCAACCGGACACGGCCGCTGTGTGTGTACCCGAAGGTGGCGCGGTACAACGGGACGGGGGATGTGGAGAGTGCGAGCAGTTTTAGCTGTAAGTGATGGGGGATTGAAAGTGGAAAGCCCGGCTTGTGCCGGGCTTTTTCTTTGTGATGAGATCGATCTTGGAACCTGATTATTGAGGTCGCAGGCGCGCATTTGTTTGCCCCGGGGTTACTCACCAGCGAAGCCGTCCCCTTCGGCCGTGGCCATCATGCACAGCCGGAACACCAACGTCGTGCGCGACTAGCTTTCGGATCGTGGCCTCCACCCTTTCGGTGAACGTCACTTCACAGCTCAATCTGTCGCTTGAGCTTTCTCTGAAGTAGCAAAATCCACGCCTCAAAATCTTCGTACTCATCGGCTGTAATTTTGGCTGGCCAACTCAGCACAAAGGCGCGCCCGTCTGGCAACTTGTAGACATCATTGACGGTGTCTCCCATTTGGGATTGGGGCACCACTACCACCGAAGGCGCAGCAGGGGCCGCAGCCGCTTGCATTACCGTGCGGGGAGGAGCACTGCTCATGTCCGTCCCCTCTTCCTCCTCTTCTTCTTCTTCTTCCTCAAAAGCTACGCGCGGCCCCTGACCCTGAGCAGCCTCGCCAAGCACGCGCTGGGCTACCTCTACTAGTTCCATAGTTTCACGATACGTGCGAATGGGCGTATCGACAACGCTCTGAACAAACCCTCTCTTAAGCAGGAAAGCGCGTAAAAAATCATCGGACTTGGGAGGCTTATCGCCATACTCCGCCCGGAGTTCCGCAAAAAGCGATGGACGAAACGCTGCCCGCAGGATGGCAGTAGCGCGTTCGGTTGAGCTCTTGGGGTCAACGACGATAGTCAGACCATCCTTGCTGACCTTGAACTCACTATCGCCAACGCCTTCGATCAGCCCGTACTTCTTGAGAGCCGAAATCACCCCCTGCGATGCGCCGTTAAGCCCAGTGTATCCAAGCGCACTGGCAACGACCGCGGAGCTCGCCTTGTGTGTATGCGCCTTGTCGTAAAGCTTCGCGGTCAGATCGATGGCTCTGACCAAACTGATTTGCGGGTAGTTGGGGCTTCGCGCCTTGGTTGCCATATCGCGCTCCTTTTCAGTTGTGATGCGATATTTTCCATTTAACGCACGATAAGTCAATTTTTATCTAGGTCGTTGTTGCGTCAATTAAAGTGGAGCGCTATGATCCCGCCACCCCTCAAAGGTTTTAGAGGGTAAAAGCAAAGGCCCTCGTTGCGGATCGTTCTTGGCGGAAAGACGCTACGAGGGCCTTAGCAGGTGGGCGAGCAGCCCGAGCCTATTCAACCTAACCGCCGTCGAGACGGCAGAAAGGAGGTGAGTATGAATGACGCAACTGAAGCTGCCACTGCCGATCCCTGAGGGATATCAACTGGTTTTCCGTCCGTGGATTACCCTCAAGAACGGCACTAAGCTCTATGCGCGCCAGATCGGCAAGCGGGCATTCCCGCTTATCGTTCCGGTGAGCAAGTAAGCTCCGTACAGTCGGCTGCTCATCCAACTCTTATCTCCATGGGGATGGAGACCTAGAGTTTAGCCCCTGGTCGCCTTTGGCGCCAGGGGCTTTTTCACCTGTATAGGCGCCCAGAGGATGGCGATCCGGCGTCCAGTCAAACTGCCAGCAGGCGCCGTTTTCTCTGCGGTTTAGAACCTCCCGCTGATCAGAACGGCAACCCCACATAATTCTTCGCCAACGACCCCAGCGCCTTCTTTGACGAGAACAGATACGCCAGGTCAGTTTCCTGCAGCTTCTGGCCGTAGGCCGGCGACTCGGGGTAGGTGTGCAGCGTGGTCGTCATCCACCAAGAGAAGCACTGGGCCTTCCGCACGCAGGCCAAGGCTTTCTCGGGGTATTTGTCGAGCTGTGCCGTCGCCGTTTTTACTAACGGGCGACCATTGGCGTGATACAGGTAGGGAGAAGTCTGATGCCCCGCAGACCATCGCGAGGCATCAGCGGCCTACTCCGACGCGCCCGGCGTGCGTTCAGTCGGAATTGGCGATCTGCTTGCTTCGTTCTTCGCCTTCTTCCCTTGGTCGTAGTGCCACTTGATGGCGAAGAACATGCCGGTGCCGAACACGGCCACCTTGAAAACAATGAAGACTATCGGGACCCAATCCATCTTGGAGATTTTCCTGGCTGTTGATTGGCACTCACTACCGTGAAGTGCACTGCCTCAAAACGCTGCGTCAGCAGCTTCATCGTGTTCAAGCCATCGTCGAGCCTGACGCCGACACCATTGGGCAAATGATCTGAAAACTTGGTGTGATGCTATCGAGCCTGCCGCCTTGGCGTAAGCATCAGTTCTGCTTAAATTTCCCGTAGCAGATGGAGATCGCTTTGTAGGGCGACCGCCTGGGCATCAGCGCACCAGGTCCAGCATGTCCTTGATGACCACATGCCGAATGGCCCTCAGCAGGTGCGCTTCGGCGCCGCGCGTGGCCGCAGACGCTTTGCCCATCTGCGGCCAGTTGTCATGCTCGGCTTCCATGGCCTGGATCACGCTGTCAGCGGCCTGGGCGAGCTTGCCCGCCATGGCATCAATCTCCCGCTCAGCGGTTTTCTTGCCCAGCTTGAGGGCGACCCCTGTTTCAATCAGCCTGAGGCGGGTCACGTTGCTGAAGAAATGGGCGCCCACGATGGGCATGGCCAGCTTTTCGTCAGGCCACACAGCCTGCTCGTTGGCCATCGACTTGGTGTGGTACACGGCAGTGCACAGCAGGTCGTAGAAGGGCGCTACGCGCGTGCCTTCGTCATCGATCAAGAACGAAATGTTCTTGAGATGGCAGTCGGAGTTGCCAACGAGCGTGTTGAACAAGATCCAGCGAAACACGTCCAGGCGCGCAGCTGCCCTATTGCGGCACAGCTCAATCAGCTGCAGCAGCTTTTCGAAGGTAGCGCTGCGGTACTTGGCGTAAGCCATCTCGTTGAGGGACTGACAGCCATCGAGCGCGTGAATACGCTGTACGTCCCCACCCGGCGCCGTTGTCTTGCGGTCGAAGCGCTCAATGATGTAGACCGGCTCCGGGACATACAGGCGCCATACCTTGGGTACCTTGAGGCCCAAGGCGCCTGCTAGGCGCATCGTGAAAAGCTCATTCACCACGGAATGGGGGAATCCGTCGGCGGTGGAGTTGGGCTTGAGGATGTGGGTGGATGGGCTGCCTTTCAGGGGCTCCATCAGCCTGCCGGTGGCCGGGTCAAAGCTCACCACCATCTTGTGCTGCGCCCCGGCCAGCGACATGCGCTTGGGCGCCTGGTGGGTGAGAGACGCCCTGGGCAAATTGCGGATGCGTGCGGACAACGCCTCGCGGGTCAGCTCCATGGCCCCCTGGGGCGCATCCGGGGCTCCGGGCGGCTGCAGCACCAGGGCGCCTGCCGACTCCGACCCCAGCCGCGCCAGCAAGCCGAACGCATCTGCAGCCTCAACGCCCTCTTCTTTGACGATGACCTCGCGCAGCCGTTCTTCGGGCAACAGGTTGTCGAAAAACCATTGAACGGGCCGCAGCGTGGCGCCGTCCAGCAAAAGCTCAGGGCCGAGGGGCAGCGCCGGAGACAGCGCGAAGGGCCTGGGCTGCTGCAGCCAGCTTTCGGCGTACTGAAATCCCCACACGTTGTTCTGATCGAACAGCGAGCCAACCAGCTGACCGTTGATCTGGACTTGCAACTGTCGCTGGCTCATGGGTTGCCGTCCTCTTCGCCCTTGCGCTTGGCTGCGGCCCGCATCACCCCCTGCGACTGCTGAGCCTGTTGTTCAAAGGCGGCTTTCTTGGCGGCGAGTCGTGCGGCGTCGCTTTGCAATCTCTCGAAGGCTTCGTCGGGGATCTCCAGTTCCATGCGAATTCCCAGCTCGGCCAGCACCTGCAGCGCGCGGCCCATCTGCACCGTCTCTTTGCCGTGCTCCAGGTCGCGCAAGTAAACGTGGCTGACACCCACGCTGCCCGCCACGTCGTCTTGGCGCACACCACCGGCCTTGCGCACAGCGCGCACCACCTGGCCAAAGGCCGATACGCTCTGAATAGGGATTTTTTTCATAAATCGAAGCTTTGGTTTCGATTTTATGCTGCTGATGGATTGAAAGCAAGAAAACGAAAAGATCGTTGAGATTTCAGGGTGATGACGAGGTGCGGAGCCGGAATCGAAACAGTAGTTTCTATTTCAGCCCAGTCTTCCACTGCGTCACCCGGTGAAGAAGGCGTGTCGGGTTAAACGATCCGCGCACGCGAAAAAGGCTTGCAAGGGTGAATCCCAGTGCAAGCCTTTAACTGGTTGTTGTGCCTTCTATGAGGCACCCAGCAGCGCCGTCATCCCGGCGAGCAGCGCACCATGCGCGCTACCGGATGCTCAGAACGGCAACCCCACATAGTTCTCCGCCAGCGACCCCAGCGCCTTCTCCGACGAGAACAGATACGCCAGGTCCGTGTCCTGCAGCTTCTGGTCGTAGGCAATCGAATCCGGGAAGGTGTGCAGCATGGTCGTCATCCACCACGAGAAGCGCTGGGCCTTCCACACGCGGGCCAGGGCCTTTTCGGAATACTTGTCCAGGCCGGTGCTGTCGCCATCCTTGTAGTGCGCCACCATGGCGTGGTACAGGTAGTAGATGTCCGACGCAGCACTGTTCAGGCCCCGCGCGCCGGTGGGCGGCACGATGTGGGCGGCGTCGCCCGCCAGGAACAGGTTGCCGTAGCGCATGGGCTCGGCCACGAAGGAGCGCAGGGGGGCGATGGACTTTTCAATGGATGCGCCGGTGATGAGCTGCGCGGCCACCTCGGCGGGCAGGCGACGCTTGAGTTCAGCCCAGAAGGCTTCGTCAGACCAGTCTTCCACCGTGTCGGTCAGCGGCACCTGGATGTAGTAGCGGCTCAGCACCTGCGAGCGCAGCGAGCACAGCGCAAAGCCGCGTTCGTGCTTGGCGTAGATCAGCTCGGGCGAGACGGGCTTGGTGCGCGAGAGCACGCCCAGCCAGCCAAACGGATACACCTTCTCGTATTCCTTGAGCACGTCGCGCGGGATGGACTTGCGGCTCACGCCGTGAAAGCCGTCGGCGCCAATGACGAAGTCGCAGTCGATGCGCACCACCTCGTCGCCGCTGCGGTAGGTCACATACGGGTTGGCGCTTTTGAGGTCGTGCGGCTGCACGTCTTCGGCGTTGTGGATGACGATGCCCTTCATGCGGTCGCGCGCTTCGTAGAGGTCGCGCGTCAGCTCGGTCTGGCCGTAGACCACCACCGAGCTGCCGCCGCTGTACTTGTGCAAATCGACCCGGTCCATCTTGCCGTCGTGGGCAATGATGAAGCCGTCGTGGATCTCGCCTTCCTTGTCCATGCGCTCGCCGCACTGGGCCTCGCGCATGAGTGCGGCAAAGCCGTGCTCGAGCACGCCGGCGCGGATGCGGCCGAGCACGTATTCGCGGCTTTGGCGCTCCAGCACGATGGTGTCGATGCCCTTGAGGTGCAAGAGCTGCGAGAGCATGAGGCCCGAGGGGCCTCCGCCGATGATGCAAACCTGGGTTTTCATGGTGTCTCCTGGTGTGGTTGGTGTGTTCATGACATGGGTCAAACGGACCACCCAAAGATACGTGGCACAGTCGCCGCGTTGAATGGACGGATGGAGCCAGAACATGCACTTTTCGAACATGGCCGAGAACCACAGCAGCATTCAGTCGTACAGCCTGTTTGGCGAGTCGCAGCACCTGCCCGATGTGCTGCACTGCGAGACGATTGCCGCGCGATCGGTGCTGCACGACTGGGAACTGGCGCCGCACCGGCACACGCGGCTGCACCAGGTGCTGCTGATCGAATCGGGGGGCGGCGTGGCGCACCTGGATGGCGAGCAGCATGCGCTGGCCGCCGGTGCGCTCATCAACGTGCCGCCGGGCCATGTGCACGCGTTTCGGTTCACACAGCACACGCAGGGCTGGGTGGCCACGCTGGCCGATGAATTGATGGACGAGATTTTTGTGCGCGTGGGCGATGTGCGGCGCGACCTGGCGCGGCCCGCGGTGGTCAGCGCCAACCCACCCATCAGCCAGGCCATGGGGCAGATCTGGCAGGAGTTCTCGGGCCGCGCCAAAGCGCGTGCGCTGGTGCTGCGGGGCCTGAGCGCCACGCTGCTGGGCTGGGTGGCGCGGGCCATTGAGGACCACAGCCCGGACGACACACCCGCGCCAGAATCAAGCTTGGTGCAGCGGCTTGAAGCCTTGATCGAAGCGCATTTTCTGGAGCACTGGCAGGTGGCGGACTATGCACGGGCGCTGTCGGTGTCTCCCACGCACCTGAGCCGCGTGGCGCGCGCCACCACCGGGGTATCGGCGCTGCGGCTGATTGAGGCGCGCCTGATGCGCGAGGCGCGGCGCAACCTGGCCTACACCCACCTGGGCGTGGCCACCATTGCCTACACGCTGGGCTATGCCGACCCGGCGTACTTCACCCGCGCCTTCACGCGCGATGCGGGCCTGTCGCCCCGCAGCTTCCGGGCGCAGGTGGCGGCGTCAAAGCCGGGCCGCAGCGCGTGACCCCGATGACACGCTGCTGACACTCCGCTGTCAGTAGCCCCCGCACACCATCGAGGCTTCTTTTTCACTGACACACACAAGGAGCCTTTGCATGAAAAACGCCATCACCTGGTTTGAAATCCCCACCACCCAGCTCGACCGCGCCCAGGCCTTTTACGAGGCCGTGCTGGGCCAGGCCCTGCGCCGCGAGAACATGGGGCCCAGCGAAGGCGCCGTGTTTCCCTACGACGGCGCTGCAGACGGCGTGGGCGGCGCGCTGATGATGGGCCCGACGGCACCGCAGGTATCGGGCAGCGGCACACTGGTATACCTGGACGCGTCGCCCTCGCTCGACGCCGCGCTGGAGCGCGCGGTGGCCCAGGGCGGCCAGGTGGCACTGCCGCGCCAGGCATTGCCACCGGGCATGGGGTTTTTCGCGCACATCCATGACCTGGATGGCAACCGCGTGGGTTTGCACGCACTTTCTTGAAGAAGGGACAACCGCATGGAAACACAAGAACTGCACCGGGGCCGGCTGATTGACCACATCCAGCTCGTCGTGCGCGATCTGGCGGCCAGCCAGGCTTTCTACACAGCCGCGCTCGGCGCCCTGCAGGTGCCGATGGGTGGCGCGGATGAGGGCTATTTCTGGGCGGACGAGCTGTTTGTGTCGTCCGCCGACAGCCTCGCTGCGCAAGGCCACCTGACCGGCCGCACGCACCTGGCCTTTCAGGCGCAGGACCGGGCGATGGTGGATGCCTTCTACCAAGCCGCGCTGGCCCATGGCGGCACCGACAACGGTGCTCCGGGTGAGCGCGCCTACCACCCCGGCTACTACGCGGCGTTTGTGCTGGACCCGGATGGGAACAACATCGAGGCCGTGTTCCATGGCGACGCGCAGCGCAGTGCGGCGTCGGTGAAGATCACGTTCTGAGGGGTGGATCAGCCCGCCTCCGGGCGGGCCAGGCCGCGCAGCGGGATGGGCGTGGAGAACACGATGGACGTGCGTGTTTCGCCATAGCCGTTGATGTCGCCCAGAAAGCGCTCCAGATCGGGCAGGTCGCGCGCCACGACCTGCATCACGTACGAGTCGTTGCCGCTGACATGGTGGCATTCGAGCACCTGGGGCGACTGACGCAGCTTGTCGATCAGCGCCTTCTTGCCGGGCTGCGGCACGTTGATGCCGACCACCGCCCGCACGCCATAGCCGACCTTGGCGGGGTCGATGTCGGCATGCACGCCGCGCACCACGCCCGCCTCTTGCAGGCGGCGCAGGCGCTCCAGCGTGGCGGGCACCGACAGGCCCACGGCCTCGGCCAGTTCCTTGAGCGAGGCGCGGCCATCGGCCTGCAGCGCGCTGATCAAGCGCCAGGCTTTGTCATCGACTTCCATAAAAGCCTTTATCGGTTGGCACAGAAAAAAACGAAACCCAATTCTGGATTCGCCGAATTTTCTGCATTCTCCACCGCCAGCCATCGCCCTAGCATCGGTGCATGGACTTGACTTCAATCACCGTGTTTCTGCAAGCCGCCGTCATCGGCGTGCTCATCGCGGCCCCTGTGGGCCCCATTGGCCTTTTGACCATGCAACGCACCCTGGAGCGGGGCCTGGCGGCCGGGCTGGCCACCGGCCTCGGCGCCGCTGCGGCCGATGCGGTGTATGGCGCCGTGGGCGCCTTCAGCGTGCGCTGGCTCATCGACGGGCTGACGCAGGCCAAGACGCCGCTGGCGCTGGGGGGCGGCGCACTGCTGCTGGTGCTGGCCTGGCGCACCTGGCACGCGCCCGTGGCCCACACCGCCGCCCCGGCGCGCGATGCGCGGGGCCTGCTGGGCCTGGCGGCCGGCACGTTTGCGCTGACGCTGGCCAACCCGGCCACCATCGTGTCTTTCATCGCGGTGTTCGGGTCGCTGGGCGGCGGCCGGCCAAGCCTGCCGTCGCCGCTGTGGATGGTGGCGGGCGTGCTGGTGGGCTCTGCCGCCTGGTGGCTGCTGCTGACCGGAGCGATTGCCTACCAGCGGCAGCGCTTTACGCCCGCCTGGCGCCAGCGCATCAACCGGGCATCCGCCCTGCTGCTGGGCGGGTTTGCGTTGTGGCAGTGGGGGCAACTGGTCTGAGTACCCCTGCGGTGCTGACTGAGATGCTGCAAAGGTACTGACACTGCGGTGTCAGCAGCGCGCCCGCACCATCGGTGGCTTCTTTGACCCGGAGCTTTTTTCATGACCGACGCCGTGCTGCAACACCCCCTCTGGCCGGATGCCGAGCCTGCGCGCAGCGACATGCCTGTGTCGGCAGCGACCCCCGCAGCCACCACGCGCCGCAACTGGATCGCCGTGGCCTGCGCCCAGCACGCCCGCCGGGGCTGCGCCACGCCTGGCGCTGGTTACATGCAGGTGTGCCATGGCAAGGTGGCGCCGCTGCAGCGCATACGGCCCGGCGACCGCGTGGCGTACTACGCGCCCACCATCACGATGGGTGGCAAGGACCGGCTGCAGGCGTTTGTTTCCATCGGCATCGTGCAGTCGGGCGCGCCGTATGCGTTTGACATGGGCGGCGGGTTTGTGCCGTCGCGGCGGGACGTGGCCTATGTGCCTGCGCGTGAGGCGGCGATTGCGCCGCTGCTGGACGCGCTGGAGTTCGTGACCGACCGCCAGCGCTGGGGCAGCAAGTTCCGCTTTGGGTTGTTTGCCGTGAGCGACCGCGACATGCGCCTCATTGCACAAGCGATGGAGGCAGATGCTGCCTTGCTGCATTGGGCATAGCGGCACGCCAACGGACGGCAAACACTGACCGCCCTCCCGAAGGGGCGACGTGGGGCTGGCAGCTGCCGACGCAGCCCCTCAACACACGGCCATCAACGCATCCACAACCCTTCGTTGGGCCGCGCTCAGTGCGGCATAGCCTTCGCGCATCATGCGCAGCACGATCACGTGGATTTCCATTTCGGCATTGGGCATGGTGTTCTCCTTGGAGGAAGTCTTCTTCGGCCACCGAGCAGGCGGGCCGAGGGATCACGGTGCATGTTGCAGGCCCGCAGACCCACCAGCACCCTGGCCTGCCCCACCATGGACCAGGCCCCATGCCACTGTGCCAACGTGGCACGGGGGCAATGCGGCGATGTGAGGGGAAATGGCGGCGCTGTTTATGTCCCACGGGGCCATCGATGGCCCACAGGCGCGGCAGTGCCAGGCTGCCTTCAGCTTCAATCACTCCTGTTTTTATAGCTGTCAGCGCTTATTCATCAAGCGCTAGCGGCCAAAAACACTAAAAATCAAGGATGCGCAGGCCCTGCCCGCACACGCGCCAGCGCCTCGGGCACATCACGCCACGCAGGGCGGCCCGGCGCGTAGCGCTGGCGCATGTAGCCCGCCAGCTCGGTGATCTGCGCGTCGCTGAGCGCGTGGCCAAAGCCGGGCATGAAGCCGATGTCCCGCGCGGCGGGCTCGCGGATGCCGTGCACGATGACCTGCAGCAGGTTGTCGGGCCGGTCGCTGTGCAGGTTGCTGTTCAGCGCCAGGGGCACGTTCACGCCCAGCAGGCGCGGGCCGTCGCCGTCGTGGTGGCAGGCGGCGCAGGCGCCGTCGAACAGGCGCTGGGCCTGGCCGGGCTGCGGGGCCAGCGCGGCGGCCTGGGCCACGGCGGTTTGGGCGCGCTGCTGCGGGTCAGACACAGGCTGGGTGGCTGGCTGGGTAGCCGCTTCCGTAGCGGTGAACGAGGCCAGGTAGCCCGCCATGGCGCGGATGTCGTCGTCGGGCAGGTGCGCCAGCTCGCGCACCACGGGTGCCATGGGGCCGGAGGCGCTGCCGTGTTGCGGACTGTGGCCGTGGCGCAGGTAGCCATACAGCGCATCGGCCGTCCAGGGCACGGGCGCCTTCGACAGGCCCGTGAGCGCAGGCGCCTCCCAGCCATCAACCATGGCGCCTGAGAGGAACGCCGCCCCGCCCAACTCGGCCCCCAGCGCATTGCGCGGCGTGTGGCAGGCGCCGCAGTGGCCCACGCCCTGCA
>NZ_JAMXAX010000015.1 GCF_023913775.1 Acidovorax facilis
TCCATAGAGCAGGTGGGCCAGCGCCTCGCGGTGCCGCTCGCTCATGAACAGGTAGCGGGGGTCGGGGGCGATGGAGAACGGCGGGTGCTGAAGGCCGAAGAACGGGGCGTACATAGCCCGTGAGGATACCGCCCCCCTGTGAAGCGTTCCGCGATACCCCGTCCGCCACCCTCGCCAATCGGCCATTCGCAGTGCGTCAGGGTTTTACCCGAGGAGTAGTTTCCCGTAAATTGTCGTCGGCAAGACAAGATGGCGTCAAAGTCAGTCCTAGCATCCATCCCATACACAGATACGCAGCCACAAGGCCGCGCTCCCGGCAGTCACCGGACGGACACCTCTTACTTTCAGGAACCTGCAATGTTGACCACGTTCCCGCAATTGCTGCTCAAGCATGCCGCCGAGCGCCCCACGGCCCCGGCCCTGCGCGAAAAAGAATATGGCATCTGGCAAACCCACAGCTGGGCTGACCTGGTGCGGCTGGTGGAGCAGGTGGCCGCCGGCCTGCACCTGGCCGGGCTGCAGCGCCATGAACACATGGTGGTGATCGGCGCCAACCGCCCCCGCCTCTACGCCACCATGCTGGCCGCGCAGTCACTGGGCGCGATTCCTGTTCCGCTGTACCAGGACGCCGTGGGGGCCGAATGCGTGTTCCCGCTCAACAACGCCGAAGTGCGCTTTTGCCTGGTGGAAGACCAGGAGCAGGTGGACAAGCTGCTGGAGATCCGCGAGCAATGCCCCCAGATTTCGAACATCTACTTTGACGACCCGCGCGGCCTGCGCAACTACGAGGAACAGGGCCTGGCGTCGCTGGACTCGCTGATCGAAGCAGGCAAGGCGCACGTCGCCAAGAACCCCCAGTGGTTCCAGAGCGAGGTCGCCAAGGCCCAGCCCGACGATGTGGCGGCGATGTTCTTCACCTCGGGCACCACGGGCAACCCCAAGGGCGTGGTACACACCCACAGCACCCTGCTGGACCGCGCCAGCGCAGGTGCCGAGTTCGACAAGCTCACCAGCAGCGAAGAAGTGCTGGCCTACCTGCCCCCGGCCTGGATCGGCCAGAACATCTTCAGCTACGCCCAGTGGCTGGCCTGCGGCTACGTGGTCAACTGCCCCGAGTCGGCCAGCACGGTGACCATCGACCTGAAGGAAGTCGGCCCCACCTACTACTTTGCGCCGCCGCGCATTTTTGAAGGCCTGCTGACCAGCGTGATGATCCGCATGGAAGACGCAGGCACCATCAAGCGCGCCATGTTCCACGCCTGCATGAGCGTGGCCAAGCGGGTGGGCCCCGCCCTCATGGACGGCGAACCCGTGGGCACCCTGGACCGCATCAAGTACGCGCTGGGCAACCTGCTGGTGTACGGCCCGCTGCGCAACAACCTGGGCTTTAGCCGCGTGCGCGTGGCGTACACGGCAGGCGAGGCCATTGGCCCGGATCTGTTCACGTTCTACCGCTCCATCGGCATCAACTTGAAGCAGCTGTATGGCTCCACTGAGACCGCCGTGTTCGTGTGCCTGCAGCCCGACAACCAGGCGCGCGCCGACACGGTGGGCGTGCCGATTCGCGGTGTGGAGATCAAGGTGGCCGACAACGGCGAGATCCTCGTCAAGTCCGCCGGCCTGCTCAAGGAGTACTACAAGAACCCCAAGGCCACGGCCGAGGTGCTCACCGCCGATGGCTGGTACCACACCAGCGATGCAGGATTCCTCGACGCACACGGCCACCTCAAGATCATTGACCGCGTGAAGGACGTGGGCCGCATCAAGGGCGGCGCCAACGATGGCGCCATGTTTGCGCCCAAGTATGTGGAGAACAAGCTCAAGTTCTTCCCGCACATCAAGGAAGTGGTCGCGCTGGGCGACGGCCGCGAGAAGGTGTGTGTGATGGTCAACATCGATTTCGACGCCGTGGGCAACTGGGCAGAACGCCGCAACCTGCCCTACGCGGGCTACACCGACCTGGCACAAAAGCCCGAGGTGTACGAGCTGATCCGCGAGTGCATCGAAAAGGTCAACGCCGACCTCGCCACCGACACCATGCTGGCGGGCAGCCAGGTCAGCCGCTTCCTGGTGCTGCACAAGGAGCTGGACGCGGACGACGGCGAACTCACGCGCACCAACAAGGTCCGCCGGGGATTCATTGCCGAAAAGTACGCGGTGCTGGTGGATGCGCTGTACGCAGGCCGCACCGAGCAGTACATCGAGACCCAGGTCAAGTTCGAGGACGGCCGCACAGGCAGCGTAAGCGCCACCCTGAAGCTGTCGGACACAAAGACCTTCGCGCCCGTCAAGGCTGCAGCATGAAACCCGCTCTCTACCCGCCCGAGCAGCAACACCCCACCATGACCAAAAAGAAGATCGGCGACGTCATCCTGGACGTCAAGAACATCAGCCTGCGGTTTGGCGGCGTGAAGGCGCTGACCGACATCTCGTTCAACGTGAAAGAGCACGAGATCCGCGCCATCATCGGCCCCAACGGCGCGGGCAAAAGCTCCATGCTCAACTGCATCAACGGCGTGTACACGCCGCAGGACGGCTCGATCACCTTCCGGGGCAAGACGTTCTCGCACATGAACTCGCGCCAGGTGGCCGAGATGGGCGTGGCGCGCACATTCCAGAACCTGGCGCTGTTCAAGGGCATGAGCGTGATCGACAACATCATGACCGGCCGCAACCTCAAGATCAAAAGCAACCTGCTGATGCAGGCGCTGCGTATCGGCCCGGCCGAGCGCGAGGAGATCCGCCACCGCGAGTACGTCGAGCACATCATCGACTTCCTGGAAATCCAGGCGTTTCGCAAGACGCCCGTGGGCCAGCTGCCCTATGGCCTGCAAAAGCGCGTGGACCTGGGCCGCGCCCTGGCCATGGAGCCGCAGGTGCTGCTGCTCGACGAGCCCATGGCCGGCATGAACGTGGAAGAAAAGCAGGACATGTGCCGCTTCATCCTCGATGTGAACGACGAGTTCGGCACCACCATCGTGCTCATCGAGCACGACATGGGCGTGGTGATGGACATCAGCGACCGCGTGGTGGTGCTCGACTACGGCAAGAAGATCGGCGACGGCAGCCCCGACGAAGTGCGCAACAACGAAGACGTGATCAGTGCCTATCTGGGCACAAGCCACTGATCGGGAGAACAACTCATGGCATTCTTTTTGGAAACCCTCATCGGCGGCCTCATGGCCGGCATGCTGTATTCGCTGGTGGCGCTGGGCTTTGTGCTGATCTACAAGGCTTCAGGCGTGTTCAACTTCGCGCAGGGCGCGATGGTGCTGTTTGCAGCGCTGGCCATGGCCCGCTTTGCCGAATGGATCCCCAAGTGGACCGGCATCGACAACCCCATCGTGGCCAACCTGGCCGCCTTCGTGATTGCGGGCGCCATCATGTTCGTGGTGGCCTGGCTGATTGAAAAGCTGGTGCTGCGCCACCTGGTCAACCAGGAAGGTGCCACGCTGCTGATGGCCACATTGGGCATCACGTACTTTCTTGAAGGCCTGGGCCAGACGCTGTTTGGTAGCGACATCTACAAAATCGACGTGGGCATGCCCAAGGAGCCCATTTTTGCGTTTGACACGGTGTTCCAGGGCGGCATCCTGATCAACAAGGAAGACGTGATTGCTGCCGCCATTGCCGCTGCGCTGGTGGCCCTGCTGTCGGTGTTCTTTCAGAAAACCTCTACCGGCCGCGCACTGCGCGCCGTGGCCGACGACCACCAGGCGGCCCAATCCATCGGCATCCCTTTGAACCGCATCTGGGTGATCGTGTGGTGCGTGGCAGGTGTGGTGGCCCTGGTGGCCGGGATGATCTGGGGCAGCAAGCTCGGGGTGCAGTTCTCGCTCACCACGGTGGCCCTGCGTGCGCTGCCGGTGGTGATCCTGGGCGGCCTGACTTCGGTGCCCGGCGCCATCATCGGCGGCCTGATCATCGGTGTGGGCGAAAAGCTCTCCGAGGTGTACCTGGGCCCCTTCGTGGGCGGGGGCATCGAGATCTGGTTTGCGTATGTGCTGGCGCTGGTGTTTCTTCTGTTCAGACCGCAAGGTTTGTTCGGAGAGAAGATCATTGACCGCGTGTAACCCATCACAAGAACAACAGGAGACACCCCATGCTCTACCGCGAAAACGGCCAGTTCAAGACGAGCTACCGCGCTGACCAGCAGATCTTCCCGATCGCGCAGGACCGCATTGCCATCGGCATCATCCTGGCCATCGCCTTCATCGCCGTGCCCATGCTGGCCAGCGACTACATCTTCCGTGCCATCCTGATCCCCTTCGTCATCATGGCGCTGGCGGCCCTGGGGGTGAACATCCTGGTGGGCTACTGCGGCCAGATCTCGCTGGGCTCGGGCGCCTTCATGGCCGTGGGCGCCTACGGGGCCTACAACTTCTTCGTGCGTTTCCCCGGCATGCCGCTGATCCCGGCACTGATCCTGGGCGGGCTGTGCGCCACGTTCTTCGGCATCCTGTTCGGGCTGCCCAGCCTGCGCGTCAAGGGGCTGTACCTGGCCGTGGCGACGCTGGCCGCGCAGTTCTTCAGCGACTGGATGTTCCTGCGCATCAAGTGGTTCACCAACAACTCCGACTCGGGCTCGGTGTCGGTCACCAACCTGCAGGTGCTGGGCATGCCGATCGAAAGCGCCACCAGCAAGTACATCTTCTGCCTGGCCATCCTGGTGGTGGTGGCCCTGCTGGCCAAGAACCTGGTGCGCGGCGCCATCGGGCGTGAGTGGATGGCCATCCGTGACATGGACGTGGCTGCGGCCGTGATCGGCATCCGCCCCATGTACGCCAAGCTCAGCGCGTTTGCGGTCAGCTCGTTCATCGTGGGCATGGCCGGCGCGCTGTGGGCCTTTGTGCACCTGGGCGCGTGGGAGCCTGCGGCCTTCTCGGTGGAAATTTCGTTCCGCCTGCTGTTCATGGTGATCATCGGCGGTCTCGGCTCGATCATGGGTGGCTTCTTTGGTGCGGCCTTCATCGTGGTGCTGCCCATCGTGCTCAACCAGTTCCTGCCGGCCTTCATGGGGATCTTTGGCATCGAGGTGTCCACCGCCGGTGTCTCGCATGCCGAGCTGATGATCTTCGGCGCTCTGATCGTGTGGTTCCTCATCGTGGAGCCCCATGGTCTGGCCAAGCTGTGGTCCACCGCCAAACAAAAACTCCGCCTCTGGCCCTTCCCCCATTGATCCCCTGCCAGTTTTCCCCGTGCTTCAACACATTCATCCAAAGGAGACATCCATGAAGCTTTCGAAACTCGTGATCGCCGCTGCGGTGGTTGCTGCCGGTGCCTCGTCCGTTGCGACGAGCGCCCTCGCACAAGCCAAGGAGCAGTTCTTCCCGCTGCTGTCTTACCGCACAGGCCCCTACGCACCCAACGGTGTGCCATGGGCCAACGGCAAGCAGGACTACATCAAGATGATCAACGCCCGCGACGGCGGCATCAACGGTGTGAAGCTGACCTTTGAAGAGTGCGAAACCGGCTATGCCACCGACCGTGGCGTCGAATGCTACGAACGCCTCAAGAGCCGCCCCGGCGTGTCGCTGTTTGACCCCCAGGCCACCGGCATCACGTTTGCACTGACCGAAAAAGCCCCTGTGGACAAGATTCCGCTGATGACGCTGGGCTACGGCCTGTCGGTGGCGCAGGACGGCCAGGCGTTCAAGTGGAACTTCCCGTTCATGGGCAGCTACTGGACCGGCGCCGACATCCTGATCCAGCACATTGGCAAGGCCAACGGCGGTCTGGACAAGCTCAAGGGCAAGAAGATTGCGCTGGTGTACCACGACAGCCCGTTCGGCAAGGAGCCCATCCCGCTGCTGCAGGAGCGCGCCAAGATGCACGGCTTTGAGCTGCAGATGCTGCCCGTGACGGCCCCTGGCGTGGAGCAGAAGGCCACCTGGCTGCAAGTGCGCCAGAGCCGCCCTGACTACGTGCTGCTGTGGGGCTGGGGCGTGATGAACTCCACCGCCCTCAAGGAAGCCCAGGCCACGGGCTACCCCCGCGACAAGATGTATGGCGTGTGGTGGGCGGGTGCCGAGCCCGATGTGCGTGACGTGGGCGAAGGCGCCAAGGGCTACAACGCGCTGGCACTGAACACCTCGGGCCAGCAGCCCAAGGTGATCCAGGACATCCTGAAGAACGTGCACGACAAGGGCCAGGGCACGGGTCCCAAGGACGAAGTGGGCTCGGTGCTGTACACGCGCGGCGTGATCATCCAGATGCTGGCCGTCGAATCGGTGCGCCGCGCACAGGAGCGTTTTGGCAAGGGCAAGGTCATGACCGGCGAACAAGTGCGCTGGGGCATGGAAAACCTGGCCCTGGACCAGAAGAAGCTCGATGCGCTGGGCTTTGGCGGCGTGATGCGTCCGCTGTCCACCAGCTGCGCTGACCACATGGGATCCACCTGGGCGCGCGTCCACACCTGGGATGGCAGCAAGTGGAACTTCTCGTCCGACTGGTACCAGGCCGATGAGCAGATCTTGAAGCCCATGGTCAAGGCCGGTGCGGACAAGTACCTGGCCGACAAGAAGATGACGCGCCGCGACGCTGCGGACTGCCAGAGCTAAGCACATCCCCCTGAGCGGCTTTGCCGCTTCCCCCTTCTCTCTTAGCGCTTCGCGCTGCGGGAAGGGGGACGCCACCAGCGCGGCGGGGCGGCACTTGCGCGGTGGCCCTGGCCTGGGCAGCGACCGTTTCAAGGGCCAGTGAAAAGCGGTTGCCTCTTTGGCAGCCGCCAATCCAAAGGGTTGTGCAACAGCTCTTTGGATTGGTACAGGAAGGCAACACCATGGACTCCAACAGCAATATCGTTCTCAACGTCAACGGCATCGAGGTCATCTACAACCACGTGATCCTGGTGCTCAAGGGCGTGTCACTGCAGGTGCCGCAGGGCTCCATCGTGGCCATCCTGGGGGGGAACGGGGCGGGCAAGACGACCACGCTGCGCGCCATCTCCAACCTGCTGCAGGGCGAGCGGGGCGAGGTCACCAAGGGTTCCATCGAGCTGCGCGGCGAGCGCATCGAAAACCTCTCGCCCGCGGACCTGGTGCAGCGTGGCGTGGTGCAGGTGATGGAGGGGCGCCACTGTTTTGCCCACCTGACGATTGAAGAGAACCTGATGACGGGCAGCTACACCCGTACCAGCAAGGCCGAGATCGCAGCCAACCTGGAGAAGGTCTACAACTACTTTCCGCGCCTCAAGACGCGCCGCACCTCGCAGGCCGCCTACACCTCGGGTGGCGAGCAGCAGATGTGCGCCATCGGCCGCGCGCTCATGGCCAACCCCAGCATGGTGCTGCTGGACGAGCCCTCGATGGGCCTGGCGCCGCAGATCGTGGAGGAGGTGTTCAACATCGTGAAGGACCTGAACACCAAAGAAAAGGTCACCTTCCTGCTGGCCGAGCAGAACACCAACATGGCGCTCAAGTATTCCGACTACGGCTACATCATGGAAAGCGGCCGCGTGGTGATGGACGGCGCAGCGAGCGACCTGGCCAACAACGAGGACGTCAAGGAGTTCTACCTGGGCGTGGGCGGCGGCGAGCGCAAGAGTTTCAAGGATGTCAAAAGCTACAAGCGGCGCAAGCGCTGGCTTGCTTAGGGAGCCCCCTGAGGCGCTGACGCGCCATCCCCCTCAGGGGGACGCACCCGGTGGCCTGGCAAAGCCAGTTCCACGGGTGCGCTGGTGGGGCAGCGCGGGCGGCCAGCGCAGTGCTCATTTTCGGACCTCGGACAAATTCACTCTCAATTTCATAGCTGCTTGCGCTTTATGGATGAGCGCCAGAGGCCAATTTCACTTCAAACCACCTCACAAGGAACCCCAGGCATGAGCACGTTTTATGACGCCCTGGAAACGCGCAGCCCCGCAGAGCGCGAAGCGGCGCTGATGGCTGCGCTGCCGCAGCAGATCGCCCATGCCCAGAAGGCATCGCCCGCATTTGCCGGCATCCTGGCGGGCGTGGATGCAACCACCATCACCGGCCGCGCAGCCCTGGCAAAGCTGCCCGTCACGCGCAAGTACGAGTTGCTGGAGCGCCAGCAGGCAGGCCGCGCCACCAACGTGTTTGGCGGCTTCAGCGCGCTGGGTTTTGGCGCGGCCATGCCACGTGTGTTTGCCAGCCCCGGCACCATCTACGAACCCGAAGGCACGCGGCGCGACTACTGGCGCATGGCGCGCGCCATCCACTCCGCGGGCTTTCGCAGTGGCGAGCTGATCCACAACAGTTTCAGCTACCACTTTGTGCCTGCGGGTTCGATGATGGAAACCGGCGCCCACGCGCTGGGCTGCACCGTGTTCCCCGGTGGCACGGGCCAGACCGAGCAGCAGGTGCAAGCCATGGCCGAACTGCAACCTGCGGGCTACATCGGCACGCCCAGCTTTCTCAAGATCATTGTCGAAAAAGCCGCCGAGATAGGTGTAACGCTGCCCACGGTGACCAAGGCGCTGGTGTCGGGCGAGGCCTTTCCGCCCTCACTGCGCGAGTGGTTTGCCGAGCGCGGCATCGCGGGCTACCAGTGCTACGCCACGGCCGACCTGGGGCTGATTGCCTACGAAACCTCGGCCCGCGAAGGCCTGGTGCTCGATGAAGGCGTGATCGTCGAGATCGTGCGCCCCGGCACCGGCGACCCGGTGCCCGAGGGCGAGGTGGGCGAGCTGGTGGTGACCACGCTCAACCCCGACTACCCGCTGATCCGCTTTGGCACGGGCGATCTGTCGGCCGTGCTGCCAGGGCAGTGCCCCACGGGCCGCACCAACACCCGCATCAAGGGCTGGATGGGCCGGGCCGACCAGACCACCAAGGTCCGCGGCATGTTCGTGCACCCCGGCCAGGTGGCCACGATTGCACAGCGTTTTCCGCAGGTGCTGCGCGCACGCCTGGTGGTCAGCGGCGAGATGGCCAACGACCAGATGGTGCTGCAGGTGGAAACCGTGGAGACCGCCGAGGGCCTGGCACACCAGCTCTCGGACGCTATCCGCGAAGTGACCAAGCTGCGGGGCGACGTGCAGATGGTGGCCCCTGGCACGCTGCCCAACGATGGCAAGGTGATTGAAGACGCGCGGAGCTATAAGTAGCCTCCGCCATGGCGCCCTGCGGCGCCTAGCCGCAGCTGCCTGGGGCGGCAGCTCCTCTTCGATGCACTCCAAGCCTGCGCAGGCAGGCTCGGAGCTGCCGCTCCTCTATCCCCAAAGGAAATGCCGCCCGCGGCCTGGCAAAGCCCGCTCCACGGTGACGCTGGCATCGGGTCGTGCCTGTCTCGGTGATGAGCGGCATGGGCGTGCTGTCAATGCGCAAACGTGAGCCCTTCCCGCTCCGCCCAAAGGTTTGCGTCAGCGCAAAAAGTGCCCGCTTTGGGCGGAGGCATGCCGCAGTGTTTACCCTAGCATTGCTCCTTATTTTGTAGCATTCAGCGCTTTATAGAAAAGCGCTACAGGCGTCTTTTTGTTAAAGACCATGCCCCCTGTGTGCTACGTAATATCCGCAATGTTCCCGCAAACCCCCCTCGCTATCATGGCCCGTCATTCACAGGAGAGACCCATGAAAACAACGCTGAAACTTGCATTGATCGCTGCGGCCGCAGCCACCGCTTTTGGCGCCAGCGCCCAAGACTATCCCGCCAAGGACAAGACCGTCACCATCGTGGTTCCCTTTGCTGCGGGCGGCCCTACCGACCGCGTGGCGCGCGACCTGGCCGAAGCACTGCGCAAGCCCCTGGGTGCTACTGTGGTGGTGGACAACACGGCCGGCGCCGGCAGCTCCATCGGTGCAGCCCGCGTAGCCCGCGCTGCACCGGACGGCTACACGCTGCTGCTCAACCACATTGGCATGTCCACCATGCCCGCGCTGTACCGCAAGCTGTCGTTCAGCGTGCCCAACGACTTTGAATACCTGGGCATGGTCAACGATGTGCCCATGACGCTGATCGCTCGGCCCACCATGCCCGCGAACAACTTCAAGGAGCTCACCGCCTGGATCCAGCAGAACAAGGGCAAGATCAACCTGGGCAATGCCGGCCTGGGCGCTGCGTCGCACCTGTGTGGCCTGATGTTCCAGAGCGCCATGCAGGTGGACATGACCCCCGTGCCGTACAAGGGCACGGCCCCCGCCATCACCGACCTGATTGGCGGCCAGATCGACCTGCTGTGCGACCAGACCACCAACACCACGCCACAGATCGAAGGCAAGAAGGTCAAGGCCTACGCCGTGACCACGCCCAAGCGCCTGACCACCCCGGCTCTGAAGGACCTGCCCACCCTGGCGGAGTCGGGCCTGAAGGACTTCAACGTCAGCATCTGGCACGGCCTGTACGCGCCCAAGGGCACGCCAGCTCCCGTCGTGACCAAGATCAACGAAGCCCTCAAGCTTGCACTGAAGGACCCCGAGTTCATCAAGAAACAAGAAGGCCTGGGCGCGGTGGTCGTCACCGACAAGCGCATGGAACCCGCCGAGCACAAGAAGTTTGTACAGGCCGAAATCGACAAGTGGGGCGCTGTGATCAAGGCTGCAGGCACCTACGCAGACTGATCAGTTTATCCCTTCCAGCCATTGATGGAAAAGCCGCCTCGGCCTTGGCCGAGGCGGCTTTTTTGTGCCTGCCATCGAACTCGGCACCACCACCTTGGGGTAATCCATCTGCACGGATCGCGCCGCGCCGCGTAAAAAGCTTTGCATGCATACGAAACACCTGCGAAAGGACGCCCCCGCCATGACAACACGCCCCCATCCACGCCGCCGCACCGTTGCGGCACTGGCCTGCGTCGCCCTGGGTTGCGCTGCCCTGCTGCCTCTTGCGCACGGCCAACAACAAGCCAGCACCTGGCCCACCAAGCCCGTGCGCATCGTGGTGCCCTTTGCCCCCGGTGGCACCACCGACATCCTGGCGCGCGCCATGGCACCCGAACTCTCGCGCGCGTTTGGTCAGCAGTTCATTGTGGACAACCGCGCCGGTGCTGGCGGGAATGTGGGCGCCGACATCGTCGCCAAGTCACCGGGGGACGGCTACACGCTGCTGATGGGCACCGTGGGCACGCACGGCATCAACCGCGCGCTATACGCCAAGCTGCCCTACGACCCCATCAAGGACTTTGTCCCCGTCACGCTGGTGGCTGCGGTGCCCAATGTGATGGTGATGAATGCCGACAAGGCCAAGGCCCAGGGCATCGCCAACGTGCAGGATTTCATCCGCGTCGCCAAGGCCAGCCCCGGCAAGATGAACATGGCCTCCAGCGGCAACGGCACATCGATCCATCTGGCAGGCGAGCTGTTCAAGAGCATGACTGGCACCTTCATGCTGCACTTGCCCTATCGGGGTTCCGGCCCCGCGCTCATGGACATGGTGGCGGGCAACGCCGACGTGATGTTTGACAACCTGCCTTCGTCGATGGCGCAGATCAAAGCGGGCAAGCTCACGGCCCTGGCCGTGACCAGTTCAGAGCGCTCCAGCGCCCTGCCCGACGTTCCCACAGTGGAGCAGGCCGGAGGCCCGACCCTCAAGGGCTACGAGGCCAGCTCCTGGTTCGGCCTGCTTGCCCCGGCGGGCACGCCCCAGGACATCGTGAACCGCATCCAGCAGGAAGTGGCCAAGTCACTGGCCACCCCGGCGATGAAAGAACGGCTGGTGGCGCAAGGCGCTATTCCGGGTGGCAATACACCCGCCGAGTTTGCCAAACACATCGACAACGAACACAAGAAGTGGGCTCAGGTGGTGAAGGCGTCGGGGGCGAAGGTGGACTGACCTCTTGCCGTGGTGACGGGCCTGCGGGTCAGCCCGTGATGGCTGCCTGCGCGGGCTGCAGGCGCTTTTCACCCGTGGCAAACGAGGCGCGCTCGATGCGCCCGTTCAAGACTTCATACACGCACAGCATCTCCAGCGTCCCCAGGCCCTCGGGAAAATTGCGCGTGATCAATTCGCAGTCCACCACCACATTCGCCACCACCGTGCGCGACAGCAGCCGTGCATGCAGGTCGGGCTCGGCAAAGCGCGCCAGAAAGCGCGGGCGCATCTCGGCATGCCCTTGCGCAAGCCGTTCTCCGTGGAGGACAAACTGCTGCGCGTCTTCGGCGTAGGTCGCGAGCAGGGCGTCGATGTTCTTGGCGTTGTAGGCGTCCAGCTGCGCCTGGACGACGGCCAGCGGAGAAAGGTCGCGGGTCATTGGAGGGTTGCACGAGAAAGAAGAAACCTGCAGGGGGCTGCCGTGAAGATGCGCCGCGAACGAAGCTGCCCGCCGCCCACTGGCTCAAAAGACGAGGCGCTACACGCCCCAGACCACGTCCACATCCGCCGCCGCACTGCGCTTGAGCATGTCGATCAGCGGTGCCACCCGCTGCCGCAGGCGCACGGCCTCAGCGCGGTCTTCCGCACTGGCCTCGTCCTCTCCAACCGCGTCTGCGGACGCCTGCTGAGCCTCTTCGGACGCCACGGCGGACTCCAGCGCAGCGATGGCGGCAGGGATCTGGGCGGCCGTCACGATGCCGCTGGCACCGGGTGTCTTGCCCATGATGGTCACCACCTGGCGGCCCTGCGGCTCCAGCATGATCAGATCGGCTGCGGCGCGGGATTTGAATTTGTAGAGCATGGAGAAGCGTTTTCGTGGAAGAAGCAGACTCAGCTGCGGTAGATGTAATCGCGAATGAACGGATAGCCTGATTGTGCGCCGGGCATGGCCCCGGTGGCCACATCGCCGTCCGGCTTGATGGCCAGCATCTGGTGCAGTGCCATCCAGCCGCGCTCAAACCCCAGGGCACTGCCCGCAAGATACAGGCGGTATGCACGCAAGACCTTATCACCCTGCTGCGCCCCACCCTGTGCGGCCAGCACCTCACGGGCCGCAGGCAATTGGGCTTCGAGCCCGTCGGACCACGCCCACAGCGTACGCGCGTAGTGTGGGCGCAGGTTCTCGGTGTCCACCATCTCCAGGCCTGCGCGGGCCATGTCGTGCAGCACCGTGCTCACATGCAACAGCTCGCCGCCCGGGAAGATGTACTGCTCGATAAAGTCACCCATGCCCGCGCCCAGTTGCGCGTTGTCTGCGCCCCCCGCTGTGATGCCGTGGTTCAGCACCAGCCCTCCGGGCCGCAGCAGGCCCGCCACCGTCTCAAAGTAGCGCTGCATCTGCGCGCGGCCCACATGCTCGAACATGCCCACCGAGGCGATCTTGTCGAAGGGCTGCGCCACCTGCAGCTCGCGGTAATCCACCAGTTGCATGCGCACGCGCCCCTGCAGCCCACGCTCTTCAATGCGCCGCTGTACATGGGCGTGCTGGTTGCGCGACAGCGTGATGCCTGTGGCATCCACGCCGTAGTGCTCGGCCGCCCACAGCAGCAGGCCACCCCAGCCCGCGCCAATGTCCAGAAACCGGTCCCCCGGTTGCAGCTGCAGCTTGCGGCAAATGTGGTCGAGCTTGGCCTCCTGCGCCTGGGCCAGCGTCAGGTCTGGGGACCGGTAGTACGCACACGAATACACGCGGCGCGGGTCCAGCCACAGCGCGTAGAAGTCGTCCGACAGGTCGTAATGGAACTGCACATGGCGCGCGTCATGCGCCAGCGTGTGCACCGCCATCGACCGCGCGCGTGCCAGCACCCGCTGCCACCAGCCGTGGTGCTGGTCGCGGGCCGGGTCGCGGGTCAACAGGCCCGCAGCGGCGGCCATCAGGTCGCGCATGCCGCCTTCCAGCGCCACGCGCCCCTCGACGATGGCAGCCCCCACATTGCCGATCTCGCCCGTGGCCAGCGCCACCAGCGCCATGCGGTCACGAAAGCGCAGCGTTACAGCAGGCTCGGGCGCGCCCAGTTGCTGGCCCGCAGGCAACTGGACGGCCATCGGCACCGGCAAGGCCGCGAGCCGCCCCTCCAAGGTGTGCAGCAAGTGCTTCATGCGGCGCATCTTGAGAAATTTGCTGCACTGCGTCAACACCCCGCGATGGCATCAGGGGTTTCGCCGGGAAGGCCCCATTGACAGCATTTTGTTTAAGCCTAAACTATTTTGGCATGAACATCCTTTGCATTGGCGGTGGGCCCGCCGGTCTCTACTTCGCCCTGCTCATGAAGCAGCAAAACCCCACGCACCGCGTCACGGTGGTCGAACGCAACCGGCCGTTCGACACCTTCGGATGGGGGGTGGTGCTGTCGGACCAGACGCTGGCCAACCTGCAGGCGGCCGACGCGCCCACGGCCGCGCTCATCGGCGATGCGTTCAACCACTGGGACGACATCGAGGTGTTTTTCAAGGGCCGCAGCGTGCGCTCCACGGGCCACGGCTTCTGTGGCATCGGCCGCAAGCGGCTGCTCAACATCCTGCAGGACCGGTGCCTGGCGGTGGGCGTGGAGTTGGTGTTCGAGACCGATGTGGCCGACGACCAGGCGCTGGCCGCCGAGTACAACGCCGACCTGGTGATCGCCAGCGACGGCCTCAACAGCCGCATCCGCACGCGCTACGCCACCACCTACCAGCCCGACATCGACCTGCGCGAATGCCGTTTCGTCTGGCTGGGCACTCACAAAAAACTCGACGCTTTTACGTTTGCTTTCGAGCAAACGGAGCATGGCTGGTTCCAGGCGCATGCCTACCAGTTCGATGCCGATACCTCCACCTTCATCATCGAGACACCCGAAGCGGTGTGGAAGGCGCACGGTCTCGACCAGATGGAGCAGCCCGAGGCCATTGCATTCTGCGAAAAGCTGTTTGCCAAATACCTGGACGGCAACGCGCTCATCAGCAACGCCACGCACCTGCGCGGCTCGGCCAACTGGATCCGCTTCCCGCGCGTGATCTGCAACACCTGGGTGCACCGCGAGACCATCGGCGGGAAGCAGGTGCCCATCGTGCTGATGGGTGACGCGGCGCACACCGCACATTTCTCGATTGGCAGCGGCACCAAGCTCGCGCTCGAAGACGCCATTGACCTGGCCAACGAATTCGCTACGGGCTTGCCGATTGACGAGGTGCTGCAGCACTATGAAGCGCGCCGCAGCGTGGAGGTGCTGAAGATCCAGAACGCCGCGCGCAACAGCACCGAGTGGTTTGAGAACGTGGCGCGCTACGCCGGCATGCCCGTGGAGCAGTTCACGTACTCACTGCTCACGCGCAGCCAGCGCATCAGCCACGAGAACCTGCGGCTGCGCGATGCCGCGTGGCTGGAGGGCTATGAGGCCTGGCTCGCGGGTGGCAAGGCCGCGATTCCGCCCATGCTCACGCCCTTCACGCTCAAAGGCCTCACACTCAAGAACCGCATCGTCGTCTCGCCCATGGCCACCTACAGCGCGGTCGAGGGCGTGCCGCAGGACTTCCACTTGGTGCACCTGGGCGCTAGGGCCCTGGGCGGCGCCGCGCTGGTGATGGTGGAGATGACCAGCCCCACGCCCGAGGGCCGCATCACCCCCGCCTGCCCCGGCCTGTGGAACGACGCACAGCAAGCCGCCTTTGCGCGCATCGTGAACTTTGTGCACGGCAGCAGCACAGCCAAGATCGGCCTGCAGCTGGGCCACAGCGGCCCCAAGGGCTCGACCCGCGTCGGCTGGGAAGGCACGGATGAACCGCTGGACGCGGGCAACTGGCCCCTGCTGGCCGCGAGCCCCCTCGCCTACGGCGCGCAGAACCAGACGCCTGCCGCCATGACCCGCGCCGACATGGACCGCGTGACCGCCGCGTTTGTGGACAGCGCCCGCCGCGCCGTGGCCTGCGGCTTTGACTGGCTGGAGCTGCACTGCGCACACGGCTACCTGCTCGCCAGCTTCCTGAGCCCCGCCACCAACCAGCGTACCGATGCATACGGCGGCAGCCTGGAGAACCGCTGCCGCTACCCGCTGGAGGTGCTGACCGCGCTGCGCGCCGTGTGGCCGGCCGACAAGCCGCTCTCCGTGCGTATCTCGGCCCACGACTGGCTCCCCGACGGAAATACTGCCGACGACGCCATCGCCATTGCGCGCTTGTTCAAGGCGGCAGGCGCAGACCTGATCGACGTGTCCTCCGGCCAGACCACACGCGACTCGCGTCCGGTGTATGGCCGCATGTACCAGACGCCGTTTGCCGACCGCATCCGCAACGAGGTGGGAATTGCCACCATGGCCGTGGGCGCGATCACCGAGGCCGACCACGCCAACAGCATCATCGCCGCCGGCCGTGCTGACCTGTGCGCCATCGCCCGCCCCCACCTGGCCGACCCGGCCTGGACGCTGCATGCCGCTGCGCAACTGAGCCCCGTGGCCGCAGCGCACACCGACTGGCCGGTGCAGTATCACAGCGGCCGCGACCAGATGCTGCGCGAAATTTCCAAGCAAAAACAGCTCCTTGCGCAGGTCAATCAAGCGCAAGCAGCTACTAAAAACAGAGCATCCGAGGAAGAAGGCTAGCCATGGACCTCGAAGCCCGCCTGCACGGCGCCGCTCCCAGTGAACACCCCGAGGCCCTGCGCCTGTGGCTGCGCCTGCTCACTTGCACGCAGCTCATCGAAAAACAGGTGCGCAGCCACCTGCGCGCGCAGTTCGACACCACCTTGCCACGCTTTGACCTGATGGCGCAGCTGGAGCGGGCGCCGGACGGCATGAAGATGAAGGAACTCTCGCGCCGCATGATGGTGACGAGCGGCAACATCACCGGCATCACCGACCAGCTCGTAGTCGAAGGCCTGGTGGAGCGCCTGGACGTGGAAGGCGACCGCCGCGCGTACCTGGTGCGCCTCACGCCGCAGGGCCGCGAGCAGTTCAACACCATGGCGCGCCAGCACGAGCAATGGATCGTCGAAGCCTTCGCCTCGCTGGGCGAGCGCGACATCGCCACCTTGTACCGCCTGCTGGGCAAGGTGAAGGAACACACACAAAACAATTCTTTGGAGACAGCCGAATGAAGCATTACATCGGGGCGAGCAACCCCATGCGCGAGCAGTTCAACCCGCAGGCCAGCTATGTGGCCGAGCACTTTGCCTGGAGCTTTACCGATGGTGTGGGCACTGTCACGCTCAACCGGCCCGACCGCAAGAACCCGCTCACCTTCCAGAGCTATGCGGAGCTGCGCGACTTCTTCTACGCGCTGCGCTTCGCCACCGATGTGAAAGCCATCGTGGTCACGGGTGCGGGCGGCAACTTCTGCTCGGGCGGCGACGTGCACGAGATCATCGGCCCGCTGACCACCATGACCATGCCCGAACTGCTGGAGTTCACGCGCATGACAGGCGACCTGGTGAAAGCCATGCGCGCCTGCCCGCAGCCCGTGCTGGGCGCCATCGACGGCATCTGTGCCGGTGCGGGCGCCATGATGGCGCTGGCCTGCGACATGCGCTACGGCACCGAGGCCACCAAGACCGCGTTCTTGTTCACCCGCGTGGGCCTGGCCGGCGCCGACATGGGCGCCTGCGCGCTGCTGCCGCGCATGATCGGCCAGGGCCGCGCCAGCGAACTGCTGTTCACCGGCCGCGCGATGACGGCGCACGAAGGCCTGGCCTGGGGCTTCTTCAACGATTTGTATGAGAGCGCTGACCTGCTGGCCAACGTCCAGGCCACGGCGCGCGCGCTGGCCGATGGTCCCACCTTCGCCCACGGCATGACCAAGACCATGCTGAGCCAGGAGTGGAGCATGACCATCGAGCAGGCCATCGAAGCCGAAGCGCAGGCCCAGGCCATCTGCATGCAGACCGAAGACTTCCGCCGCGCCTACGAAGCGTTCGCCGCCAAGCAGAAGCCCGTTTTCCAAGGGGACTAACAACATGCACGTAGCCACGCCACCCGCCCCTTGCCCACCTTCGACGGCGCACCTGGCCCTGCCGTTTTTCGACGATGCCCACCGCGCGCTGGCCGCAGGCCTGGTGCCCTGGGCGGCCGCGCAAGAAGTGGATGAAACCGACGACCGTGCTGCTTGCCGCGACTGGGTGCAGCGCCTGGGCGCGGGCGGCTGGCTGCGCTACTGCGTGCCCGCCTCGCACGGCGGCGCGCTGCCGGCACTCGACTCGCGCGCGCTGGTGCTGCTGCGTGAGACGCTGGCTTACCACTCGCCGCTGGCCGACTTTGCGTTTGCCATGCAGGGGCTGGGCAGCGGCGCGATCACGCTGGCCGGCAGCCCCGCGCAGCAGGCGCACTATCTGCAGGGGGTGGCGCGCGGCGAGCTGATCGCTGCGTTTGCGCTCTCCGAACCTGAGGCGGGCTCGGATGTTGGCGCTATGAAAGCAATAGCTGAAAGCGCTTACCCATCAGGCGGTAACGGCCTAAAAGGCTCATATTTCTTGACCGGAACCAAAACCTGGATCAGCAATGGCGGCATTGCCGACTTCTACTGCGTGTTCGCAAAGACCGACCCGGCTGGGGGCACGCGCGGCATCAGCGCGTTCATCGTGGATGCGAACACGCCGGGGCTCGACACCTCGCGCCACATCCACGTGATGGCGCCACACCCGCTGGCCACGCTGCAGTTCGACCAATGCGCCGTGCCTGCCACGGCGCTGCTGGGCGAGGAGAACGGCGGCTTCAAGCTGGCCATGCGCACGCTGGACATTTTTCGTGCGTCGGTGGCCGCTGCCGCCCTCGGCATGGCCCGCCGCGCGCTGGCCGAGGCCGTGCACCACGCACGCCAGCGCCGCATGTTCGGCCAGACGCTCGCCGACTTCCAGCTCACGCAAGCCAAGATCGGCGAGATGGCTGCGCTGGTGGACAGCGCCGCGCTGCTCACCTACCGCGCGGCCTGGCTGCGCGATGAAGGCGAGAAGCGCGGCGGCACGCGCGTCACGGCTGAAGCGGCCATGGCCAAGATGACCGCCACTGAAAACGCCCAGCGCGTCATCGACATGGCGCTGCAGCTGCACGGCGGGCGCGGCGTGGAAGTGGGCAGCAAGGTCGAATCGCTGTACCGCGACATCCGCTCGCTGCGCATTTACGAAGGCGCCACCGAAGTGCAGCAGCTCATCATCGGTAAGGCCGTTTTGCAGGAGTGATGCCATGAAAGCCTCTTCCAAACCTTCCGCCCAGCCCGACCATTTCGTGCACGACCGCCTGCCTGCACCCGAGGCCTGGCCCACACTGCGCTACGACCTGCCCGAACTGCAGATCGCCAACCAAGCCAACCTGGTGCAGGCGCTGTTCGACCAGGCCGAACGTGCGGGCCACATCGACCGCCCTCTGTTGCGCGGCCCGCACCGAACATATACCTACCGCGACACCCGCACCGAGGCCGCGCGCATTGCCGAGGTACTGACACAGGACCACGGCCTCGTGCCCGGCAACCGCGTACTGCTGCGCGGCGGCAACACGGTGGAGATGGCGCTGGCCTGGCTGGGTACCGTTTATGCAGGTCTGATTGCGGTGGCGACCATGCCGCTGCTGCGCGCGGGCGAACTGGGCAGCATCATCGACCGCGCTCAGCCCACGCTGGCGCTGTGCGACGGTCGCCTGCTGGCAGAGCTGCAAACGGCCCAGACACAGCACCCGGTGCTGGCCACCATCGTGCCGTTTCACTCAGCGCCCGATGCTGCCGACCTGCTGCAGCGCTCGCAGGGCAAGCCCGGTACCACTGCCCCCTGCCCCACGTCGGCGGACGATATCGCGCTGATGGCTTTCACTTCAGGCACCACGGGCGCGCCAAAGGCCGCCGTACACACACACCGCGATGTGCTGGCCGCCTGCGAGGCCTGGCCGCGCCATGTACTCAAGGCCACGCCCGACGACATCGTGGCGGGTTCTCCTCCGCTGGCGTTCACCTTTGGCCTGGGCGGCTTGCTGGTGTTTCCGATGTGGGCCGGGGCCAGCGTGTACTTTCCGGACCAGCCCTACACCCCCGAAACCATGGTGCGGCTGATGCGCGACGCGGACGTGACCATCTGCTACACCGCCCCCACCTTCTATCGGCAGATGGCACCGTTCGCCAAGCAGATCGGCCTGCCCCAGCTGCGCACCAGCGTGAGCGCGGGCGAAGGCCTGCCCGACGCCACACGCCAGTTGTGGAAGGAGGCGACTGGCCTCGACATGACGGACGGCATCGGCGCCACCGAGATATTCCACATCTTCATTTCCTCGCCCGGTGGAGAAAGCCGGCGCGGCGCCATCGGCAAGGTGGTACCCGGCTACACCGCGAAGGTGGTAGATGACAACGGCAACGAGCTGCCGCGCGGCACCGTGGGCAAGCTCGCGGTGATCGGCCCCACGGGCTGCAAGTACCTCGACGACCCGCGCCAGGCCAAGTACGTGAAGGATGGCTGGAACTACCCGGGCGATGCGTTCACGCAAGACGCTGACGGCTACTTTTTCTACCAGGCACGCGACGACGACATGATCATCACCGCCGGCTACAACGTGGGCGGCCCCGAGGTGGAAGACGCCCTGCTGCGCCACCCGGCCGTGGCCGAGTGCGGCGTGATCGGCGTGCCGGATGAAGAACGCGGCATGGTGGTGAAGGCCATCTGCGTATTGAAGCCCGGCCACACGGGCGATGCCGCCATGGTCAAGACGCTGCAGGACCATGTGAAAGCCACCATCGCCCCGTTCAAATACCCGCGCGTGGTGGAGTTCGTCACGGCCCTGCCCCGCACCGAAACCGGCAAGCTGCAGCGCTTCAAGCTGCGCCAGGGCGCGGTGCCGGCACCTTCTTCTTCAACAAAAACAACATGATGAAAAACACCCTTTTGCAGCCCGAAGGCTGGGTCACCCCCAAGGGCTACGCCAACGGCGTGGCCGCACGCGGCACCATGGTCTTTACCGGAGGACAGATCGGCTGGAATGCGCAGCAGCAGTTTGAGAGCGACGACTTCATCGACCAGACGAGGCAGACGCTGCTGAACGTGCGGGCGGTGCTGGAGGCTGGCGGCGCAGGCCCCGAGCACCTGGTGCGGCTGACCTGGTATGTGACCGACCGCAACGAATACAACAGCCGCTTGAAGGAGCTGGGTGCGGTCTACCGCGAGGTGCTGGGCAAGAACTTTCCGGCCATGGCCTGTGTGCAGGTGGCGGGACTCATGGAAGAGCGCGCGAAGATCGAGATTGAAGCAACCGCTGTAATCCCGGACTGAGCTTTTCAAGCCACCGCTGCAGCGCTTGACCGTAAAGAATGAACGCCAGCGCCGCCCCAATCAACGGCAGCGCGGCAAACACCCAGCCCGTGAGCAGCTCGCCCCCCAGCGCCACGCCCACCAGCAAAGCCACCGCAGGGTTCACAAACGAATAGCTGCCCGCCAGCGCGGCCGACGTGTTCTGCAGCAGCCACAGGTACGCATTGAGCGCCACCAAGGTACCAAACACCAGCAGATAGACCCACGCCGCCCACGACTTGGCAGTGACCTGGCCCAGGGCGCTCAACGGCTCAAACCACAACGCCACGAGCAGCCCCATGGCGCCCCCCGCAAACCACTGCGCGGCCGATGCCATGGCGGGCGCAGGTAGCGACAGCTTGCGCGATGCATACGAGCCCATGCTCCAGCACAGCGGTGCACCAAAGGCCAGCAGCGCACCGAGCCAGGTGGCCGAGAAATCGCCCTCCAGCGCCAGCAGCAGTGCGCCCACCACGCCCAGCGCCAGACCGATCCAGCTGGTGAAGGGCACCCGCTCGCCGCCCCAGCGCGACCACAGCGCCAACCACATCGGCATGGTGGTGACCACCGTGGCCATCAGGCCCGAGCCAATGCCCAGCTTTTGCGCAAAACCCATCAGGTTCATGGCCAGAAACACCATGCAGCCGCCCACCACCGCCGAATTGCGCCATTGCACCCACGTGGGCAATGCATGGCCTTGCCACAGCGCAATCAGCAGCATCACCCCCCCTGCACACAGAAAGCGGATCGCATTCATCAGCAGCGGCGGCATGCTCTGCAGCGCAATACCAATGGCGAAATAGGTAGTGCCCCAGACGATGTAGACCAACAGCAGTGCCATGGCCACCGCCCCTTTGCGCTGTGCGCGGGCTTGCGCATTGAAAATTGCCGGCATATTCTTCACCTGACCGAATAATTTATGGAAACCGCAAGGTTTTCGGAATTTTTACCAAAATCGAGCGTCTATGCAAGCAAATATTCAGACAGATGACATGGACGCCAGAATTATTTCGGCGCTAGGCGCCGATGGCCGACGTTCCTATGCCGATGTGGGGGCCGAAGTGGGACTGTCCACCGCCGCAGTGCACGAGCGCGTGAAGAAGCTGCTGGACAAGGGCGTGATTCGCCGGTTTTCGATCAGCGTGGACCCGGAACGCGTGGGGCTGAACTTCACCGCATTCGTGGCCATCCGCAACGATGGCGGCATCCACTGCCGCGACGTGGCACCCCGCCTGCGCGCCATGCCCCAAGTCGAAGAGCTGCACAGCGTGGCGGGTGAATACGACTTTCTGGCCAAGGTCCGCACCACGCACGCCCGCGCGCTGGAAGACGTGATCTACGAGATCAAGGCCATCGCGGGCGTGGCCCGCACCACCAGCACGGTGGTACTGAACACTGAGTTCGAGGACCGCCCGCTGGACCTGGGCTGGGTGAATGGCGACAAGGGAGGTTGACGCGCAGGGGCGGCCTCGGCTTGGCCGCGCGGCTTTTTACGCTGCCACCGGGGCGAGTTCAGCCGCAGCGGCAACAGCTGCCGGAACTGGCACCAGACGCTGCACCAGCGCCATGTAGTAGCCCAGCGGGGGCGTGACCAACCCCGGCACCTTGGCATGGTCGTCATAGCGGCGCAGGCGGATGGCCTCCTGCGCAAAGGGCTGGGCCGCAAACTGCATCGCCTCTTTGGGCGTGAAGGGCCCGCCCTGCAGCACCAGGCTGTGCTGCGATGCGGGCGACAGTGTCTCCCAGTACCCCGGCTCCATGGTGCACAGGTAGCGCTTGGCATCCACATGCAGGCGGATGGGCTCCAGCACCGCGTCGGGCAGCAGGCCCCGCAAGAACGGGATGGCCATGTACTGGTGCAGGTCGTCCTGCTCGGCCGTGTCGCCCCCGGGCGCCAGCAGGTGGCCCAGGTCGTGCAGCAGGGCAGCGACGACAGTGGCCGGGGTTTCACCCGATTTTTCGGCCCACTGCGCGCACTGCAGTGCGTGCTCGAGCTGGCTGACCGCCTCGCGGCCGTACTGGTTCACGCCCCGGGTAGCGAGCAGGTGGGCAATGTCTTCAAGGCTCAATGCCATGGAATCTTCCTAAAAACTTGGAGCGGCTAACAGAACTCAGCGAAGCGGTTCTGGCTAGGCGCTGCGTCGCAGGCAGTACGAGTAGTACGACAAGACGCGACAACAACGCCAGAAGAGTTTTGTTCGCCGCTCTCAGACCAAGGCCTTGCGGATGCGGGCCGACACCAGGTCGATGACACTCACCGTGACCACGATGATGAGCATGACCGCGCAGGTCTCGGCGTACTGGAAGCCCCGAATGATTTCCCACAGCACCACCCCAATGCCCCCGGCGCCCACCATGCCCACCACCGAGGCCGAACGCACGTTGGCCTCGAAGCGGTACAGCGTGTACGAGATCCACAGCGGCATGACCTGCGGAATCACGCCATAGATGATTTCGTGCAGTGCGCTCGCACCGGTGGAGCGAATGCCTTCCACGGGCTGCGGGTCAATCGCCTCCACGGCTTCGGAGAACAGCTTGGCCAGGGTGCCCGAGGTGTGGATCCACAGCGCCAGCACGCCCGCAAAAGGCCCCAGACCCACGGCCACCACAAACAGCATGGCAAACACCATTTCGTTGATGGCGCGGAACGCGTCCAGCACGCGACGCACCGGCTGGTAGACCCACCAGGGCACGATGTTGGACGAGGCCAGCAGTGCCAGCGGCACGGCGGTGACCACCGCCAGCGCCGTGCCCCACAGCGCGATCTGCAGCGTGACCAGCATCTCCTGCACATAGATCTGCCACTGCGCAAAATTGGGCGGAAAGAACTCCGCCGCATAGCTGACCATGTTGCCCGAGTCGTTCCACAGATCGAGCGGGCGCATGTCGGCGCCCTTCCAGGACGCCGCCAGCAACACCAGCAGGATGCCCCACGACAGGTACCAGGCCAGGCTGCGCTTGGGCGACGAGGTGCTGGCCAGTGTGGCCAGCGAGGGATTCAAAGCAGAGGACATGGAGACACCCGGGCCGCAACAAGAAACCTACGAATTACTTCAACGACGCCAGCTGCTGGTCGATCTCGGCCAGGCGGGTCTTCTTATCGGCATCGGCCAGCGTGGCGTCGGCCTCGATCTTGTTGCGCTTGCCGAAGAGGTCTAGCTGGCGGATGGGGGTGAGCTGGGCATTGGTCGATGGTTTGAAGCCCGAGAGCTTGGAGATCTTCATCACGATCTCCTTCTCGCGCGCATCGGTCTTGGCGTAGTTGTAGAAGAAGTCGCGGATCTTGGTCTTGGTGGCCTCGGGCAAGTCCTTGCGCATCACCAGCGGGTCCAGCGGAATCAGGGGCGAGGTCCAGACGATCTTGATGTCCTTGAACTTCTCGGGCTGGCGCTCCTTGATCTTTTCCAGGTTCTCGCTGTTGTTGGTGGCCACATCCACCTGCTTGTTGGCCACGGCCAGCGCGTTGGTCTCGTGGTTGGCACTGCGCGTGATCTTGAAGTGCGTCTTCGCGTCGATCTTGTTCTGTGCAAAGGCGTAGTAGCCGGGCACCAGGAAGCCCGAGGTGGAGTTGGGGTCGCCGTTGCCAAAGCTCAGCGACTTGCCGTTCTTGAGCACGTCATCCAGCGTGGCCAGGGGGCTGTCTTTGTGCACGATGAGGTGCGAGTAGTAGCCCTGCGTGCCGTCTGCGTTCACCATCTGCGCAAAGACTTCGCCGTTGGCGCGGTCCACGGCTTCCATGGCCGACTTGTTGCCCAGCCAGGCCACCTGCATCTTGTTGAACCGCATGGCTTCGATGAGGCCTGCGTAGTCGGATGCAAAGAAGGCATTGATCTTCAGACCGGTCTGCTTGGCCATGTCGTCCAGCAGGGGCTGCCAGTCGGCCTTGAGGTTTTGCGAGGCCTCGGTCGAGATCATGCCGAAGTTGATGTCCTGGGCCAACGCGCCCGTGGTCAAACCCAGCCCGATCGTCAGGGCGGCACACAGTTTCTTGAACATGTTGAAAACTCCAGAGAAAGGAATTGAAAAGAAACAAAAGGCCGTTCAGGCGGCCTGGACCATGGCGGGCGCCCACTGCGGGACGGGTGTTGGGGCATGCACGGGTGCTGGTGGGGCACCCGCTGCATCCGACAGAATTTCGTCGGCGTGCACGCCATACAGGCTGCGCAGCAGTGCGGGCGTGAGGGCCGCCGAGGGGCCGTCGTACACCACCTGGCCGTGGTGCAAGGCCACCACGCGGGGGCAGTATTTGATGGCCACATCCACCTGGTGCAGCGACACGATGACGGTGCAGCGGTCCTCGCGGTTGATGCGGGCCAGGATGTCCATGACCTTGCGCGAGGACTCCGGGTCGAGCGAGGCGATGGGCTCGTCGGCCAGCACCACCTTGGCGCCCTGCACCAGCGTGCGGGCAATGGCCGCGCGCTGCTGCTGCCCGCCAGACAGGGTGGAAGCACGTTGTGCATGGCATTCGGCAATGCCCACGCGGTGGAGCGCTTCCAGCGCCAGTGCGCGCTCCTGCGGCTTGAACATGCGCAGCCAGCCGCGCCACCAGGGCGTGCGGTGCAGCAGGCCCACCAGCACGTTCATCAACACCGGCAAGCGGTCCACCAGGTTGAACTGCTGAAACACAAAGCCCACCTGCGAACGCACCTTGCGGATGTCGCTGTGGATGCGTCCGCCCTGCTGCACGCAGCGGCCATCGACCTCGATCAGCGAATCGCTGGCCGCATCGGCCACCACCAGACCCGCCACATGGCGCAGCAAGGTGGACTTGCCCGAGCCCGAAGCACCGATCAGCGCCACCATCTCGCCGCGCTGCACGGTGAGGTTGATGTCGCGCAGGGCATGTTTGCCGTTGGCGAAGTGCTTGTTCAGTTGGTGGATGTGCAGTGCGGCAGTCATGGCAGCCTCCTGAGGGGGTTAAGTCGTCTAGACAACCGAAGTGTGGTTGCCACGCGTGACAGTGCTTTGACAGTTGGGAGAAGTTTGGATGTCAGAGAGCGGTCTACAGCACCCGCTGCCCTTCGCGCCACACGCCACGCACCACGGCCTGGCGGCCCCCATCGGGCAGCTCGGCCATGTGCACCTGCACCAGGTCCGCACGCAGGCCCGGAGCCAGCGCGCCCCGGTCGGTCATGCCTGCCGCCTTGGCGGGGTTGCGGGTGACGGTAGCCACAGCCTGTGGCAGGGGCAGGATGTCGTCCTGCACCAGCCGCATCACCGCGCTCAGCAGGCTGCCGGGCACATAGTCGGACGAGAGGATGTCCAGCAGCCCCCGTCGCGCCAGGTCGGCAGCCGCCACATTGCCCGAGTGCGATCCGCCACGCACCACGTTGGGCCCGCCCATCACCGTGAGCAGGCCCCGCTCGTGTGCCGCCTGGGCCGCAGCCAGCGTGGTGGGAAACTCCGACATCGCCGCCCCTTCGGCATGGGCCTGCTCCACATGGGCCACCGTGGTGTCGTCGTGGCTGGCCAGCGAGATGCCGTGCGTGCGGCAGTAATCTACAAAGTACGCACGGTGCGGCTCGGCGTACTGCGCCTGCAGCGTGGCCGCGTGCGCCACCTGGCGCTCGAACTTCTCGGCGCTCCAGCCCTTTTTACCGGTGTAGTAGGTGCGCGCCTGCTCGATGTTCTCCCACTGGCGCTGGCCAGGGGTGTGGTCCATCAGCGAGATCAGCGACAGGCGCGGGTGGCCGCGGAACGGCTCGAACAGGTCGATGGTGTTGGGTGCGGGCAGCTCGCAGCGCACATGCAGGTGGTGGTCGGCACGCAGCAGGTTGCGTTTGGTGCAGGTGTCGATGGTGTCGAGCACGCGGTTCCAGGCGCTGCCGCGCAGGCTGTCCACATCAGCCTCGCCCACACCCAGCGCATCCAGCACCGTGGTGATGCCTGCGGCGGCAATCTCGGCATCGTGCGCCAGCAGTGCGGGCATCTCGGCCCATTGCACTTTGGGGCGAGGCATGAGGTGACGCTCGAAGTTGTCGGTGTGAATTTCGACCAGCCCGGGCAGCAGGTAGTCGCCCCCCAGGTCGATGCCTTGCAGGGCCGCAGTACCCCCACTATCCAGCGACGCAATGCGCCCGCCATCCACCTGCAAGCTGCCGTGCACCACTTCGCCCGGTAGCACCATGCGAGCGTTCTTGAACACGGTCGCAGTCATGCCGATGCTCCCCGGAAGTCACCCACGTTCACGCGGCGCGTGGCCACTGCCGCACCCACCTGCGCATCGTGAAAGATGCCCACCAGGGCGGCGCCGCGCGCCACGGCCTCGCGGATCATGGCAATCACGGTCTCGGTGTTGGCCGCGTCGAGCGATGCGGTGGGCTCGTCCAGCAGCAACAGCGGCTTGGGCTTGATCATGTTGCGGGCGATGTTGATGCGCTGCTGCTCTCCTCCGGAGAACGTGGCGGGTGGCAGATGCCACAGCCGCTCCGGGATGCGCAGACGGGTCAGCCACTGGCGGGCGGCCTCACGCGCTGCCTCGATGCCCGCAGGGTCGTCGCCCGCGTCTTCGGCCAGCGGCTCGGCCACCACATCCAGCGCCGACACGCGCGGGATGACCCGAAGGAACTGGCTCACATAACCCACGGTGTCGCGCCGCAGCTGCACCAGCGCACGCGATGTGGCCTGCGTCACGTCCACCACGGCGCCGTCGGCCGAGCGCACGGTGATGCTGCCCGCGTTGGCGCGGTAGTTGGCGTAGATCATCTTGAGCAGCGTGCTCTTGCCCATGCCCGAGGGGCCGTCGAGCACCACACATTCACCGGGCCGTACATCCAGGTTCACCTGGGCCAGCACGGGCAGTTCGATGCCGTTCTGGTGGTGCAGGGTAAAGCGCTTGGCCACCCCTTGCATCTGGAGAATGGGCGCAATGGAAGGCTGGTTCATGGCTGCAGTACCGAAGAAACGAGGAGCTGGGTGTAGGGGTGTTGCGGGTCGTCGAGCACCTGGTCGGTCAGGCCCGCTTCGACCACGCGGCCGCGCTGCATGACCACCATGCGGTGCGCCAGCAAGCGCGCCACGGCCAGGTCGTGCGTGACGACAATGGCCGCCAACTGCATTTGCCGCGTGAGCTGCCGCAGCAGGTCCAGCAGGCGCGCCTGCACCGATACATCGAGGCCCGAGGTGGGTTCGTCCATGAACACCAGGCGGGGCTGGGTGACGAGGTTGCGCGCAATCTGCAGGCGCTGACGCATGCCGCCCGAAAACGTGCGCGGTGCATCGTCGATGCGCGCCGCGTCGATCTCCACACGCTGCAGCCATTCCGTGGCCGTGGCGCGCAGGCGGCCGTAGTGGCGCTCGCCCAGCCCCATCAGGCGCTCGCCCACGTTGGCACCGGCCGACACATCCATGCGCAGGCCGTCCGCCGCGTTCTGGTGCACAAAGCCCCAGTCGGTACGGGCCAGCAGGCGCTGCTGCGCTTCGGTCATGGCATAGATGTCCTGCAGCTCGCCGCTGCGCTGGCGGAACTGCACCGTGCCTTCGTCCGGGGCGCTGCGTGCTGCAATGGCGTTGAGCAGCGTGGACTTGCCGGAGCCCGACTCGCCCACCACGGCCAGCACCTCGCCAGGCCACAGGTCAAAGGACGCGCCTTGCAGCGCCACACGGTCGCCATAGCGCTTGCTGACGTTGCGCACGCTCAGCAGCGGCGCAGAAGGTTCGGGGTGATTCATGTGAGGGTCTCGACAACAAAGCTCAGGCCATGCTGCGCAAAGCCCAGGGATTCATAGAAGGCATGCGCGCCCTTGCGGCGGGCGTTGGACGAGAGCGCGAGCTTGTAGCAGCCCGCGTCGCGCGCCTGCTGCATGGCGTGGGCCATCATCTGGCGGCCAATGCCTCGTCCCTGCTGGTCCTGTGCCACCACCACGTCTTCCACGATGGCCGAGGGCGTGCCCCGGTGCGCCAGGTTGTGCATGACGAGCAGCGCATAGGTGCCCACCACGGCGCCGTGCTGCGCGGGGTCGCAGGCCACCCACAGGCGATAGCTGGGGTAGCGGGCGAACTGGGTCCACACGGCCTGCGCTTCTTCCAGGGTCAGCACGTCGGCCGGACTGTTTTCAATGGCGGCATAAAGCGCCAGCACGCTCTCCAGGTCGGCCTGCCGGGCTTCGCGGATGTGCACAGTGCTCATGCGGCGCCGCCTTCCACCTGCGCAGTTTCGGCCTGCCGCGCCTGGCGCTCCTGGCAGTAATCCGAGTCCGAACACACATGCATGCGCCCGCCCTGGTCGTCGGTGATGACCTCGTCCAGAAAGCTGTCGGTGGCGCCACACAGCGCGCAAGCAGCATCCCAGCGCTGCACCTCGAACGGGTGGTCCTCAAAACCCAGGCTCTCCACCGGCGTATAGGGCGGCACGGCATAGATGCGCTTTTCGCGGCCCGCGCCAAACAGCTGCAGCGCGGGGTTCATGTGCATCTTGGGGTTGTCGAACTTGGGGATGGGCGACGGCGCCATCACATAGCGGCCGTTGACCAGCACGGGGTAGTCGTAGGTGGTGGCAATGTGGCCGTAGCGCGCGATGTCTTCGTAGAGCTTGACGTGCATGAGCCCGTACTCGGCCAGGCCATGCAGAGTGCGCGTTTCGGTCTCCCGCGGCTCCAGGCGCTGCATGGGCTCGGGCACTGGCACTTGGTAGACGATGACCTGGCCTTCGGCCAGCGGTGTCTCGGGGATGCGGTGGCGCGTCTGGATCAGCGTGGCCTCGCGCGTGCGGGTGGTGGTCGCCACGGCCGTGGTGCGCTCGAAGAAGCGGCGGATGTTGACCGCGTTGACCGTGTCGTCCGATCCCTGGTCGATGACCTTGAGGCAGTCCTGCGGGCCGATGATGGAAGCGGTGACCTGGATGCCGCCCGTGCCCCAGCCATAGGGCAGCGGCATTTCGCGGGAGCCAAACGGCACCTGGTAGCCGGGGATGGCCACGGCCTTGAGGATGGCGCGGCGGATCATGCGCTTGGTGCGCTCGTCCAGGTAGGCAAAGTTGAAGTGGCCGTCCACCGGTGCGGCGTCGGCGGGCAAGCCCATCACGGCGGGTTCCATGGGCGCGTTCATGCGGCATCCTTCTCGGCGGGGGGGGTGGGGTGGGCGGCAGCGGCGCGCATCTTGCGCACCAGCTCCAACTCGGACTGAAAGTCCACGTAGTGCGGCAACTTCAGGTGCTGCACGAAGCCAGACGCCTCCAGGCTGTCGCTGTGGCCCAGCACAAACTCCTGCATCTGCGCGGGCGACTCCACCGGTTCACCCAGCTCATCGGCACGCAGGGCTCGGTCCACCAGGCTCATCGCCATGGCCTTGCGCTCGCTGTGGCCAAACGCCAGGCCGTAGCCGCGCGTGAACTGCGGGGGTTGGCTCTTGCTGCCTGCAAACTGGTTCACCATCTCGCACTCGGTGATTTCGATGTCGCCGATGTCGATGGCAAAGCCCAGTTCTTCGGGCACGATCTCCACCGCCACTGTGCCCAGGCGCACCTCACCCACAAACGGGTGCGAGTGCGAGTAGCCGCGCTGCGTGGAATACGCCATGGCGAGCAGGAAGCCCTCGTCGCCACGTGCCAGGTTTTGCAGGCGTGTAGCGCGGTTGGCGGGGAAGCGCAGTGGCTCGCGGGTCAAGTCCGTGGGCGCAGGGTCGCCAGGGGGCACGGGGCGGGTCTCGATCAAGCCTTCCTGGTTGAGCAGGTCCACTACGCGCGGCGTGGGGCCGGGTGGCACCGCAGCTGCCGCAGCGGCAAGTGGCGTCACCGTGCCTTCGGCCAGCAGCTTGAAGTCGAGCAGGCGCTGCGTGTAGTCGTAGGTGGTGCCTAGCACCTGGCCGCCGGGCAGATCCTTGAAGGTGGCGGAGATGCGCCGGTCCAGTGCCATGCGGCTGGTGTCCAGCGGGCAGGTGGTGCCCAGGCGCGGCAGCGTGGCACGGTAGGCGCGCAGCAAAAAGATGGCTTCCACCAGGTCGCCCGCCGCCTGCTTAATGGCAAGGGCCGCAAGCTCGGGGTCGTACACCGATCCCTCGGTCATGACGCGGTCCACCGCCAGCTTGAGCTGCTGGCGGATCTGCGCTACCGAGAGTTCAGGCTGCGAGACATCGCCCCGGCGCTGGCGGGCCAACAACTGGTAGCTGTTGAGAATGGCGGCTTCTCCGCCTTTGACGGCTACGTACATGCTCAGGCCTCCTGAAGGGCAGTGGCACCGCGCGTTGCCCGCGTGGTGCGTGGCAGACCCACGATGTGGTCCGCAGTGGCCAGCAGCAGATCCACACCGCATGGAAACACCCCATGGTTGGCCGCCCACTGGGCCTCGAATTCGTCAGGCAGGCCATCCACCTGCAAGGCCGCCACCTCCTGGATGCCGGGGCCGCGCAAGTGCCATGCATCACTCGCGTCCGCCGTGGTGGCGGCGGCACGCGATACATCGACCACGCAAGTCGCCGATTGATCGGGGTAGATGTCGGTTCCCTGGGCCAAGCTGCCCAGCGCGGGCAGTGCGTCGCCCTGCGCCACCCACACAAAACGGGCTTGAGCAGCGTCGACCACCACAGTGCAGCCCGTGTGAAAGCGCAACCAGGCACCGGCATCACTGGCTGCCAGCCTGGGCGAGAGCCACAGCGTGCAGTCACTGTCTAGCAGTGCCAGCAGCACGGCAGCCGATGCGGCATGCCCCACAGACGGAGCCTGCGCGTCATGTTCTACCGCCACCGTGCGGCCGGGGTGCGATAGCGCCTGCAGCACGGCGCGGAACACCGCCTGGCTGCCAAAGGCTTCGTTCGAGAATCCGGCACCCAGCGATGCCAAGGGGGTCGTGCTCATTCGGTGTCCTCGTCGTTGTCGGAGCCGCTCTCGCGCGCCACGGTGAAAAAGTCCACCTTGGTGCTGGCGGCCCGCGCCTGGCGCTCGGCCTGCGTATTGCGCAGGTGGTTGCGGATGGGTTCGAGCAGTTGTGCGTCCAGCACCGGTTGCTGAACAGGGTCTTGCAGCAGCGCATCGGCCAAGGCCGCCAGCTGCACCTGGCGGTGCGAACGGCCCAGCACGTAGGCCACGCCCACGGTGGCCTCAGAAGCGTCCGATGCGTCGGCCACGCGCAGCGCGCAGCGGGTGACGGTGACCTCACCCAGGTTGAAGCGCTCGCCCGTGCCACCGGCGCGGCCCTGCACCATCATCAGCCCGGTCTCTGGTGCACGCAGCCAGCGCGCGGGGCGCGTGGCGTGCTCGTGCAACGCAGATTCGAGCAGCCCCAGCGGCGCCCGGGCCAGCAGCGCCATCCACTGCGCGCGGCCCAGGGGGCGGCCCGGCCCCGGGTTGTCAAAGGCTTGAAACATGGAAGTGGTACCCTGAAAGTTGTATAGACAAATTGAACAACTGGCGCCAGCTTAAAGAGCGCGCATGTAGGTTTCATGACAGCCAGCACCACCTCTCTCACGACCCCGCTACAGGTCCCGCAAGCACCACCACTGCGCCCTGCGCGCGACAGCTTCTGGACGCGCATAGCCGCCGAGCTGGCCGAGGCCATCGGCAGCGGCGTTTATCCGCCGGGCCAGCGACTGCCCTCGGAACACGCGCTGGCCGAGCAGTTCGGCGTGAACCGCCACACCATCCGCCGTTCGCTCGCCAGCCTGTGCAGCCAGGGGCTGGTGCGCATCACGCAGGGCAGCGGCACCTATGTTGAAGACTTTGCGGTGGATCTGGTGCTGGGCAAGCGCACGCGCCACCAGCAGGGCTTGGCACAGGCCGGTCTGCGCGGCAGCCTGTTGGTGCTGCAGGCCCAGACCACGCGCGCCACGGCGGCGCTGGCGAAGGCGCTGCAAGTGCCCGCGCGCAGCCCGCTGCTGGCGCTGCGCGTGCGGGGCGACGCCGAGGGCCAGCCCCTGCACATCAGCGAGCGCTACTTTCCCCTGCCCCGCTTCGAAAACCTCGCGGCTGTGGTGCGCGAAACGGGCTCCATCACCGCAGGCTTCACCGCCCACGGGGTGGCCGACTACACGCGCCGCGAAAGCCGCATCACCGCCGAGCTGCCGAGCGCCGAAGTGGCCGCCCAGTTGCGCCAGCCCACCTCACGCCCCGTGCTGCAGGTAGAGAGCCTGAACGTGGACCTGGCAGGCACGCCCATCGAATGGGCGCGCGCCTGGTTTGCGGGCGACCGCGTGAAACTGACCATTGACCACGATGAACACGCCTGAAATGCCACCCACCCACCACCGCTATGCGGTCTATTTCGCACCCAACCCGGGCAGCCTGGGCTGGCTCGCCGGCAGCCACTGGCTGGGGCGCTGCGCCGCGCTGCTGCAGCCGCTGCAGCAGCTCGCCATCGACGGCGTGGCGGCGGACAACCTGCACCGCCTGACCGCAGCACCCCGCCGCTACGGCTGGCACGCCACGCTCAAGGCGCCGTTTGCGCTGGCGCCCGGCACCGACTGGATCACGCTGCACCAGGCCGTGCAGTCCGTGGCGCGCGGTCTGCAACCCTTTGTGCTGCCGCCCCTGCAGGTGCAGCGCATCGACGACTTTCTGGCGCTGGTGCCCCCGGCGTTGCACCCCGCCAATGCGCAGATCCAGGAGACCGCCGCCACCTGCGTGACGGCGCTGCAGCCTTTGGCCGCACCCTTGTCCGACGCCGACCTCGCCCGGCGCCGCTCGGCGGGGCTCACTGCCCGGCAGGATGCGCTGCTGCAGCAATGGGGCTACCCGTTTGTGTTGGACGAGTTCCGCTTTCACCTGTCGCTCACCGGCAGCTTGGCGCAGGTGGACCCGCCAACACAGGCCTTGGTGTTCGAGGCCGCGCAGGAGTTCTTCTCGGACCTGCCCATCCTGAAGTTCAACAGCCTGGCCTTGTTCGCAGAGCCCACACCCGGCGCCGACTTTGTGCTGCTGGATCACCTGGAGATGGGCGCATGACCGCGGGCCGGCTGGTCTACTGCATGGGCCCCTCGGGCGCGGGCAAGGACAGCCTGCTGGACTGGCTGCGCGCCCACCTGCCCCAGCCCTGCCCCGTGCACTGGGCGCAGCGCACCATCAGCCGTGCCGCGACGTCTGCCGGCGAAGTGCATGAAAGCGTTTCGCCCCAAACGTTTGTTGCGCTGTGCAGCGACCACGCATTTGCCCTGCACTGGCAGGCCAACGGCCTGGGCTACGGCGTGCGGCATGCGCAACTGGCGCCGCTGGCGCAGGGCCACTGGGTGCTGCTCAATGGCTCGCGCGCCTACCTGCCCGAGGCCCTGGCACGCTTCCCGGACCTGGTGGCTGTCCACATCACTGCCAGCCCGCAGGTGCTGCGCGAACGTCTGCTGGCGCGGGGCCGCGAGACGCGCGAAGAGGTGGAGGCCCGCGTGCAGCGCGCGCTGGCGTACAGCCCGCCGCCGGGCGCGGCCAGCCTGGAGGTGCACAACGACGGAGCGCTGGGCGATGCGGGCCTGCGGCTGCTGATTGCTTTGGAAAATTTACCGGGTTGGCCCCAGCGCAGTGGCAAACTTTCGCCCATTGTTTCCGTACTTTCCAGCACGCCATGACCACCATCACGATCTATCACAACCCCAAGTGCGGCACGTCCCGCAACACCCTCGCCATGATCCGCAACAGCGGCTTGGAGCCCGAGGTCATCGAATACCTGAAAGCCCCGCCCGACCGTGCCACGCTGGTGGCGCTGATTGCCGCCACGGGCGAGCCGGTGATCAACGCCGTGCGCACCAAGGAGGCGATCTTCTCCGAGCTGCAGCTGGACGCGCCGGGCGTCACCGACGCGCAGCTCATCGACGCGATGCTGCAGCACCCCATCCTCATCAACCGCCCCATCGTGGTCACGCCCCTGGGCACGCGGCTGTGCCGCCCGTCCGAGCAAGTGCTGGACATCCTGCCCGCGCCGCAGCGAGGCGCCTTCACCAAGGAGGATGGCGAGGTCGTCATCAACGCGCAGGGCCAGCGTGTCTGATGCCACCTCGCTCGCCCCTGCCATAGCCCACCGCGCGGCATGAACGCCGCCTCGCAACGCTGGACCGTGGCGCGCCTGGGCACGGCCCAGACGCTGGCCTGGGCCTCGTCCTACTACCTGCCCGCCATGCTGGCCGCGCCCATGGCGCGCGACCTGGGCGTGACCACACCCACCGTGTTCGCCGCGTTTTCGGTGGCGCTCATCGTGTCGGCGCTGCTCGGGCCTTTCGCGGGCCGGGGCATCGACCGCCATGGCGGCCGCCCGGTGCTGGTGGGCACCAATCTGTTGTTTGCCGCCAGTCTGGTCGGCATGGCGCTGGCGCAAGGCCCCGTGGGCCTGTTTGCCGCCTGGGTACTGATGGGCGTGGCCATGGGGTCCGGCCTGTACGAAGCCGCATTTGCCACGCTGGTGCGGCTGTATGGCCAGGGCGCACGCGGCGCCATCACCGGCATCACGTTGATCGCGGGGTTTGCCAGCACCGTGGGCTGGCCGCTGTCGGCCTGGATGGAGACGCAGTGGGGTTGGCGCGGAGCGTGCGCGGGCTGGGCCGCATTGCACTTGCTGGTGGGCGTTCCACTCAATGGCTGGCTGCCACGCGCCGACGCCGCAGACAAGGCCCCCGAACCATCGACGGACGCCATCGCAGCGCCCACCACAGAACCGGCCGTATCCGCCCCGCCCACTCCAGCCCACCCGCTGCGCACCACCGTGCTGCTGTCCTTCGTGTTTGCGGTCACCTGGTTCACGAGCACCGCCATGGCAGCCCACCTGCCTCGCCTGCTGCAGGCCAGTGGCACATCGCTGCAGGCGGCAGTGGCCCTGGCGGCGCTAGTGGGCCCGGCACAGGTGGCGGCGCGCCTGCTGGAGTTTGGTTTTCTGCGCCGCCTGCACCCGCTGCTGTCGGCCCAGCTGGCTGCCGCCGCACACCCCGTGGGCGCGGGCCTGCTGATGGTGCTGGGCGGGCCTGCTGCCGCAGTATTTACCGTGCTGCACGGAGCAGGCAACGGGATACTGACCATTGCCAAGGGCACGCTGCCACTGGTGCTGTTTGGGCCAGCAGGCTACGGCGCGCGCCAGGGCCTGATGATGGTGCCCGCCCGCGTGGCGCAGGCTTTTGCACCGGTGCTGTTTGGCATGCTGCTGGACAGCGCCGGGGCAGCTGCCCTGTGGCTCACCACACTGCTGGGCCTCGCCGCGTTGGGAGCGCTGTGGCTACTGCGTCCCGTGGCGCGGGTCTGAACAATCAACCGCGCGGCACCACAAACGCCTTGCGCGCAGCGAGCGCTGCGGGGCGCGAGTGACAGCCTTCCAGGTGGTCATTGACCAGCCCCATCGCCTGCATGAATGCGTACACCGTGGTGGGGCCCACAAAACTCCAGCCACGTTTCTTGAGGTCCTTGGACATGGCAATCGACGCGGGCGACGTGGACAGGGTGCGCGCCACCTCGCGCGTGAGGCGCTCGGGCCGGTCGGTGGCAGCGGGCTCGTAGCGCCAGGCGTAGTGCGCGAGCGAACCAAACTCGCGCCGCAGCTCCAGCACGCGCCGCGCGTTGTTGATGGTGGACTCGATCTTGCCCCGGTGGCGCACGATGGCCGCATCCTGCACCAGGCGCTCGACATCGGCAGGGCCGAAAGCCGCAACCTGCTCGGCATCGAAGTTCGCGAACGCGGCGCGAAAGCCCTCGCGCTTGTTCAGGATGGTGAGCCAGCTCAGACCCGACTGAAAACCCTCCAGACAGATCTTCTCGAACAGCCGCCGGTCGTCCGCCACGGGGAAACCCCACTCGTGGTCGTGGTAATAGCGATAGAAAGGCGTGGCCTGGCACCAGCTGCAGCGTGGGCAATCGGCCTCGTCGGCAAACAGGCCAGCAGGCAGGTCAGGGGCGGATTCAGCGGTCATGCGCTGCATTCTAGAAACTGCACCGGCCACACTGCTGACACCCCTTCAAACGCCCCGCGCGATCTGCCCATAAACTGCCCGCATGCGCCAGTTCCCCCCCCATCTGCGAGCCGTATCTTTCCTCATGATCAGCCTTGTCTTGGCGGGCTGCGCCAGCACCACCGGCCCCACCAGCATGCTGGGCTACTACTGGCAGTCGGTGCAGGGGCACATGCAGATCATGCAGGCGGCCGAGCCCATCGACCGCTGGATCGCTCGCACCGACATCCAACCCGCCCTGCGCGAGCGGCTGCAACTGGCGCAGCGCGCCCGCGCCTTTGCCGTGGCCGAGCTGGGCCTGCCTGACAACGCCAGCTACCGCCGCTATGCGGACCTCAAACGCCCCGCCGCCGTCTGGAACGTGGTGGCCGCGCCGCCGTACTCCCTCACGCTGCACACCTGGTGCTTCCCGGTGACGGGTTGCATTGGCTACCGGGGCTACTTCACCGAGGCTGCCGCGCAAGCCGAGGCAGCGGAGCTGGCCGCCCAGGGGCTGGAAGTGGAGGTGTATGGCGTGCCCGCGTATTCCACGTTGGGCTATATGAACTGGGCGGGCGGCGACCCGTTGCTCTCCACCTTTGTCGCCTGGCCCGAGGGCGACTTTGTGCGCCTGCTGTTCCACGAGCTGGCGCACCAGGTGGTCTATGCCAAGAACGACACCTTGTTCAACGAGTCCTTTGCCACGGCGGTGGAGCGCATCGGCGTTGCACAGTGGCTGGCAACCCAGTCCACCCCCGAGGCCCGTACGGCCTTTGCCACCAGCGAGGCACGGCGCAGCGCCTTCCGCGCGCTGACCCGTGCCACCCGCGCTCGGCTGGCAGCCATTTATGAACAAAAAGAAGCTCTAGCGCTGGATGATCAAGCGCTAGCAGCTATGAAAAATGAAGCAATGGAGGCTTTTCGCACCGGTTATGCAGCCCTGCGCACGCAATGGCTGAACACATCCAGCGGGGGGGCACCCCAAGCCACCACCGCCCAGGTGGCGGGCTACGACCGCTGGGTGGCCAAGGCCAACAACGCCAGCTTTGCCGCCCAGGCTGCCTACGATGAACTGGTGCCCGCGTTCGAAGCCCTGTTCGAACGCGAGGGCCGCGACTGGCCCCGGTTTTATGATGCCGTACGGCAACTGACGCAACAGCCCCAGCCACAACGGCACGAGGCACTGCGCGCCCTTCTATCTGATACCCAACACCTCAAGGAGACACCCGGTGCCTGACATCCATATCCACCGCGACCACCACCTGGGCTTCAAGGAGGCCCGCAAGGTCGCCTTCTCCTGGGCCGAAAAGGCCGAAGAAAAATTCGACATGGAGTGCACCTACGAAGAGGGCGAGACGGAAGACTTGCTGACATTCACCCGCTCGGGCGTCAAGGGCACGCTGCTCGTGGATGCCCACCAGTTCGAGATGAAGGCGCAGCTGGGCTTTTTGTTCGGCGCGTTCAAGGACCGCATCGAGGCCGAAATTGGTGAGCAGCTCGACGCCCTGCTCAATGCGCCTCACCCCGGCGCCAAGAAGCCCGCTGTCGACAAGAAGAAGCACGCGGCTGAGGCAGGGGCATACAAGCCGGGTACCAAGGCAGCGGCCAAACCTGCCGCCAAAGCCAAGAAGGCATAGCTACCGATGCCATCACCATGACATCCACCGCCACGGACTCTGCCACCCACAGCACGGCATTCGACACCCTCTCCACGCTGCTCCACACCCGCTACAGCTGCCGCGCGTTTCTGCCCGAACCCCTACCGCGCGCCACCATCGAAGCCATCCTGGTCACCGCGCAGCGCACGGCATCGTGGTGCAACGCGCAGCCCTGGCAGCTCACCATCGCCAGTGGCGCCACGCTGGAGCGCCTGCGCGTCGCGCTGCAATCGCACATGGCCACCGCAGCCCCGAACCCCGACCTGCCCTGGCCCCGCGAATACCGGGGCGTGTACCAGGAACGGCGGCGCGAATGTGGCTGGGGCCTGTACGAAGCCCTGGGCATTGCCAAGGGCGACCGCGAAGCCTCGGCCCGTCAGGCGGCGCAGAACTTCACCATGTTTGGTGCACCGCATGTGGCCATCATCAGCAGCGACGAGGCACTGGGCGTGTACGGCGCGGTGGACTGCGGCGCCTACGTGAACAACTTCATGCTGGCCACGCACAGCCTGGGCGTGGGCTCCATTGCACAGGCCGCGCTCGCGTCCTACCCCGGCGTGCTGCGCGAGGTGCTGGGCATTGGCGAGGACCGCAGCATCGTCTGCGGCATCTCGTTTGGCCTGGCAGACACCGCCCACCCGGCCAACCATTTCCGCACCACACGCGCCGATCCGGCCAGCAGTGTGGTGTGGCGAGACTGAAAGGGCGTGACCGGGCGGGCGTCAGGCCACAGCGCGCAGCAGGGGGTTGTGCGTGCGCAGCAGCCCAAACAGGTTCTTGGGGTCTGACAGCTGGGGGATGAGTTCGATGGGTTGGCCCATGCCCAGCTCGGTGGCCGCATCGCGCAAGAATCGCAGTGCAGAAAAGTCCTCCAGCGCAAAACCCACGGAGTCGAACACCGTCACCGCCGCATCGCTGGCCCGGCCGGTGTGCTGACCTGCCAGCACTTCCCACAGCTCGGTCACCACAAAGTCGGCAGGCAACTGCTGGATGTCGCCTTCGATGCGTGTCTGCGGGGTGTATTCCACAAACACCTGGGCTTGGCGCAACACGTCGGCATGCAGCTCGGTCTTGCCGGGGCAGTCGCCGCCCACGGCGTTGATGTGCATGCCGGGCACCAGCATGCCGGGCGTGAGGATGGTGGCATTGGTCTTGTCGGCCGTCACCGTGGTGACGATGTCGGCACCGCGCACGGCCTCGGCCGTGCTGGTGCAGACCACGGTGCGCAGGCCCGTGCCTTGCAGGTTGGCCTGCAGCTTGGCGGTGGCGGCGGGGTCCGTATCAAACAGCCGCAGCGTGGTGACGCCCAGCAGGTGGTGGAAGGCCAGCGCCTGGAACTCGCTTTGGGCTCCGTTACCGATCAGCGCCATGGTGCGCGCACCGGGGCGTGCCAGGGCCCGGGCGGCCACGGCCGACATGGCGGCGGTGCGCAGGGCGGTGATGAGGGTGAGTTCGCTCAGCAGCAGCGGCGCGCCAGTGGCTACATCGGCCAGCACGCCAAACGCCATCACGGTCGGCAAGCCCCAGCGCGTGTTCTTGGGGTGGCCGTTAACGTACTTGAACGCATAGGTCTGGTCGTCGGCAATCGGCATGAGTTCGATCACGCCGTCGCGCGAGTGGCTGGCCACACGCGCGGATTTGTCGAACGAGCCCCAGCGCAGAAAGTCGGACTGGATGTAGTCGGCAATGCCGCGCAGGCAGGCCTCGACGCCTTTGCGCTGCACCAACTCGATGACATCGGGCGCACTGAGGTAGAGGGTGGAAAAGTGGTTCTTGGAAGGCATGGTGCTTGTCTCCGGGTGGGATACAAGCAGTGTCCCGGAGCAACGCAGCAATGGGAATTGCCCAAACTGCCGCATGTTGCGGGGTGGTTTGCCGGTATGGCAGAACAAATTGCCACTTTGCACAATCGTCGGCCCCCGCGCCATGGGGGCATGGGCGCGCTATCCTCCCGCATCCGGCACATTCCACCCACGTCCGACAACATTCCGCACCATGACGCAACCCCAAGTCCTCATCAGTGAAGTCGGCCCGCGCGATGGCCTGCAGTCCGTCAAAGCCACCATGCCCACGGCCGACAAGCTGCGCTGGATCGACGCCCTGGTGGCCGCCGGGCTGCGCGAGATTGAAGTGGGCTCGTTCGTGCCTGCCCGCCTGCTGCCCCAGATGGCCGATGTGGCCGAGGTGGTGCGCCACGCGCTGACCCGCCCTGGCATCACTGTGATGGCGCTGGCCCCCAACCTGCGTGGCGCCGAGGCGGCCCTCGCGGCAGGTGTGCACAAGGTCACACTGCCGGTGTCGGCCAGCGCCGCCCATTCGCTGGCCAATGTGCGCAAGACGCGCGAGGCCATGGTCGAGGAGGTGCGCGCCGTGGCCCACCTGCGCGACGCGCAGGCCCCCGGCATGCTGGTGGAGGTGGGGTTGTCCACCGCCTTTGGTTGCACCCTGCAGGGCGAGGTGCCCGAGGACGACGTGATCTGGCTCGCGAGCCTGTGCGCAGAGGCCGGGGCCGACGAGGTGGGCCTGTCGGACACCACCGGCATGGCCAACCCGGCTCAGGTGCGCCGCCTCTTCATGCGCCTGCGCGCCGAGCTGGGCGCCAAGGCCGGGGCGGCCCACATGCACAACACCCGCGGCCTGGGCCTGGCCAATTGCCTGGCGGCCTACGACGTCGGCGTGCGCACGTTTGATGCGTCGCTGGGCGGCCTGGGCGGCTGCCCCTATGCGCCGGGCGCGTCGGGCAACGTGGTGACGGAAGACCTGGTGTTCATGTTCGAAGCCATGGGCATTGACACGGGGGTGGATCTGGAGCGCCTGATGGCAGCACGCGCGCCGCTGCAGGTGGGGCTGCCGGGAGAGCCGGTCTACGGCATGACGCCGGAAGCGGGACTGCCCAAGGGGTGGGTCCAGCGTTAGGCACCTTTGCCCCCAAAGCAAAAGGCGACCGAAGTCGCCTTTTGCTTTGGGGTACCGCCGTATCAGCTCAGCGAGGTGATCAGGTCCACATACTGTTGCTTGGCCTCGTCGGCACCCGTGCCCTTGAGCTTTTCCCAGGCGTCCCACTTGGCACGGCCCACCATGTCGGAGAAGCTGGGCTTCTTCTCGGTGTTGTCGCCGGCGGTGGCTTGCTTGTACAGCGCGTAGATCTTGAGCAGCGTGGCGTTGTCGGGACGCTCGCTCAGGTTCTTGGAATTGGCCACGGCGGCTTCGAAGGTGGCGTTGAGGTCGGCCATGTCGGTGTGCTCCTTGAGATCTTTGGGGGAGGGAAAGAACGGTGTCGGCAAGGGTTTGCTGCGTTGTATCTTACGGGCTGAGCACAGTCTGGGACCGCTCAATCCATAGAGGCAAGTCCCCAAAAATCAAACAACAGGTGTACATCCGATGGTGACCCGCATTCCAGCCCCCAGCAAAGCCACTCCGGGCAAAGGCTCCAGCCCCCTGCGCACGATGCGCAACCAGGCCCCCGAGGTGGCGCGCAAGGCCGCCCAGGCCCTGCCCCCAGCCGCCCGCAAGGCCGCCACCGTGGTGCAGAAGAACGTGCGCCGCGCTGCCACCGGCATGCTGGGCCTGTCGGGCGAACGCATGACCAAGGTCGACACCGCCTGGCTGCGCATGGATTCGCACAGCAACCTGATGATGATCAACGGCGTGTGGACCTTGTCGCCCGGCATCACCTGGGACGCCCTGTGTGAGCGCGTTCAGCAGCGCCTGCTGCAGTACCCGCGCTTTCGCCAGCGCGTGGTGGAAGATGCAGCGGGAGCCACCTGGGTGGAGGACCGCAACTTCGACATCGCCGCGCATGTGCTGCGCGAGAAGCTGCCCCACCGACAAGGCCACAGCATGCAGCGCGCCCTGCAAGACCGTGTGGGTGAACTCGCCATGCAGCCGCTCGATACCCGGCGGCCGCTGTGGCAAATGCACCTGATCGAAGATTTTGTGGGTGACGACGGCCAGCCCGGCAGCGCGCTCATCGTGCGCATCCACCACTGCATTGCGGACGGCATTGCGCTGATCTCGGTGACCATGTCCATCGTGGACGGCGGCGCCGAACCGCCCAAGCGCACCCGCAAAGAGCGCGAGCAGGCCGCCACGGCCGAGGACTGGATTGCGGACGCGCTCATCAAGCCCTTTACGGACATGACGGTGAAGGCGCTGGATCTGGCCGGTGACGGCGCAGCCAAGTCGTTCAAGATGCTGAGCGACCCCGAGAAGACCATGCACCATGGGCTGGCTGGCACCATGGACATGGCACGCGTGGCCTACCAGTTGGTGAGCGATGCCGCTGCCCTGGCGCTGATGCCCGACGACTCCCCCACGCGCCTGAAGGGCCAGCCCGGCAGTGCCAAGCGCGTGGCTTGGTGCCCGCCCATCCCGCTGGAAGAAGTCAAGGCCATCGGCAAGGCGCTCAACTGCTCCATCAACGATGTGCTGCTGTCGTGCGTGGCGGGCGCCATCGGCGGCTACCTGCGCAGCCAGGGCGACGACCCCACGGGGCAGGAGATCCGCGCCATGATCCCGGTCAACCTGCGCCCCATGGAAGAGGCGTGGAAGCTGGGCAACCGCTTTGGGCTGGTGCCGCTGGTGCTGCCGATTGGCGTGGCCAACCCCGTCGAGCGCGTATACGAGGTGCGCAAGCGCATGAACGCGCTCAAGGGCAGCACCCAGCCCATCCTGGCGTTTGCGATGCTGGCCGTGGCAGGACTGATGATCAAACCCGCGCAGGACGCGCTGCTCAATCTTTTCGGCCGCAAGACCACGGCCGTGATGACCAATGTGCCTGGGCCCAAGGAGCAGCTGACACTGTGCGGCTCACGCGTCACCCAGTGCATGTTTTGGGTGCCGCAGTCGGGCGACATCGGCCTCGGTGTCTCCATCCTGAGCTACGGTGGCGGTGTGCAGTTTGGCGTGATCACCGACACCACGCTCTGCCCCGAGCCACAGCAGATCATCGACGCGTTTGCGCCCGAGTTTGACCAGCTGTCGCTGCTCACGCTGATGCTGCCCTGGGGCGAGTGAACCGGGGAGCCTCGGTGGTGCTGAGGGCGCGCTTGGTGGACCTTGCCGGGGTGCTGGTGGCCCTGGTCTGCGCGGGCGCCGCCCATGCCGCCGTCACGGAAGAACATATCCAGCAGCCCTACCCCGTGCGCGCCCAGCCCGGCGAGACCCTGCGGAAAGCGCTGAACGCTGCCACGCCCATCACCGTCGACGGCCAGCGCTTTCACGGCTACACCCGCTGGAAGGTGCGCTGGACCTTTCGCTGGTGGCGCGAGGCATCGGGCCGCTGCACCATCACCGAGGTCACCACCCGGCTGCGCACCCAGGTGCAATTGCCCGAACTGCACAGCGCCACACCCGCCCAGCAGGCGGTGTTCGACCGGTACCTGAGCGCCTTGTCCCGCCACGAACAGGGCCATGTCCAGTTCGGGCGCGATGCGGCGCAGGCCATTGACGAGGGCATTGCCGCACTGCCTGCTGCCCCCGACTGCGCGGCGCTGGAGCGCCAGGCCAACACGCTGGGCCACCGCCTGCTGCGCGAACACGCGGAGCGCGAGAAGCAGTACGACCGCGACACGCGGCACGGCGCATCGCAAGGCGCCAGGCTGGAGTGAAAGGCCGGTCCATCAACAAGGGTACAGGCTTGTGAGCTATCCCCGCACCGCGCTGCGAAAGGCCGCCGACAACGCTGTCAGCGCATCGCGCGGACGGCCGTCTTGGGTGCGTGTGTGCAGCAGCACCGGCAGGCGCGGCAGCGCAGGCAGCCCCAGGCGGGCACCCACATCCACCGCCCCCAGCGGCAGCATGCGCGGTGCCAGCGCCGCCACACCCAACCCGGCCATCACGGCCGCCGCCACGGCAGCAACGCCTCCACCCACAAACACCTCGGCCCAGGCGATGCCCGCAGCGTCCAGCGCCTGCCCCGCCATCGCCCGCACACCGCAGGGCTCGGCCAGCGTGGCCAGGGGCAAGGGCTCGCCCGCACGGTGCTGCCAGCCGGGGGCGGCGAACCAGCCGAAGGGCTCTTCGGCCAGCAGCTCGCCATCGCTGCGGCCCACGTGCATGCGGGCCAGCACGACATCCAGCTCACGCCGGTCGTAGCTTTGCAGCAGGTCGCCCGACGAGCCGATGCGGATCTCGATGAGCAGCTGTGGGTCTTGCTGGTTCATGCGGGCGATCAGCGCGGGCAGCTCCGGCCCGGCCACATGGTCGCTGATGCCGATGGTCAGGCGCTGGCGGGCCTGGGCGAACGTGGCAAGGGCGCGATCGTGCGCGGCCAGCAGTTCACGCGCATGCTCCAGAAATGCCGCGCCCCGGGCCGACAGCTGCACGTGGCGCGGCGTGCGCTCGATGAGGCGGCAGCCCAGCCGGTCCTCAAGCCGCTTGAGCTTCAGGCTTATCGCGCCCTGCGCCGTGCCCATGGCTTCGGCTGCGCGCGTGAAGCTGCCCAGCTCGGCAATGCGCACAAAGGCTTCGACGGCATCCAGATCCAGGGATCGCTCAACCATTTGAATTTGATATTTCTGAAATAGATATCCATAGCATATTCATATGGATAGGATTTCGCCAGCATCTTGTTCAGAAAGGATCTTGCGATGCCCCTCATCCACATTGCCATGCGCGCCGGCAAGCCTGCGGCCTACCGGCAGGCGATCTTTGACACGCTGTACCGCGCCTTGCGCGAGACCTTCAACGTGCCCGAGGACGACCAGTTCATGACCATCACCGAGCACGACGCCGCCAACTTCCGCTACAGCCCCACGTACCTGGGCGTGGCCCGCAGCGACGACGTGGTGTTCATCCAGATCACCGCCAACAACACGCGCGGCCTGGAGCAGAAAAAGGCGCTGTTTTCGCGCACCGCGCAGCTGCTGGGTGAGAGCCCAGGCCTGCGGCCCGAGGACGTGTTCATCAACATTGTCGAGGTGGCTAAGGAGAACTGGTCCTTCGGCCACGGCCTGGCGCAGTACGCGTGAGGTGATGCGCGGCACCGGGACACTAGGGGGCAAGGCCCGCCAGCAGGCGCTCCACGCTGCCCAGCACCGCCTTGACAGGCTCGCCCATCTGCACACGCACGATGGCGCCCTCCACCACCAACGTCACGGCCTGCGCGTCGCGCACCCTCTGTGCGCCAGGGGGCAGCAGGGTGGCCAGAAGGTCCGTCATCTCATGCTTGTGGCGCTGTGCAATCTCCATCACCTCCGGCACCGTGCCGCCCAGCTCGCCCACGCTGTTGATGAAAGCGCAGCCCCGGAAGTCGCCGCGGCCAAACCATTCGGCCAGCGTGGCCAACAGCGCATTCAGGCCGGACGCACCACCACGCTTTGCATTCCCATGGCGCTCCAGGGCCGCAGCAAACCATGCAATCCAGCCTGCATGGCGGTATTCAAGATAGGCGCAGATGAGATCGTTTTTGCTGGGGAAATGCCGGTAGAACGTGACCTTGGTGACCCCCGACTCGGCGATCACTCGGTCGATGCCCGTGGCACGGATACCGTCGCGGTAAAACAGCGCGTGCGCGGTCTGCAGCAGGCGGTCGCGGGCAGGCAGGTCTTTCCAGTCGGAAGGCGGCAGGGGAATCATGTGGGCATTGTAGACAAGTCTGTCTACATTTCGTTATGATGCGATGTAGACAGACTTGTCTACATCCTCAACCCTCTTGACCCACAACCCCAAGGTGCTGCCCATGGAAACCCGCCCGCCTCTTCCGCCCTTCTCCCTGCAAACCGCCATCCAGAAAGTGCGCCTGGCCGAAGACGGCTGGAACTCGCGCGACCCGGCGCGTGTGGCCCTGGCTTACACCGAGGACACCCGCTGGCGCAACCGGGCTGAGTTTCCCGTGGGCCGCGAGGCCGCCCGGCAGCTGCTGGAGCGCAAGTGGGCGCGCGAGCTGGACTACCGCCTCATCAAAGAGCTCTGGGCGTTCAGCGGCCACCGCATCGCCGTGCGGTTCGCCTACGAATGGCATGACGACGCAGGCCAGTGGTACCGCAGCTATGGCAACGAGAACTGGGAGTTCAACGATGCGGGCCTGATGGCCGTGCGCCACGCGAGCATCAACGACCGGCCCATCCAGGCCGCAGACCGGCTATTCTTCTGGCCCCTGGGGCGCCGGCCGGACGACCATCCGGGGTTGAGCGACTTGGGGCTGTGAAACCGCAAAGGCCCCATGCCGTGGTCAAAGGGCACGCCCGGGCAGGGCGTGCCCTTGCTCCACCCACCGCGCTCAGGTCGCCGAGCAGGTGAAGCTCTCGGCCTTGGCCGGGTCACCCGTGCCGTTGTAGCGCGGGAACTTCGGGTACTCGCACACCGGGCGCTGGGCCACGGGGGTGGTGGTGCCGGGCGCGAACTTCGTGGCCACCAGTTTGTCGGGCGCCGTGCCCTTTTCCACCCATGCGTCCATGGCGGCCAGCAGGTCGATGGAGCGGGGCTCGGTGCCCACGCCGTCCAAGTCGTGCCCGTTGGAAGGCGAGGTGACCATGCGCGCGAAGCTCTGCACCTTGCTGGCGCCCAGGCGCTGCTTCACCGTGTCGAGGTACTCCACCGTGCGGTACATCGACACGCAGGTGTCGCCCGCGCCGTACCAGATCAGCAGCTTGCCGCCGTTGTCGGCAAAGGCAGCAATGTCCGGGTCGGTGCCGTCGATCATCTCGGCCAGGCGGCTGTACTGCGCCTGGTACTGCGTGGGGTCGTGGCTCAGGATGTTGGCGTTGGGGTTGCCCTCCACCAGGCGCGCAGCCGCCGTCACGGCCATGTGGTTGAACGAATCGGGGGCATCGAAGCTGGTGCCGAACATGTACGACTGCCAATCGGACGTGGACGCGCCGCCCCGGCCAAAGCGCGGGTAGCCCACTGCGCCGCGCGACAGGGTCACGGGCGTCTTGTGGTCGCTGTAGATGAGGCGGATGGATTCGATCTGACCGGCCGTGAGGCAGCTGTCGCTGTCCGCGCCCTGGCACAGCAGCTCGGTGGGCACGTAGTTGCAGGCCTCGACGTTGCCGATGATGCCGTCCTTCAGACCGTCCAGCCCGTCGCACGCGGCCGTCTCGGCCTTGGCGTAGAGCGCGATCTTGGCGGGGCTCATCCAGTTCTCGCGGCTCTTGAAGATGTGGCGCAGCACCGTGGGGCCCAGGTTGACCTGGTGCGCCTGCTGGGCGATGGCGGGCTCCATGGCCACCACGCCGTCGTAGTCCTTGGGGTACTTCTGCGTGGAGATCAGACCTGAGCGCCCGCCGTTGGAATGGCCCATGTGGTAGCGCCGCACGGGACGCTTGCCATAGAACTCGGTGGCGATGGCGGTGCCCACCTCCAGCACAAAATGGTTGGCGTCGAACGCATGGTTGCGCAGCGCCACATCGCTCTTGCCCCAGGCAAAACCCTGGATCTGGTGGCCGGAGTCGGAGCTGATCTTCACATACGGATTGGCCGATGGGCCCACCAGCTGCTGGTACCACGGATCGTCGGTGGGGATAAATCCGTCGAAGCCGCCACCGCCGATGGTCAGCGTCTTGCTGTTCCATTGCGCCAGCGTGGGCAGTTCCACCGCCCAGTTGATGGTGGAGTCGGGCGAGGACACGATCTGCCCGCGCACGATGCACACGTCGGGCAACGTGCCCTCGGCCTTGCGCAGCTCGGTGCGCGTGAGCTTGGCGCCATGGGGCAAGGTGGTTGACGTGTAGGCAGCGCAAGCTTCTGCCAGGGGCTTGCTGGCCAGCGGCGCAGGGGCATCGCTGCCACCGCCGCAGGCCGTCAGCGCCAGGGTGGCTGCGGCGCCCAGGCCGCTCAGCGCACGCGCGGGCCATCGGCCCAAGGGTGCCGCGAGTGCGATGCGACGGGGTTGCGCCACGGCGGCGCGGGTGGGGTTCGGGAACATGCGGAAAGTCTCCTGTGGTGTGTTTTTCTCAGGAGCCCAGCTTGCGGCGGCAGCGCCACCGCAGTCTCTGGGACTCCGGTGCGGACGATAGAAAAAGAAGCTGCCGCTGCGGCCTCTGCAAATGCAGAGGGAGCGGGAAACTACCGAGCCCGCACAGCGGCGGGCCACCGCCCTACGCGTTGCGCAGCGCCGCCACCAGTTCCAGCTTGTTGCGCACACCCAGCGCTGCGTAGGCAGTGCGCAGGTAAGTTCGCACCGTGGCGGGCGTGAGGCCTAGCGTGGCCGCAATGTCTTTGTGCGACTGCCCCTGGGCGTAGAGCATGGCCACGCTCAGCTCACGCGGGGCCAGCGCCTGCTTGTGCTGGCGCGATGCGATGCTGAGCGCCACCAGCGGGCCGCACCGCTCCAGCCGCAGGCGGCAGGCCTTGCCCAGCGCCAGGTTGCAGGGCGCGCCGGGCAGCGCCTGCACCACGGCCGGTGGCAGGCGGGTGCCCGCCCACTCCGGGTAGGCCGCGCGCAAGGCCTGGCTGATGCGCAGGCCCGCAAACAGCAGCTCGCCCGTGGGCTGTGCCAGCGCAAAGCTGTCCCACGGGCGGCGTGGAGAATCGCTTTGCAACCGCTGCAGCCGGTAGTGCCAGTGCTGCAGCAGGTGCAGCACAAACTCGCCAAACAGCACGGTTTCGGCGTCGGTGAATTCACTGCATTTGGGCGTCCGGTAGACCGAGACAAAAAACAGCAGCCCGCTGTGCGGCAGCTCGGCCGTGAGGGCCATGCAGTGGTACAGGCCATGCCGCTCTGCGAAGGCCATCACCTGCGGGTCTTCGGGTGGCGCGCCGACCAGGTCGCGCTCGCGGATCACCTCGCCCAGGTGTCGCATGGAATGCTGCGCAAAATCGTCCGCAGCGGCCAGGGCGTTCCACTCGTCGGCAAAGCCCCGGGCCAGGCCGATGCTGCCGTGCAGCCAGTTGCGCGGCGCGGCCTGCACATCCTGCGCGCCGCCCCCTGCGCCAGACTCGCCTGCCGACACCTCGCCCCACCACGCCGAATCAAAAGGCACCAGCCCGCGCAGCGTCTGCAGCGCCTGGTGCAGCAGGTCCTGCGGCGGCGCGTGCTGGGCCTGTTCAGCCAGCTGGAGCAGGCTGCGGCTGAGCGCGCGCAGGGGATCTGCTTGCTGCGCTTGCGCTGCCACGTGTGCCACGCTGGGCGGCCTCATGGGCCAGCGTGTTCTGCTGCGTGCGGGATGGGGGGTGTGCGGGGGCGTGGCGCCATGGGGTCTCCTGGTTTTTGGGAACGATGGTAGCCGCCATGCGCCAGCGGCTCCCTCGTAAAAACCAGGCCCCATGGACCTGAAATACTATATTTTTTATAGCTACTTGCGCTTGCTGGATAAGCGCCAGGTGCATTTTTCACCAAGTATTCAAGAAACCAGCCCCTCCACCGCCTGGAACATCGACTGCCGCGCCTGGCTGATGATCTGCCCCTTCCAGGCATCGGTGTCGGTGTAGAAGGCCGCCAGCATTTGTGCCTTGATCTGGGCGGCCTTGTCGGCGGGCGTGTCGGGGTGCAGGTTGAGCCACTGCTCGGCACGGATGGCGTTCATCACGTCGAGCACGGGCACCGTGCCGTACTCCATGGCGATGCCGGTGTACTCTGCATGCGGGCATTCGTCGTAGATCGAGGTCCACATGAGGCCGGTGAGGAAGGCCGAGGTGGACGAGCCGTCGTAGATGGACGTGACCGGCGTGGCGCCACCGCCGCCCCACCAGGCGCGCGCACGGGCCACGGCCACATCGTCATCATTGCCTGCGTAGATGCGCTCGCCATGGCCGCTGGGGCCCAGGCCGGTGTGCAGGTCAATCCAGGCGATGTTCGAAGCGCTGGCGCCGTGCTGGCGCAGCACCTGGCGCAGCGTGCGGTTGCTCCAGGTGGGCTCGGTGCCACCAAAGAACACGCCCTGTGGAAACTCGTGCTGGCCCTGCGAGATGGCCGCCTGCCACGCGGCCTCGCCCTTGGTGGCGATGTACTGCTGCACGGCGGCCAGGTTCTCGGGGCCGGGCGGCCACTGCTCGGGCAGCAGCAGGGGCTGCACCTCGCGGTAGGCGGTGTTCACGGGCAGGGGCTTGCTGAAGTCCTGGAAGTTGCGGTTCAGGTCCACGTTCTCGTGCGTGAAGCGGCGCACATGCGAGAAGCCATACGGGTTCAGCGCATGGATGTAGAGCGTGGCCACACCGGCATCGCGCGCCTTGGCCCGCCACTCGGCGTCGTGCAGCGCAAACACCTGCACGCCGCTGCCGCAATAGCCTTCGACGCCATGGCAGGCGCTGCTCACGATGAGCAGCTTCTTCGCGTCCGCCGGGCCGTCACGCACCACGTCCATGGCCAGGTCCTCGCCGTCGCGGCCCTTGAGCGGATGGGCGTGCGATTCGATGGGCAGGCCGGCTGTTGCGGCGGCCTCCAGAAACTTCTTTCGCGCCTGCGCGTAGCTGGGCGAGAAGGCTTCAACGATTCCGGTCATGGGCGGGGCTTTCAGGAGTCAGTGTGGGAGGAAAAAGAAAACCCGGGCACGCGCGCTGCGTGCGCCCGGGGTAAAGGTAGTTCAACGGCGCTTCAGGCCACGCTGGTGGGCTGAGCCAGCCACTCTTCAGCCAGCTTGACCCAGTAGGTCGCCCCCAGCGGGATCAGGTCGTCATTGAAGTCGTAGCTGGGGTTGTGCAACATGCAGGGGCCGCCGCCATGGCCCATTTCGCGGTGCGTGCCGTCACCGTTGGCGATGAAGCAGTACGCGCCGGGCTTGGCCTGCAGCATGTAGGCGAAGTCTTCGGCGCCCATGGTGGGCTCTTGCGCCAGCACACGCTCTTCACCCACGATGGTGGTCATGACCTTGCGAGCAAACTCGGCCTCGGCGGGCGAGTTGATGGTGGGCGGGTAGTTGCGCACAAACTCGAACTCGCAGGTGGCGTCGTGTGCGGCGCAGGTGTGCTCGGCAATCTGGCGCATGCGCTTTTCGATCAGGTCCAGCACTTCCACGGTGAAGGTGCGCACCGTGCCCTGCAGTTCGACGCTGTCGGGCACCACATTGGTGGCCTCGCCCGCATGGATCATGGTGACCGAGATCACGCCCGCGTCCACCGGCTTCTTGTTGCGGCTGATGATGGTCTGGAAGGTCTGCACCATGCCGCAGGCGATCGGCACCGGGTCGATGCCTGTGTGCGGCAGGGCCGCATGGCCGCCTTTGCCGCGCAGGGTGATCTTGAATTCGCTGGTCGATGCCATGACCGGGCCGGGGCTGACGGCAAAAGTGCCCACGGGCATGCCGGGCCAGTTGTGCATGCCGTACACGGCCTGCATGGGGAACTGCTCGAACAGGCCGTCTTCGATCATCACGCGGGCGCCGCCGCCGCCTTCTTCGGCGGGCTGAAAGATCAGGTACACAGTGCCGTCAAAGTTGCGGTGCCTGGCAAAGTGCTGGGCCGCCGCCAGCAGCATGGCCACGTGGCCGTCGTGGCCGCAGGCGTGCATCTTGCCCTGGTGTTTGCTGGCGTGGGCGAAGGTGTTGAACTCCTGCATGGGCAGGGCGTCCATGTCGGCGCGCAGGCCAATCGCCCGGCCACTGGCGCCACCGTCGCGCCCCTTGACGATGCCCACCACGCCCGTCTTGCCCAGCCCCCGGTGGATGGGAATGCCCCATTCGGTGAGCTTTTGGGCCACCACGTCGGCGGTGCGCACCTCTTCAAAGCACAGCTCGGGGTGGGCGTGAATGTCCCGGCGCACCGCTGCAATACTGGCCGCCTGGGTGACGATGGAGTCAATAACGTTCATGATATGTGTCCTTACGATCTCACAGTCTAGCCCGCTGGCCGCCCCTTGCGCCACCCCGGGTTTATTTGCACTGCAACATGACACTCTCCCCCCACGCCCTCGAACTTGCGCAAACCCTGGTGCGCATGAACACCGTCAGCCACCACTCCAACCTGGAACTGATCCATTTCATCCGCGACCACCTGGCCAAGCTGGGCGTGAAAAGCCGACTGACCTTCAACGACGACAAGACCAAGGCCAATCTGTTCGCCACGCTGGGCGAGGGCAAACCCGCTGGCGTGATCCTCTCGGGCCACACCGACACGGTGCCGTGGGACGGGCAGGACTGGACCATGGACCCACTGAGCGCTCTGGTCAAGGACGGCAATCTGTACGGGCGCGGCAGTGCCGACATGAAGGCCTTCATTGGCATTGCGGTCTCGCACGCCGAGCAATTCCTGAACAGCGACGCGCCCTTCGCCATCCACCTGGCCTTCAGTTATGAGGAAGAGATCGGCTGCTTTGGCGTAAAAGAGCTCATCGCCGACCTGCGCGATGCCAACATCAAGCCCCTGGCCTGCATCGTGGGCGAGCCCACCAGCATGGTGCCCGCCATCGCACACAAGGGCGTGTACCGCTACAAGTGCTGCGTGCGCGGCAAGGAGGCGCATTCCTCCCTCACGCCGCATTCGGTCAACGCCATCGAGATGGCCGCCCGCGTGGTGGGCCGGGTGCGCGACATGGCGGAAGACTTTGAAAAGAATGAGCCCCGCTTTGAGGGCTTCGACGTGCCGTTTTCGACCACCAGCGTGGGCCAGTTCCACGGCGGCATTGCCGACAACGTGGTGCCGCGCGACGCCGAGTTCCGCTACGAGTTCCGCGACCTGCCCACGGCCAATGCGGCGCAGATGCAGTCCGAGGTGGTGGCCTATGCCAAGTCGCTGGAGCCTGCGATGAAGAAGGTGGCGCCCGCAGCAGGCTTTGAATTCGAGACCATCTGCGAGATTCCGAGTTTTCTGGGCAGCAAGGATGACCCGGTGACACGCCTGGCGCAGGAGCTGAGCGGCGAAAAGAACACCACGCTGGTGGCCTTTGGCACCGAGGCGGGCCTGTTCAAGAACGCGGGCATCTCCACCGTGGTGTGTGGCCCCGGCAGCATCCAGCAGGCCCACCAGCCCGACGAATACGTGAGCCTGGAGCAGCTGGCGCGCTGCGAGGCCTTCATGCAAGGACTGGTGCGCACACGCACACTGGGCTGATCGCCTTGCAGATAGATGCCGCAGAGCCCTCCGCCGGGGCCTGCGGCGCTGCAGTCAGGTCCTCACACGGCCGTCGCCCGTCAGCATGGACATCTCGACAAACTTCGATGCCGCATGGCTCGTAGCGCTGTAGGTGACCGGAAAGCCCGAAATCACCTGGCTGCCCAGCGACTCAATGCCGGTGATCAGGCTCTCGCGGGTGGGCCTTCCGCTGCCCTGGGCCTGGCGCAGGCCTTCAGTGAAGATGCGGGCGGCCAGAAAACCCTCCATGCTGGAGTAGTTGGCCTGCACCTTGTCGCCGCCCTTCTTGATGGCTTCCAGAAACTCGCGGGTAATCTGGCGCGACGGCTGATAGGGCGAAGGTACGACCTGCGACACCACCACACCGGCGCCATCCTTGCCCAGCTCGTCGGCCAGCGCCTGCGTGCCCACGAAAGACACGTTGTAGAACGTGCCGCCAAAGCCCGCCTTGCGCGCTGCGCGCACAAAGGATGCGGCCGAGGCATAGGCAGTGATCTGCACCACGGCATCCGGCTTGGCCGGCACCAGCTTGTCCACAGCCGCTTTCACGTCGGTGGAATTGCGCTCCACCGTGGCAGTGGCCACAGGCGCGAGCTTGAGTTCGGTCAGCGCCTTTGTCACGCCATCAAGTCCCGCCTTGCCGTAGGCGTCGTTCTGGTAGAACACCGCAATCTTCTTGAGGCCCAGGTTGGTGAGCTGGCGCACGATGAGTGCGGTTTCGTCGTAGTACGAGGCGCGCACATGGAAGATCAGCCGGTTGAACGGCTGGCGCAGCGCCTCGGCCCCCGTGAAGGGGCCAAAGAATGGCACTTTTTCCTTGGTGAAGATGGGCATCGCCGCCAGGCTGGTGGGCGTGCCGATGTAACCAAACAGGGCGAACACGTCTTCGGCAATGAGCTTCTTGGTGTTCTCGGCGCAGCGGTCGGGCTCGTAGCCATCGTCCATCGTGCGGATTTCCACCGTGCGCTTGCCCACGCCACCCTGCGCATTGAGCTGGTCGAAAAAGAGCTTGGCACCCAGGTTGAACTGCACGCCCAGCTGCGCGGCGGGGCCCGTGAAGGCAGCAGACTGGCCCAGCACAATCCGGCCTTCACTTTGCGCGTGTGCCAGCTGGAAGCCCCCCAGCGCTGCAGCGCCCAGGCCCACGGAAAACTGTCTACGACCCAATACCGGTTGGTTCATGGTGAAATCTCTGCTCTTGTGAATCGAGGGCGATCCCTCTGCGCTGCCGGTAGGCAGCCTCCTTGGAAGGGTGGCTAGATATGCACAACCGTTCCAACCCTGATTGCCAGTTTAACGATCAACCTACCAAATGCCCACGTCTTCTGCTGCAAATCCCCCTCTATCTGTACCGACTCAGGTGCGCGGCGCCTGCCCCCACGACTGCCCGGACACCTGCGCCCTGTTGACGACCGTAGAGAACGGCGTGGCCACCCGCGTACAGGGCAACCCCGCGCACCCACACACCGACGGCGTGCTGTGCGCCAAGGTGAGCAAGTACACCGAGCGCAGCTACCACCCCGAGCGCGTGCTCACGCCGCTCAAGCGCACGGGCGCCAAGGGGGCCGGCCAGTTCGTGCCTGTGACCTGGGATGAGGCTCTGGCCGACATCGCCCAGCGCCTGCAGTCCATCGCCGCACGTGCGCCCGAAGCCATCCTGCCCTACAGCTACGCGGGCACCATGGGCATGGTGCAGGGCGAGAGCATGGACCGCCGCTTCTTCCACAAGCTGGGTGCCTCGCAGCTGGACCGCACCATCTGCGCATCGGCCGGGGCCGAGGCCCTGGTGCAGACCCTGGGCGGCAAGGTGGGCATGAAGGTGGAGTTTTTTGCCGAGTCGCAGCTCATCCTGATCTGGGGCAGCAACTCCATCGGCAGCAACCTGCACTTCTGGCGCTACGCACAGCAGGCCAAGCGCAATGGCGCCAAGCTGGTGTGCATTGACCCCCGCAAGAGCGAGACGGCCGACAAATGCCACGAGCACATCGCCCTGCGCCCCGGCACCGACGCCGCGCTGGCCCTGGCGCTGATGCACGAGCTGATCGTGAACGACTGGCTGGACCACGACTACATCGAGCGCCACACGCTGGGCTGGGAGCCATTGCGCGAGCGCGCCCTGCAATGGCCGCCCGAGCGCGCGGCCGAGGTGTGCGGTATTCCGGCGGAACAGATCCGCCAGCTGGCCAAGGACTACGGCACGACGAAGCCCGCCGCCATCCGCCTGAACTACGGCATGCAGCGCGTGCGTGGAGGCGGCAATGCGGTGCGCGCCGTGGCCTGCCTGCCTGCGCTCACGGGCGCCTGGCGCCACCGCGCGGGCGGCGTGCTGCTGTCCAGCTCGGGGCAGTTTCCGGCGCAGCGCGCCGTGTTGCAGCGTCCTGACCTGATGCCCGCCAGGACACCGCGCACCATCAACATGTCCACCATCGGCGACGACCTGCTGCGCGAGGCCTCGCCCGCGTTCGGCCCGAAGGTGGAGGCCGTCGTGGTCTACAACAGCAATCCCGTGGCCGTGGCCCCCGACTCGGGCAAGGTGGTGCAAGGCTTTGCACGCGAAGATCTATTCACGGTGGTGCTGGAGCACTTTCAGACCGATACCGCCGACTACGCCGACTACATCCTGCCCGCCACCACGCAATTGGAAAACTGGGACGTACACCTCTCCTACGGCCACACCGACGTGCTGCTCAACCGCCCCGCTATTGCGCCGCTGGGCGAGGCCCGCAGCAACGCCCAGATCTTCCGCGACCTGGCGACGCGCATGGGCTTTGCCGAGCCCTGTTTTGCCGAGAGCGACGAGGCCCTGTGCCGCCAGGCGTTTGGCGACGCAGTGGACTACGCACTGCTCGAAAGCCAAGGCTTTGCCACGCTGGCGCTGCCCGATGCGCCGTTCGCCGAAGGCAACTTCCCATCACCCTCTGGAAAGTGCGAGTTCTACAGCGCCCGCCTGGCCGCCCAGGGCCTGGACGGCCTGCCCGACCACCTGCCCAACTACGAGCTGCAGGGCACGGACGCCCGCTACCCGCTGGCCATGATCTCCCCGCCCGCGCGCAACTTCTTGAACTCCACCTTCGTGAATGTGCAGAGCCTGCGCAACATCGAAGGCCGCCCGGTGCTGGAGATCCACCCCGACGATGCCGAAGCACGTGGCATTGCCAACGACGCCGTGGTGCGCGTGTTCAACGACCGGGGCAGCTACCTGTGCCACGCCACCGTGTCGCGCCGCGCACGGCCCGGGGTTGTGAATGGCCTGGGCATCTGGTGGCGCAAGTTGGGGCTCAATGGAACCAACGTGAACGAGGTGACCAGCCAGGCGCTGACGGACCTGGGGCGTGCGCCCACGTTTTATGACTGTTTGGTGGAGGTGGAGGCGTGCAACACACCTGAGGCTGCGGCTGCAGAAGTCACAACCTGATATCCATCACCGTTAAACCGGCAGATACCGCTACTAAAACAATAGCTGCTTGCGCTTTATCTACAAGCGCTAGCAGCCATTTTCCTCAGAACCACGCCGTCCACCATCCCGACGGACTCAGCCGCACACCCCCTCAAAACGCAAAAAGTCGTTCAGTGTCTTGTCTTCTGTGACCTGCTCATGGGACACCAGCATGTACTTCCAGGGCTTGGCTCGCCTCTTTCAACAGAGTGCGGCAATGCGTCCATGACAAGCTGGGGTTGAGCACGCCCGGCCGCACATCACGGCCCAGAGGAGTTTCGCCACGCACTGCGTGTTGAATCTGCTGCGCATCCAAAACAACACGCATCGCGTGTTGTTTTGCCAGAAGCTGCGGGTGGCTGCGGGCCGGGTCCTCCAGCAAAATGCGCGGCTCCAGCCGGGGGCGTTGGTCTTTGCCGATCCAGGTGACTTCTGGTTTTTGGCGTGCCATAGGGGGGGGTCAGGGAAGGGCCTCCACGGCCAGCAGCCAGGCATGGAAATGCGGGCAGGCCTGGCGCAGGGCGTCCAGCCCAATGTCGCAGGCGATCAGCGGGCCGTGAAAGGTTTTCTGGTATTCAGGCATCACCGCCAGGATGCGTTTGGAAGGGGCAGTATGCGGGCTGTCGTTCACATCCTCGGGCGAGCCTGCTTGTGCCACGGCCTGGGCCAGGGTGGCGGGCACTTTGGCATTGCTCGTCCATTGCTCAAATTGTGCAGGCTGGGTCAATAGCAGCGCCTCGTACTCGTGCACCAGCAGGTTGGGCAGAAAGTTGGGCTCGGCGATGTCTTGCAGAAGCTGCGCCTCCAGGTATTGCGCCTTGGTGCTGCCGCTGGCCTGGGCGGGGTATGCGGGTGCCGCCTTGCCCGGAAAGTCGGTCGGCAGCGCATACAGGTCGAACAGGGTCGTAACCCAGGCTTCTGCGTCTTGCCTGCACAGCCGCACGATTTGCGGCTTGACCTTGGCGTAACTCACCACACCGCCTTTGTAGCCGGGGCTGGTACTGACGATGATGGGGGTGAGATACCGGCCCAGGCGGGCGTAATGCGGCACCAGCAATTCACGCACGAAGGCCTCTTCGGTCTGGCCTTCCACAACCACATAGAGGCGGCTCATCGCTGCGGCCTTCCGCCCAGGATGTTTTTCTTCCACAGCTCGCCCAGGGTGTAATCCTGCAGCCATTCGCCCAGCGATTCGGCGCTGGGCCGGGAGAAGGTGGATGCACCACCTTTTTTGTCCACCACGATCAAATCTTCGGCATCAAACTCGTTGACCAGCTCCACTGACTGGGTGGAGACGATGATCTGGTGCTGCTGCGCGGTGGACTTCATCATCGCCCCGAGCATGGTGATGGCAAAGGGGTGCAGGCCCAGTTCGGGCTCGTCAATCAGGATGGTGGCGGGCATGAACGCTTCGGGCTGCAGCAGCACGGTGGCCAGGCAGATAAAGCGCAGTGTGCCGTCGGACAGGGCGCTGGCGGTAAACGGTACGTCCTGCCCGGCCTCGGTCCATTCGAGCTGGATTTTTTCGGGGTTGCTCGCATAGGGGCGAAAGAGAAAATCGCCAAAAAACGGCGCCACCATCTGGATGGACTTGACGATGCGCTGGTAGTGGCTGTTGTGCTGGTCCTTTAGATGCTGGAGGAAGGCCGCCAAGTTGCGGGCGTCTTCGCGCAGATACTGGTAGTCGCCGACGCCATGCACTTGCTTGACCATGGCGCTGGTGCTCGTGTCATGGAAGTGATACACGCGCCAACTGCGCATGGCGGGGACAGTGTGGCTCCATATCAGCCCGTGGTGTTGTCGTTCCTTGAAGCGCGTTTCGAAGTGGCCACCTTCAGGATGCCATTCACCGCGCACGTTCCACCACAGCGCCTCATGGGCAAACATCATGCGGTTGTCTTGGGTGGGTTTGAGCTGGAAGCGATAGCCGTTGTTGCCGAAGTACAGCTCTGCACTCAGCACCTCGGTGGTCTTGCGACCAAAGTGCAACATCGCATCAGGCCCCCCCGCGTCACCCACAAACACTTGGAGCTGCTGGTCCAGAATGCGCCCAATGAGTTTGAAAAACCCGATGAAGTTGGACTTGCCTGCGCCGTTGGCCCCGATCAGTACATTGATAGGCCCCAAGGCCAGATCGCACTCGGCAATCGACTTGTAGCCGTTCAAAACCAGCCTGGAGAGCTGGTTGGGGTTAGTAACTTGTTTCGCCATCATCAAAATCTCATGGTTCTTTGTGGACGGGCCTACGCCAGCGCCCACTGGATGGCAAATATCTTACGGACGCTGGCGTGCACTGACAGGCGTTCTTCCACAGCGGCAATCAGGCTGCTGCGCTGCGCATCAATTTCATCCTGCCGATCAAAAATCCTGCGCCGCAGCTGGTTGCGTTTGTCCTCCAGCTCGCGCTGGCGTTTTTGCCAGTGCAGTTTTTCTTCCAGCGTAGCGGCCACAGTGGCGGTGCGGCGCACGTCTTTGATCTCACGGTCCAGCTCTTTGACTTCGTTTTCCAGGCCCACCTTCAGGTCGTCGGCCCAAGCATCGAGCTTTTGCACTTCGGCATCGAAGTAGCCCAGGTTGCGGGTGTTGACGGCCAGAATCTGTGCGCGCTCCAGCCGCTCCACGTCTTCGGCCAACGCGGCTGGGGGCTCCATGAACAGGCTAGCCTCCAGCACCTGGGCGGGCAGGCGGAGCAGTTTGTGTACGTCTTCTTCGTGCAGGGGCTGGCCTGTGTCGGTAACGCCTGCCACCAGCGGGCAGTCTTCTTGCACGCCCACCAAGCTCGCCTCAACAGTGTTGCCCAGGCCCACCTCTTCCGCCAGGATGGCGCCCTGGGATAGCGGGCTGCGGAATGCAAAGAGGGCCGCCTCGACCTGATGGGGGTTGAGATCGACCCGCGCATCGACCAGGGTGGAGGCCAGGAGGTCCAGGGAGTCACGCCCAATCTGCCGGGATAGCACCCAAGCAAGATACTGAGTCTGGTAGGGAGTAATGCGGTAGTCAGGCAAAGTGGGTCTCGTAGCGGCCTACTGATGATTATGAAACGGCCCTGCGAGAATCCTTTAGCCTGTTGGTTCAACCTCAAAAGCGCAACTTCAACGAGGCGACCAGCCAAACTATTACCGACATCGGGCAAATGGCCACGTTTGATGAATGCTTGGTGCAGATGGAGACCGCAGGCACCGCCGGTGCCAACATGAATACCTTGCCCCGCGCCACCGCCACGGACTGACCGCAGCGCGGCAAGGTCATTTTGCTACTTATTCGATAGGTGCTTGCACAATATTCACTAGCGCCTGCAACCATTTCACCCTCAACCTGCGCAGACACACGTTCTGCGCAGGCTCCGCCGGTGTGCGGGGTTCCTGCTCGGTCCATCACCCCAACAGCAGGAGCAAGGCATGGGCGCCCTGCTCGGACGATGCGGGATTCTGCCCAGTGATCAGCGTGCCATCGGTCTGCACATAGGGCGCCCAGTCAGAACCTTTGGAATACACCCCGCCGTTGGCCTTGAGCATGTCCTCCACCAGGAACGGCACGATCTGGGTCAACTGCACGGCGTCTTCTTCGGTGTTGGTAAATCCCGTGACCTTTTTTCCCTTGACCAGGGGCGTCCCATCAGGCGCCTTGGTGTGGCGCAACACGCCGGGTGCGTGGCACACCAGCGCCAGCGGCTTGCCGGCCGCAAAGGTCTTTTCGATGAGTGCGATGGACTGCGCGTCTTCGGCCAGGTCCCACAGGGGGCCGTGGCCGCCGGGGTAGAACACGGCGTCAAAGTCCTCGGCCTTTACGCTGGACAGGGGCACGGTGCTGGCCAGTTGCTGCTTCGCTGAAGCATCGGCCTTGAAGCGGCGCGTGGCATCGGTCTGGGCGTTTTCGTCGTCGCTTTTGGGATCCAGGGGCGGCTGGCCGCCGTGGGGCGATGCGAGGGTGATCTGCGCGCCTGCATCCTTAAATACGTAATACGGTGCCGCAAACTCTTCCAGCCAGAAGCCCGTCTTTTTGCCGGTGTCGCCCAGTTGGTCGTGGGACGTCAGAACCATGAGGATGTGTGCCATGGAGGTCGCTTTCGTTGTGGGGGTTGTTCGGAAAACCAAACCACCACCGTATCAGCCATCGGTCCCGTTGTCCCGCGATGCAGGCAGGTTTGCGGCATTGGCTTACAGGACGGTACTACCGCGCTGTAAGCCCCCCAGCATCTCAGCGCAGCTGCCTGGCCAGGAACTCCGCCACCTCGCTCTCCAGCGTGGCGTGGTAAGCCACGCGGTCAAAGCCTTCGGGGTTGGCTGCGGCGTCTCCCGCCTCAGACGCCAGCGGCCAGACAGACTGGGCCATGAAGGCGAAGTGGCCTGCACCCGGCACGGTGTTGGCCTGTGCAGACGGCAAATTCGCCGCCACATAGCCGCCGTGGTATTTACCCGTGAGCACGGCATCGCGCTCGGCCACCATCAGTCGCACGGGCACGCTGATGGCCTTCAGGCTGTCGGGCGTGAACACCACCGCCATGGGCGCCATGGCCACCACGGCGCGGATGCGGGGGTCTGCCACCGAGACCAGCGGACCATCGAGCGCGGGGGCGCCGGCCTGTGTGGATGCCGCGGTGGCTGCCGCAGGTGCCTCCTTGGTAGTCTGGGCGGTCTGGCCACGGGCGGGCAGCTTGCCCAGGCTGCAAAAGCCGGGGTCGTCCGACACGCTGCGGCAGTGCTGTGCCGCACGGGCCGGTTCGGCCTGCGCACCGGCCAGGGCCAGCACGGTGTAGCCGCCTGCCGAATGCCCCACGGCGCCAATGCGTCCGGCCGGAATGCGGGGGCCCCATTCGGGGCTGGCCAGCAGCGCATCCAGCACGCGGCTCACCTGGCGGGGGCGCTCGCTGAAGTAGCGGCCTGAGGTGATCATCGACCGGTCCTCCCAGTTGTCGCCCGGGTGGCGCAGCGCGGCCACCAGATAGCCGTCGGCAGTCAGGCGCGTGGCCAGGTTGTGGTGGCCCAGCTCATGTCCGCCCGTGCCGTGCGAGATAAGGATCAGGCCCTTGAGGGGCTCGGCCGCCACCGGGGCGCCCGGCGTGACCACGGGCCGCCAGGGGCCCATGGGCAGGGTGCGAGCCACGGCGGGCGTGGGGTAGTACAACGCCACGGTCACGGGCTCTGAGCCAGGGACGACCAGGGTGCGCAGGCCCGCGTACTGCGCCGATGCGGGGCTTGCCCAGGCCAGAAGTGCCATGAGAGCTGCCAGCAGCGGAGCACGGGCGTTGCGCCACGCGGAGCGGAGGGCCAGGATGAGGATGAAGATCACGGTGCGCCTTTCGTCAAATGCCGCCCGGGGTGGCGGCTTGACGGCACTGTAGGCAGCACCCGCAGCGGGCTCCAGCGCCCTGCGACGAAACGCCGCTGTGCGGCGCGAAATGCACCACGGGAGGCGCGAGCGTTTGCCCGCTCTCCCGCTCGGCGGCGGCTTACAGCGCGGCTTCGAGGATGCGGCGGCTCACGGCGGGCGTGATCTCGCGCTGTTCGCCCAGGGTCACCATGCCATGCGCTTCGAGCTGCGCCACCACGGCGCCCACGGTGTCGCCGCCCAGGCCGTAGCCCGACAGGCGCGTGGCGATGCCCATGCTTTCAAAGAATTCGCGCGTGCGCTCGATGGCGGCGGTAATGCGCTCGTCGTCGGTGCCGGTGGTGATGCCCCACACGCGCTCGCCGTACTGCAGCAGCTTGGCGCGCTTGGCCACCCGGCGCTCGTTCAGCAGCGCGGGCAGCACGATGGCCAGCGTGCGCGCGTGGTCGATGCCGTGCAGCGCGGTCAGCTCGTGGCCGATCATGTGTGTGGCCCAGTCCTGCGGCACGCCCGCGCCGATCAGGCCGTTGAGCGCCATGGTGGCGGCCCACATCAGGTTGGCGCGGTCTTCGTACACGGGCTCCGGGGCGGTCAGCAAGCGCGGGCCGATCTCAATCAGCGTCTGCAGAATGCCTTCGGCAAAACGGTCCTGCACGGGCGCATTGACCGGGTAGGTCAGGTACTGCTCCACCGTGTGCACGAAGGCATCGACCACGCCATTGGCCAGCTGCTGGGGCGGCAGGGTGTAGGTCTTGGTGGGGTCGAGCACCGAAAACACCGGGTAGGTGTGCACGCTGCCAAAGGCCAGCTTGGCGCCCTTGGCGCGGTGGGTGATGACGCCGCCGTTGTTCATTTCAGAACCCGTGGCGGGCAGCGTGAGCACGGCGCCAAACGGCAGGGCGCCCTTCACGTTGCGGCCATGTTTTTCGAGGATCGCCCAGGGGTCATCGCCCTCGAAGCGCACGGCGGCGGCGATGAACTTGACGGCATCGATCACCGAGCCACCACCCACGGCCAGCAGGAAGTCAAACCCGCCTTCGCGGATCTGCGCCACCGCCTTCATGGAGGTCTCGTAGCTCGGGTTGGGCTCGATGCCGCTGAAGGTGGCGTGCTGGCGCTCGCCCAGCGCGGCGCGCACCTCGGCCAAGGTGCCGGTCTTCTCGGCGCTGGCGCCGCCCACCAGGATCAGCACCTTGGCTGCGGCAGGCACGAGCTTGTCCAGGTCGGCAATGCGGCCCTGGCCGAAGGCGATGTGGGTGGGGTTGTGGAAGTCGAAATTCAGCATGGGGGTCTTTCTGGGCGAGGCCGGCGCATGCGCCGTTGGGGGTCGCATTGTGCGGCGCACCCGCGCCCCGGCGGCGTCGCGTGGGCGATAGCCCTCCGGCCGCCGCGCTCATCCCGGACCCGTCAGCGGAAACCGGCAATCTGGTGCACGGTGTCCGCCAGCCGCTGGGGTTGCGAGAAATACGCAGAGTGGCTCGCCTCGATGGATGACACCGTGGCGCAAGGCGAGGCCGCGATCATCTTGCGCTGCAGCTCGATGGTCACGGCCCGGTCCTGCGTCAGCTCGATGTAGTGCCGGGGCACGCTGCCGTAGCGCGGCGCCGTCAGCGCAAGCCGGGTGAGTGCGGGCAACGAGGGCTCGGGCGTGAGCAGCGCCTGGGCCAGCGCCACGTCGGCGTCCGAGCAGTCGGCGTAAAGCGCGGGGCGGTAGGCCTCGGGCGCCAGGTGGTCGGTCAAGGTGCTGCGGCTGACATGGATGTGGCGCGCCACCAGCGAGGCCTTGTCCTGGCGGAAGAAGTCGGTCACCCGCTCGCCATGGCGCAGCATGTAAGCGGCCAGGTAGGTCACACCCACCAGCTTGTGGTGCCGCTGCTCGGCCACTGTGGACGCCACAATGCCGCCCCGGCTGTGCGCCACGATGAGCGCCGGGCCGTCCAGCGCATCGAGCACCCGGCACACATGCGCCGCCATGGCCGAGAGCGTGGTGCGCCCCCGCGCCACCCGCCAGTGGCGGCCATGGGCGGGCAGGTCAGGCACATGCACCTGGTGCCCCCGGGCCTGCAGCAGCGGGACCACTTTGTGCCAACACCAGGCGCCATGCCAGCTGCCGTGCAAAAGAACGATATTCATGAAGATGCCTTTGGGTCTTGGGGAGAAATGCCGGGCGCCAGTTGCGCCGCCCGCCGGGCGAGCGATGGCTTGACGCCCCACTCCGACCGGAGCGTAAAACCGCCCTGCCCCAGGCACTCGCTGAATCCGGACCACCGATTGGCGGCCGGCGGCACGCCCCCCTCCCTCTCCTCCCTCGCCCGCGAAACGCAAAGATCAGGAGGCGACCTCTTGCTGCTGCAGCAGCGCCTGCAGCCGCGTGGCCATGAAGTCACGCAGCGCGCGTACCAGGGGCGTGAGCTGCCTGCGACTGGGGGCAACCAGAAACAGCGGGACCGCCTCCGTGGTCCAGTCGGTGCACAGTGGCACCAGACTACCGGCAGCCAGGTCGTGCGCCACGTCAAAGTACGACTTGTAGGCAATTCCGCGCCCCAGCACGGCCCAGCGGCGCACGGCATCGCCGTCGTTGGCCACGTTGTGGCTGCGCACGCGCACCTGCGCCTCCTGGCCCGCCGCATCCCAGAACCGCCAGCGGTCATGCACGTCCTCGCCCAGCATGAAGCACAGGCAGTCATGGTCCACCAGCGCATGGGGGGTAGGGGGCGCGCCGTGGGCCGCCAGGTAGGCCGGGGCCGCACACAGCACGCGCCGGTGCTCGGCCGCCAGCGGCAGCGCCACCAGGCCCGAATCCTGGGGCTTGCCATAGCGAAAGGCGGCGTCCACCGGCTCGCTGTACACGTTGGCCATGCGGTCCGACAGTTGCAAACGCACGGCGATGCCCGGGTGCTGGGTCTGGAATGCGTCCAGCCAAGGCAGCAGCACATTGCGCCCCAGGTCCGACGGCGCCGCCAGCTGCAGTGTGCCGCTCAGCGCACCCGCCCGGCCACTGGCCAGCTGCCCCTGCACCTGCTGCAGCGCGGCCAGCGCGGGGCGGCAGTGCTCCAGAAACAACGCGCCCTCGGGCGTGAGCCGCAGGCTGCGCGTGGAGCGCACAAACAGCAGCACGCCCAGCTCAGCCTCCAGCCGCTTGAGCGCCGCGCTGGCCGCCGCCGGGGTCAGGTCCAGCGCCCTGGCCGTAGCAGACAGGCTGCCGCTGTCCACGGTGCGCACAAAGATGTCCAGGTCTTGAAGGCTTTTCATGACGACTTCAGGTGTTGTCGGCTTTATTTTCAAACATTGATTGAATATTCATTCAACTATCCACCCATTTAAAAACAAACCCGCAAGACCAATCATCGAGGCATCTCATTTTTAGACCCAGGACCACCCCATGAAAGCCATCGGCTACCAAACCGCCCACCCGATCGACCACCCCGAGTCGCTGCTCGACATCACCCAAGCCGACCCCGTGGCCACCGGCCGCGACCTGCTGGTGGAGGTGCATGCCGTCTCGGTGAACCCCGTGGACACCAAGGTGCGCAAAAGCAGCTCTCGCAGCGGTGACGGCCCCGACTACAAGGTGCTGGGCTGGGATGCCAGCGGCATCGTGCGCGCCGTGGGCCCCGATGTGACGCTGTTCCGGCCCGGCGACCGCGTCTGGTACGCGGGCTCCATCGCCCGCCCCGGCACCAACAGCGAGCTGCACCTGGTGGACGAGCGCATCGTGGGCCACGCGCCGAAGTCGCTGGACTTTGCCGAGGCCGCCGCGCTGCCGCTGACCACCATCACCGCGTGGGAGCTGCTGTTTGACCGCCTGGGTGTGGGCCCTGGCAAGCAGCCCACCAACAAGACCCTGTTCATCATCGGCGCGAGCGGCGGCGTGGGCTCCATCCTCACGCAGCTGGCGGCGCGGCTCACCAGCCTCACGATCATCGGCACGGCATCGCGCCCCGAAACGCAACAGTGGGTGCGGGACCTGGGCGCCCACCACGTCATCGACCACAGCCAGCCGCTCACGCAAGAGCTGGCGCGCATCGGCCACCCTATGGTGGACATCATCGTGAGCCTCACGCAGACCGACGCACACTTCGACCAGATCGTGGAGGCCATCGCGCCGCAAGGCCAGTTCGCACTGATCGACGACCCCATCTCGCTTGACGTGACGAAGTTCAAGCGCAAGTCGGTGTCGGTGCACTGGGAGCTGATGTTCACCCGCGCGCTGTTTGGCACGGACGACATGATCGGCCAGCACCGCCTGCTGACCGAGGTGGCGCAGCTGGTGGATGCGGGCCTGATCCGCACCACGCTGGACCAGCGCTTTGGCAGCATCAACGCGGCGAATCTGAAGCGCGCCCATGCACTCATCGAGAGCGGCAAGGCGCGGGGCAAACTGGTGCTAGAGGGGTGGAATTGAGGGACGCCAGTCCGCTGAGTCCGATGCATGAGCGAGGCGGCCTCTGAGGTGCGGTGGGTTCTGTATCCAGGCGAAAATACTGTGTTTAATATCAGTATTTCAGGTATAAAACCGCACACAACAACCCCAGGAGCCCCTCCCATGCTGGACCACATGACCTTCCGCGTCACCGACATCGCCCGCACCAAGACGTTCTACACCGCTGCCCTCGCGCCTTTGGGCTACAGCCTGTGTTTTGAAGGCAACTACGGCTCCAACATGCTGGGCTATGCCTACCCGGCTCCGTCCGAGCCCGACGGCAAGAAGGCGGATGTGTGGTTCATCGACGGCCCCTCGCCCTACGGCGGCCCGCCCGCGACTACGGGCTGCCACCTGGCATGGCGGGCCGCCACCCGGGCCCAGGTCGATGCCTTCTACCGCGCCGCCATCGAAGCCGGGGGCAAAGACAACGGAGCCCCCGGCCTGCGGCCCGACTACCACCCCCACTACTACGGCGCGTTTGTCATCGACCCCGAGGGCAACAACATCGAGGCGGTGTGCCACCTGCCTGAATAGTGGATGGGCCTGCTTGGGCAAGCGGCCTGCCAGGCTGAAGGGGTGGAGAGGCCCGTCAAGGCCAGGCCACCCAGTGCACCGTCCCGTGCACCGAGGTGCTGCGAGATCAGTCCAGTTTCACGCCTGCCGCTTTGATGATCTCGCCCCAGCGCTTGGACTCGGCACGCGCCATGGCGCGGAACTGCTCAGGCGTGCCGGGCAATGCTTCCATGCCGAAGTCGTTCATGCGCTTGACCACGGCGGGGTTCAGCAGGGCCTTGTTCAGGTCAGTGTTCAAACGCGTGGTGATGGCGGCGGGCAGGCCAGCGGGCGCCAGGATGCCCTGGAACGCAAACACCTCGGTGTTGGGCACTCCGGCTTCGGCCAGGGTGGGCACGTCCGGCAGCGCGGCCACGCGCTTGGCCGAGCCGATGGCCAGCGCACGCACCTTGCCCGAGGTGATCACGGGCAAGCCGGCGGCGAGGTCCAGGAACATGCACGGCACCTGCCCACCCATCACGTCCTGCAGCGCGGGCGCGGCGCCGCGGTAGGGGATGTGGGTGAGGAAGGTCTTGGTGCGGTTCTTGAACATCTCCATCGCCAGGTGGTGTGGCGAGCCGTTGCCGGGCGATGCGTAGTTGAGCTTGCCGGGATTGGCACGCGCGTAGTCCAGAAACTCCTTCACCGTCTTGGCTTCGAACGATGGATGCACCACCAGCGCCAGCGGGAAGCGGCTGATGCCGCCCACGTAGGTGAAGTCTTTTTCGGGGTTGAACGGCAGCTTGGTGAACAGGTGTTCGTTGTAGGCCAGGATGGCGTTGTCGGCCGACATGAAAGTGTTGCCGTCGGGTTTGGCCGTGGCCACGGCCTGGCCGCCGATGTTGGTGGAGGCGCCTGGGCGGTTGTCCACGATGATCTGCTGGCCCAGCGTCTGGCGCATGGCTTCGGCCACGGTGCGGGCCAGCACGTCGGTGCCGCCGCCTGCGGGGTAGGGCACCACCCAGCGCAGGGGCTGGTCGGGCCAAGCTGCTTGCTGGGCCAGGGCCCAAGGGGCGGCGGTGGTGGCGCCTGCGGCGGCCAGGGCGGACAAGAGGGTTCTACGCTGCATGGGGTTGTCTCCTATATGAAACTATTAAATTAATAGCTGCTAACGCTTATCCAATAAGCGCTAGAGCCTGTTTTTTCTTGTATTTTTGACTGCACATGCGCGCGTCGCTTGAAACCGGCGCGCGCTAAGGCCAGCACCACCGTGGAACTGGCTTTGCCAGGCCACGGGTGGCGTCCCCCTGAGGGGGAAGACGCCGAAGGCGGCTCAGGGGGCTGCGATGCTCTGGTCAATGGCGCCAAAGATGCTCGCGCCGTCCTTGCCCTTGATTTCGATGCGGATGGTGTCGCCGAACTTCATGAATTCGGTGCTGGGCTTGCCGTCCTGGATGGTCTCGATGCAGCGCTTTTCGGCGATGCAGCTGTAGCCCTTGGGCCATTCGGTGCGGCCGTTGGCGTCGGTCACGCCCTTGTTGCTCACGGTGCCGCTGCCGATGATGGAGCCCGCGCGCAGGTTGCGCGTCTTGGCCACGTGGGCGATCAGCTGGCCGAAGTGGAAGGTCATCTCGGGGCCCGCGTCGCACATGCCGACCTTGCGGCCGTTCCAGGTGGACTGCACGGTGAGGTTCACGCGCCCATGGTCCCAGGCGTCGCCCAGCTCGTCCAGCGTGACGGCCACAGGGCCGAAGGCGGTGGCGGGCTTGCTCTGGAAGAAACCGAAACCCTTGGCCAGCTCGGCAGGGATCAGGTTGCGCAGGCTCACGTCGTTGGCAATCATCACCAGGCGGATGCCGTCCAGCGCCTGGTCGGCGGTGGTGCCCATCTTCACGTCGCCGGTGATGACGGCGATCTCGGCCTCAAAGTCGATGCCCATGGCTTCGCTGGGCACCACCACATCGTCGCAAGGGCCGATGAAGTCGTCGCTGCCGCCCTGGTACATCAGGGGGTCGGTATAGAAGCTCTCGGGCACTTCGGAGTTGCGCGCTTTTCGCACCAGTTCGACGTGGTTGATGTAGGCCGAGCCATCCGCCCACTGGTAGGCGCGGGGTAGCGGGGCCATGCATTGCTTGGGGTCAAACGGGAACGCGTGGCGCGCGCGGCCGCTGTTGAGCTGGTCGTACAGGTCCTGCAGCTGGGGCGAGATGAAGCCCCAGTCGTCCAGCGCCTGCTGGAGCTTGCTGGCGATGCCGGTCGCATAATGGGCTGTGCCCAGGTCGCGGGAGACGACAACCAGTTGGCCGTCGCGCGAGCCGTCTTTGTAGGTAGCGAGTTTCATGGTGGCAGGACCTTTGTCTCAAGGGGTTGAAAGTCTTCACCCAACACGAATTACGCTTGGGTAAATTGATTTAACTAAACAAAACTCGCAAATTTTAGTGCACATGGACAAAGAACGTGCAGGAATTCAATCGGTCGAGGTGGGTTTTGCCCTGCTGGAGGGGCTGACCCGCTCGCGCGGGCCGCTCATGCTCAAGGATGTGGCGGCCTCGGCGGGCATGAGCGCGGCCAAGGCGCACCGGTATCTGGTGAGCTTTCAGCGCCTGGGCCTGGTCACACAAGACCCGCGCAACGCCCGCTACGACCTGGGCCCCGCCGCCCTCAAGCTGGGGCTGGCGTCGCTGGCCCGGCTCGATGCCGTGCGCCTGGCGCGCGAGCGCATGCCGGAACTCATGGAAGCCATCGGTCACACGCTGGCGCTGGCCGTGTGGGGCAACCACGGCCCCACCATCGTGCACTGGGAGGAGTCGCCCCAGGCTGTCACTGCCAACCTGCGCCTGGGTGACGTGATGCCGCTGTTGTCGTCGGCCACCGGCCGCTGCTTTGCGGCGCACATGGCGCCTGATGTGGTGGCGCCGCTGCTCAAGGAGGAGCTGGCCCGCGCCGTGAAGATGCGCCGCACCGACCTGCCCTCGACCATGACCGAGGTCAACACCCTGCTGGCCGAGGTACGCGAACGCGGTGCCGCGCGGGTGGTCGATACCTTGCTGCCCGGCATCGTGGCGTTCTGCGCACCCGTGTTTGACGCGGACGGCCACCTGGAGCTGGGCATCACCACGCTGGGCTCCATTGCCACCTTCGACCCCGAGTGGGGCGGCGCCATCGACGCGCCGCTGCGCGCGGCTGCGGCCCAGCTCTCCAGTGATCTGGGCGCGGGCAGCGCCTGACGGCCCCGGCACGCAGGTAGATGCCACGGCGCGCGCTCTTTCTCATCACTGCGCTGGTGCTGGCCCTGCACTGGCTGGTGCTGAGCGGGGTGCCGCTGGCGTGGGACAGCCCCGGGTCGCCTGTCGGCAAAGTGTTCAGCACGCGCAGCATTGCGGCACCGCCGCCGCCCGCTGCCGCTGTGGCAGCTGTGGCAGCCGTTGCCCCCGTTGCGGCGAAACCTGCGGTCGCGCCCAAGCCGCCCGCGCGCCCCAAACCACCGGCACGGGCAACACCCCAACCCCCGGCC
>NZ_JAMXAX010000160.1 GCF_023913775.1 Acidovorax facilis
CCGCAGGCTGCATTCCTCGCTGGGCTACCTCAGCCCGATGCAGTACGAACAACGCTGGTACGAGGCACAGCGCAAAAAGGCCGCGTGAATCGTGGGTTAAGAACTACACGAAACAGGGGCAAGGTCAATGAGAGGGTTGATGAACAGCCAGCGCACCCAACGAGTTGGATAGCGCCATTGCATTTGGGCAGTGAAACGCGGTTGGGTGAGCAACAGACCGGCGCAGGCAGGGAGGAGGAAGAGAAAGGCCACCAACGCCGCTTGCGTGTACTGAGCGCCGTAGAAAAAAACGAAGCGGCCCCCTTGAACAAGGTCCAGGAAGGCGCCCAGCGAGACAAAGAAGAATGCGGTGAGGACCGCCGCGCGAGTTAGCGGGCTGGTCATTGGCTTCGAGAGTGGCATTAATACCCAGGTGAATACCGTTATACAGCGCGGAGGCCTTGATAGCCCCCCAACGTAAATTAGACCGAGAAACCTGCGATATAGGATCTCCAACAGCATCGCTCGAACTGTGAGCAAGCCGGATTGTGAATAGATGACTGTTTAGGGAAATGGTGCCCACCGTCTGCTCAGGGCCCGTTGCACCCGTTGCAACGACTGTTGCTATTGACCAATACGAGCCGTCCACGGCTACCGGCAACGGATGCTTGATCTACTGAGGAGCGGGAATATTTGCGTACGTTCGCCGCAATGATGGGCTACGCGAAGCCAGTGCGCCAAGGCCAAAGCATGTTGCTATGCCAACCACTGCACACAGCGACCCGAGAGCCACCCAAGAAAACGATTTGGCGATGAGGATGTAGGCTTGCCAACTCATCAACGCGATCAGCATGGTCGCGCAAGCTTTCAGCTTATGTGAGGGCGCGAGCAACACGCCAGTGCAAACAAGAAGTATCGAAACTGCAGCGTAGCTAATCGACCAGATCGAAATTGATACGGGTGGAAAAGCACAGAGTCCGGGCGACGAACGCCACCACCCTTCTGGACAGACAAACCTCCCCCAACGCGTGACCTGATAAAAAATCAGCATTTGGCCGACAGTGACAATGCCGAAGCAAAAAATTGCAAAAGCCAACCAACGAACGGCTGCAACAACGCTGAGGGGAAATCTTTGCATAGCTCAGTCTATCCCTTCGTACCTGGCAATGGGATCCATCAATGATCTCATCGCTAGCAGCGTGCACTTAGCTGAAGGTAACGGTAGCCAACAAGAGCGTCGAGGGCTGGTGGAGTCCTTCACAATCAAGACTTACCCCCGCTTGTTCGAGATGCCGCCCCTTCATCATGGATAAATTTTTGCTGCAGAAGCAGGTGCTGGAACGGCTCGCCGAAGACCTGGTGCAAGCAGAACAGGCAATGCGGGCGGCCCATGAAACGGCCACTCACGAAGAAAACATCGCCGAAAACAAATACGACACATTAGGACTCGAAGCCGCCTACCTGGCCACCGGCCAAGCTCGCCGCGCCGAAGCCATCCGCCAGGCGATAGCCAATTGGCGCCAATTCCGCCCGCGCCCCTACGACGCCAGCAAAGGTATCCAACTCGGCGCGCTGGTCTGCCTGGTTGATTCTGACGACAAGGAGCAGCAGCTCTTCCTCGGCCCGGATGGGGGCAGCATGAAGTTGGTCAGCGGCGCACAGCTCGTTCAAGTCATCAGCAGCGAGGCCCCTTTGGGCGGGGCCATGCTGGGTAAATGCGAGGGTGACGAGGTGTCGATACAGGTCGCTTCAATCCGACAGCAATTTGAGGTGCTGCGGGTTCATTGAGCTGCATGCAAGTCCACGCCGAATGGGCCGATGTCAATAGAGGTTCGGGCGTGGTGAACGTACCGGCTGGCTGGCAAGGTCAGCCGAACTTTGAACCAGGCCATTGGGTCCGAGGTGTCGCATGCGCGTGAATGAGCGCTGAGTGGCCCAGACCGTGAACTCAGAGGGCCGACATTACGGACTGCAGCCGCTGCATTGCGGCCGTTCCGGGCAGTCCCGCCGGAACGGTGGCACAGACTGGGCCTGACCTGTAGCGGCATACCCGCCACTTCTCGCTCCCGTTGGGTCAAAAAACTTTGCGAAAAGATAAAATTTATACTCTTTTAAAATATTAAGAGTATAAATAGCATCATGCCTACTGACCTCATACCTACCCTTGCCGCCGCCCGCAAGGCCCACCAGATGACCCAGGCCCAGCTTGCCGAGCGTGCAGGCCTTAGCCGCATGACGGTGCAGCGCACTGAAGGCGGCGACCTGGACCCGCGCTATTCCACCCTGGCTGAAATGGCCCGCGTGCTGGGCATGGACATCATTGCCGTGCCCAGCAGCCTGCGGCCCAGTCTGGAGGCGTTCATCCAGTCGGGAGGCAAGTTTCTGGGCCAGCCCGAGGGGGTGGATGCGCCGCCATCCGTGGTGGATGGTCTGCGCCGCTGACGGTAGCAACACTCCATGAGCACCTCCATCCGCTACCTGCGCCTGTACCTGCACCGCCCGGCAAAGGCGGACGGGGCGGCGGGCGGTCGCGAGCCGATTGGCTACCTCTCGCAATACGGCGACATCCTGCGCGTGTCGTTTGACGAGAGCTACATCCGCAACCCGCAGCGCCCCACCCTGTCGCTGAGCTTTCAGGGTGCCGACGAGGCCGCGACGCAGCAGATCCTCGCGTCGGCGCGGGATGCGCGGCTGGTGCGCACCGATGGGCGCTGGCCGGTGTATTTTCAGAACCTGCTGCCCGAGGGCCACAACCGCGAGCGGCTTGCGCACGAGCGTGGCTGTAGCCCCGATGACGAGTTCGAGCTGCTGGCCGCCGCAGGCCACGACCTGATGGGCGCGCTGGAGGTGGCGCCTGTGCCCGCGCAAGACGGCATCCCGGACGTGGTGCGGCACTGGCACACCACGCAGGGGCTCGATGTGCTGGAGCCGGGGTTTGTGGAATACCCGGTGGAAGACGCGGCCTCGCTGCCCGGCGTGGTGACCAAGTTCAGCGCGGTGCAGGACGGCCGCCGCTACACGGTGCATCGCAAGGGCGCGGCGGGCAGCGTGATCTTGAAGCTGCCCACCACAGCCCACCCCGACCTCGTGGCCAACGAGTTCACCGGCTACCAGCTGTGCAAGGCGCTGGGCCTGCATTGCGCCGATGTGCGCGTCATCACCCGGGCCGAGGCCGACCTGCCCGATGCCGTGCCCTTCAACGAAATTTTGGCCGTGCAGCGTTTTGACCACCTGCCCGGCGGCGCCCGCGTGCACATGGAAGAGTTCAACCAGGTGCTGGGCTACACGCCGCGCCAGAAATACGGCAAAACCCATGGCAAGGGCGCGCTGCAGGACTGGGCCACAATGCTGCGCGTGCTCAACCGCCTGAGCCGCCAACCGGTGTTGGACACGCGCGAGTTTCTGGCGCGCATGGTGGCCTTCATCCTGATGGGCAACACCGACGCGCACCTGAAAAACTGGGCCCTGGTCTACCCCGACGGCCGCGTGCCACAGCTGGCCCCGGTGTACGACCCGGTGTGTGTGGCCGCGTTTTTTGAGGGCGTGCCCGACCAGCAATATGCCGTGAACCGCGCCATCGACAACACCCTGCGGGCGCTGACCTGGGACGACATGGAAGGCCTGATGAAATCGGCCGGGCTGCTGCGCGTGCCCCGGCACCTGGCCTTGTTGCGCGACACGGTGGCGCGGGCCAAAACGGAATGGCCCAGCCTGCTGGAGAGCGCCCCGGCGTCTGTGCGCAATGTGGTGGCGCAGCGGCTTGCAGGCGATGTGGCCCTGGCCCGGTGATGGCGGACCACCCTGCAAAATCGGCAGGCCTGCGCGCAGGGTTCGGCGCGGGCCGTGCCTTGTGACCCCGAACCGTTTTTGATTTGCTCCATCCATGCACTCCCCGATCGCAACCACCACGCCCCCAACAGCGTCTGGCTCCTTGCCGCCCGATACGGACAGGGGCGCCCTGCAGGTCCCACACCTCAAACGCTGTTGGTCACGCTGGATGGCCGCACGCCAGGGCCAGGGTTTGAAGGGCGCCGAAGCGGAGGCCCACCGCACACAGATCGTGCTGGCCGCGCTGGGTGTGGGGCTGGAGCAGACCATGCAATACGTGCTGCGCGAGGCCCCGGAGTTCGCTGCCTTTGAGGACTGGATCGTGCGCACGGCGGGCGCGCCCGATGCCGCTACCGTGGCGCGGATTCAAGCCCTTGTGGATGGCGGCCCGGCGCCCGAAGCGGCCTTGCAGCTGCAGGCCCGGATCGATGCGATGGAGCCCGTGCTGGATGCGGACGACCTGGCGCATTGGGACGAGCATGGCTATGTGGTGGTACGCCAGGCCACCACGCCAGAGCACTGCGCCGCCGCCGCACAGGCGGTGTGGGAGGCCGTGCGCGCCGACCCGGCAGATGTGGAGTCGTGGTACGCCCACGCCCCGCGCAACACCATGGTGCAGATGTTTCAGCACCCGGCATTCGACGTCAACCGACGTTCCCTGCGCATCCACAAGGCATTTGCGCAGCTGTGGGGCACGGCAGACCTGTGGCGCAGCACCGACCGCTGTGGCTTCAACCCTCCAGAACGCCCCGGCTACCCCTACGGCGGCCAGGGCATGCACTGGGATGTGAGCCTGCACCAGCCTATTCCCTTTGCCACCCAGGGCATCCTGTACCTGACCGACACGCCCCCCGAACAAGGTGCCCTCACCCTGGTGCCAGGCTTTCACCGCCGGGTGGGCGACTGGCTGGCCCAGCTACCCGCTGGGGTCGAGCCCCGCCAGCAAGACCTGCATGCGCTGGGTGCCACCCCCATCGGCGCGGGCGCGGGCGATCTGGTGATCTGGCACCAGGCCCTGCCCCATGGCCCCAGCCCCAATCGGGGCACGCAGCCCCGGCTGGTGCAGTACATCAACCTGGCCCCCGCCCAGGTGCCTTGCCACGACACCTGGGTCTGAGAGGCTGAGAGTCTTTTATCCATGCCCGCCTTGCACGCGAAAACGCCCCGGCTCGTCGTTGCAAATGCTCGCCATAGCCCGAGCTATGGCTGTGCTTTGCGCCTAGATCCGAGGCGTTTTCGCGCGCCTTTCGGGCTCGGCTAAAAAACTCTCAGCCTCTGAGGTGCGGCGAGCGGGGGGCGCACCTCCCCCAAAAACCGCAAAACTCATAGCAACAAAACCATACAGATAAAGCGCTAGCGGTCATTTTCGATTGAACCGGTCTTGCTAACTCACCGTGGCCGCTGTGCCTTCGTCTTGCGGCGCGCCTCGTAGCGCCGCATCAGCGGCGTTACCGACACACCGTGCAGCAGCACCGACGCCACCACCACCGCCAGCGTGATCGCCAGCAGGCGCTGCGCAATCACCGGATGCAGGTCGTGTGTGATGGCGTACATGAGGTAGTAGATGGAGCCAATGCCCCGGATGCCAAACCATGCGATCAGGCGGCGCTGCGAGCGCTCTACCTTGGCGCCCACCAGCCCTGCATACACCGCCAGCGGGCGGATCACCAGCAGCAGCACGGGCACAAACCACAACACCTCGGTGCCAAAGTCCACCACCGAAAGCAGCGCACCCACCACCAGCACCACGGTCACTTCGGCCAGGCGCTCCAGCTGGGCGTTGAAGCGCTCGACCGACTCGATCATGTGGCCCGGCGCCTGTGCGGCCAGGGGGGCTTCACCATCGTTGTTGTCGCCTTGAACAGGTGATGCCACGGACGCCGCTGGTTCCGCCGCCGCACGCCGCAGCGCTAGCCCGGCAGCAAACACCGCCAGAAAGCCGTAGGTATGGCACAACAAGGCCACGCCATAAGCCAGCGCGATGAGCCCCAGCACCATGAACTCGTCCGGGCCCAGCGCCTCGCGGTGGCGGATGCGCAGGTACAAAATGGCCCGGCCCACAACCACGCCCAGCAGGTAGCCAATCAACAGGCCACCCACCACGGCCCAGAGCACGTCCACCGCCCACCAGCGCCAGCCACTCTCGCCCAGGTCGTGCAGCGACATCAGGCCCAGACCCAGCATCACCAGCGGAAACGCCGCCCCATCGTTCAGCCCGCCCTCGCCCGTCAGGCCAAAACGCAAGCGATCACGGTCTTGCGGGTCGGACACCTGCACATCGGACGCAAGCACCGGATCGGTGGGCGCCAGGATGGCCCCCAGCAGCACGGCAGCGCCCAGCGGCAGGTGCAGCAGCCACACGCCCACGGCGGCGATGGCGCCCACGGTGATCAGCATCGACACGGTGGCCAGCTGCACCGGAATGCGCCAGCGCCGGTCGCGCAGGGGCAGATCCAGCTTCAGGCCCACGGTAAACAGCGAGATGAGCACGGCAATCTCGGTCAGCCGCTCCAGCAGCGGGGCATCACCCACCGGGTCCAATACCAGCAGGCCCAGCCCCCAGGGCCCAATGCCAACGCCCACGGCGAGGTACAGGATGGCCGAGCTGAGCGGCACGCGCGCGATGAAGGAGCTGGTCAACGTCATCACCACCAGCAGCAGGCCGACCAGCACAAAGCCCAGGGCGGGAAGCAGCTCAGCGGTCATGGAACACACAGACTTGAGGGGGAAAAGGTTGCACGCGCATCCGGCCACTGTGCACGCCACCCGGGCCCACCGCTGCGGGGGTGCGGCCCCCCGGGCTGTCAGCGGATGTCGCCAATCGGTGGAGCGCCTTTCGGCGTTACCTGAGGTTGCATCTGTGCACAATTCCGTGACTCTTGTGTATGCCCATGAACGTCTCCACCCTCCTCAAGCTCGCCATGGCCCTGCTGGTGGCGTTTTTTGCCGTCGAGAAGCTCAGGGTGCACTACGCCGACCAGCGGCTGCAAAACCACGGGCTGGCCGCTGTCTCTCAGCCAATGGCCGACAGCCCCGTACAGGAGGCCACCAGCCAGGCGGCTTTCGAGTTCCGGGGCTACCAGGTCAAGCCACTGGCCACGTTTGCCGTGCGCGCACGGGTGTTGTCGCGCGAAGACTATTACGTGGGCAAGGAGGCCGAGCTGTCCCCGCTGGACCTGGCCCTGGGCTGGAAGCGCATGGCCGACCCTGCGGTGTACGAAGCCTTGAACATCACCCAGGGCGGCCGCTGGTACCGCTACACCTGGCGCGACCAACCGCCCATCCCGCTGCAGGAGATCATCGAGTCGTCAGCCAACATGCACATGATTGCAGCCACGCCCGTGGTGGAGCGGGCGCTCAAAAAGGCCCGTGCGGGGGCCTACATCCGCATCACCGGCAGGCTGGTGGAGGTGACACACCCCAGCGGCTGGCGCTGGACGAGTTCGCTCACACGATCGGATTCCGGGGCCAATTCCTGCGAGCTGGTGTTTGTAGAGTCTGTGCAGGTGGAGAACTGACCCGCCACCGGGCCCTGGTTGCTCCTCGCACTCCCAATTTGATAGCTGCTTGCGCTTTCCCATCAAGCGCCAGGCCCTGTTTTTACTCAAAATCTTACATCTCTACAGGGCAACCCGGGGGCTGGCGCGCCCAAAGTCTGGATACCCTTGGAAGGACAAGCCCCCGCCCGAACCACCGCCCGAAAGGATGCCCATGGCCAAGATCCTGGAAGTGAAATACGAAAACCAGGCCGACGCCCACATTTGCGAGGTGGCGCATGAAAGCCAGGCCGACCTGTGCTGGCACGAGGTGCACTACGCCACCCAGGCCAGCGGCGATGCGATCTGGTTCTTTGTGGCCTATGCCAACCAGGCCAGCTTCAAGGTCTACCGCGTCAAGCACGCCAGCCAGGCGGACCTGAAAATCTTCAGGGTCAGCACCCCGGAGCAGGCTGGCTGGCGAACCAAGGACCATCTGCTGATCGGCAAGCTGGGCAAATAGGTTCGGCCCCAAGAGCGCTACGCCGTGTGAACCGCACCAGGCCCACCGCCCGACTCATCCCCCCACGCACTTTTGCACCTGCTCACCCAGGCCCGTGGCGCCCAGGCGCATCACATCACCGGGCTTGAGGAACCAGGGGGCGGGCTTTTGCCCCAGCCCCACACCTGCGGGTGTGCCAGTCAGCACCACGTCGCCGGGCTCCAGCGTCATGAACTGGCTGATGTACGACACCACGGTGGGCACGCCAAAGATGAAGTTGCGGGTGCTGCCGTTTTGCACGCGCTGGCCGTTGACCTCCAGCCACAGGTCGATGGCGTGCGGGTCGGGCACCTCGTCAACCGTGGCCAGCCACGGGCCGATCGGGGCAAAGGTGTCGTAGCTCTTGCCCTTGTCCCACTGGCCGCCGCGCTCCATCTGCCAGGCACGTTCAGACACATCGTTGGCCAGCACATAGCCCGCCACATGCTGCAGCGCATCGGCCTCGGCCACCTGGCGCGCACGGGTGCCGATGACGATGCCCAGCTCGACCTCCCAGTCGGTCTTGACGGCGCCGGGCGGAATGCGCACATCGTCGTTGGGGCCGCTGAGCGCCGTCACGGCCTTCATGAACAACACAGGCTCGGCGGGCGGCTGCAGGCCCGCCTCGCGCGCGTGGTCGGCATAGTTGAGCCCCACGCACACGATCTTGCCCACCCCAGCCACCGGGCTGCCCAGGCGCGGTGTGCCATAGACGGGCGGCAGGCGGCTTGCGTCGATGGCGGCCAGGGCAGAAAGCGTGCGCGGGTTGAGCTGGGCCGGGCCCATGTCGGGCAGCAGCATGGACAGGTCGCGCAGCGTGCCGGTGGCGTCGATCAGGCCGGGGCGTTCTGCGCCGGGCTGGCCGTAACGGATGAGTTTCATGGCGGGAAATCCTGGTGGGGTCGGCGAAAGGTGGCAGTCGCAGCAAGGAGCCGCGCTGCGCCGACACGCAGCATAGCGGCACGCAACCCCCAGCGTGTACGCCAATCACCGGCCCTGCCTTGCCGCAAGACGAGGGCCACATCCCCTGCGCAGCCCGTGTGGCGCGCGTAACATGGCGCGGGGTGCACCGCAGCGCCAGCCGCGCACCCCAAATACTCCTGATTTAATAGCTTCCAACGCTTACCAGATAAGTGCTGGCAGCCAAAATCGCTCAAAGTCACCCAGGCGACGACCCGGCCTGCACTCACCGGTCTACAGTGGCACCCCATGAACACCCTCACCTGCTTTTCCCTCAGCATCACCGACCACGTGGCCCATCTGGTGCTGAACCGCCCCGAGGCCATGAACACCATGCACCCCACCTTCTGGCGCGAGCTGGACGAGGTGCTGGCCCAGCTCAACAAGGCGGGCGAAGCGCGGGCGCTGGTCATCAGCAGCACCGGCAAACATTTCAGCGCAGGCATGGCACTGGAAACCTTTGGCGGCGCCATCACCATGGACGACCAGAGCCCCGAGGGCCGCGCCGCCATCTTTGACCTGCTCACCGACATGCAAGCCACCTTCACCCGCATCGAAAGCCTGCGCATCCCCGTCATCATGGCCATCCACGGCGGCTGCATCGGGGGCGCGGTGGACATGGTGACGGCCGCCTGCATCCGCTACGCCACGGCAGACACGTTCTTCTGCATCCAGGAGATCAACATCGGCATGGTGGCCGACGTGGGCACGCTGCAGCGCCTGCCCAAGCTGATCCCGCTGGGCGTGGTGAAAGAGCTGGCCTACACCGGCCGCCGCTTGAGCGCAGCCAAGGCCCTGGGCTACGGCCTCGTCAACGAAGTGTTCGAGACCCAAGAAGCGATGCTTGCCGCCGCGCTGCAGTGCGCGCAAGAGATCGCCAGCAAGCCGCCCGTGGCCATCTGGGGCACCAAACAGGCCGTGAACTACGCCCGCGACCACAGTGTGGAAGACAGCCTGCGCCAGATGGGCTGGCTGCAAGGCGCCATCTGGAGCAACCAGCATGTGCGCGAGTCGGTCACGGCGATGAAGCAAAAGCGCGCGGGCGACTTCCCGGCACTGACGCCGCTGCAACGGTTCAGCGAGCTGGGCTGACCCACCATCAACCATCAAAATCTATAGCTGCTCGCGCTTGCCACACAAGCGCGTAAGGCCATTTTGGATTGAAACCACGCGGCAACCCGCTATCATCCGAGGGCTGAAGGGGCAAGCGTTTGCCCCGCCACCAGGGATGCCGCCATGACCTTGCCCAGCCTCACCCCGCCCACCTACGACGACGTGGCCGCCGCCGCGCACCGGCTCAAGGGCATGGCGCACCACACGCCGGTGCTGCGCTCCACCACCGCCGACGACCTGCTGGGTGCGCAACTGTTCTTCAAATGCGAGAACCTGCAGCGCACCGGCGCCTTCAAGTTCCGGGGCGCCTTCAACACCCTGGCCCAGTTCACCGATGAGCAGCGCGAGCGCGGCGTGCTGGCCTTTTCGGCCGGCAACCACGCGCAGGCCATCGCGCTGTCGGCCCGCATGCTGGACATGCCCGCCGTCATCGTCATGCCCGCAGACGCGCCCGCCTCCAAGATGGCGGCCACACGGGCCTACGGCGCCCAGGTCGTCACCTACGACCGCTACACCGAAGACCGCGAAGCCATCAGCCGCCACCTGGCGCTGGAGCGCGGCATGACGCTGGTGCCGCCGTTTGACCACCCGCACGTCATTGCGGGCCAGGGCACCGCCGCCAAAGAACTGTTTGAAGAAGTGCCCGACCTGGACTACCTGTTTGTCTGCGTGGGCGGTGGCGGCTTGCTGGCAGGCAGCCTGCTGGCCGCGCAGGCCCTGGCACCCCAGTGCCGCGTGGTGGGTGTCGAGCCCGAAACGGGCAACGACGCCCAGCAGTCACTGCGCGCCGGGCACATCGTGCGCATCCCCACGCCCCACACCATCGCCGACGGCGCGCAAACCCAGGCGCTGGGCGAGCTCACCTTCCCCATCATCCGCGACCATGCCGAAGACATCATCAGCGTGAGCGACGAACAGCTCATGCAATCCCTGCGCTTCTTTGCCGAGCGCATGAAGATCGTGGTGGAGCCCACCGGCGCCCTGGCCTATGCGGGTGCGCAGGCCTTCTCGGGCGCTGACAACGGAGGCAAGCTGCTGCACGGTGAGCGCGTGGGCGTTCTCATCAGCGGCGGCAACGTCGACCTGGCGCGCTATGCGCGGTTTCTGGCGGACTAGTGTGGTGTTGCACGCTTGACGGCACATTGAAAACCAATGGATTTTTGGTCAGGGCAAGGCGCAAACCACAGCGATACCCGTAGGTATCGCGAGGATTTGCAACGCAGCACTGGCCGAAAAGACGCGGTTTTAAGTGCCGGCTAGCGTGCAACACCACACTAGCCCCTCCTGAGTCGCCTGCGGCGCCCCAAGGGGTCGACGCCAGTTCCAAGGCAACTGCTGGCCTGGGCCACACCGGCTTTTACGGGCCGTGGCACAAGTGCCGTCAAAATACGGCCACCGCTATTCATTCACCCCCTGCAGACCAAAGGCCGCGCCATGAGCACCGCTACCAACAACAACGTCACCGTCATCACCCACCCCCTCGTCCAGCACAAGCTCACGCTGATGCGTCGAAAGGACGCCAGCACCAACAGCTTTCGTCGCTTGCTGGGGGAGCTAAGCACGCTGATGGCGTATGAAGTCACGCGCGACATGCCGCTGCAGGACATCGAGATTGAAACCCCGCTGGAGACTATGACTGGCAAGGTCATCGACGGCAAGAAGCTGGTGCTGGTCTCCATCCTGCGCGCGGGCAACGGGTTCCTGGATGGCATGCTCAACGTGGTGCCCGGCGCCCGCGTGGGCCACATCGGCCTGTACCGCGACCCGGCCACGCTGCAGCCCGTGGAGTACTACTTCAAGATGCCGTCCGAAATGGACGAGCGCGACATCATCGTGGTGGACCCCATGCTCGCCACCGGCAACTCGGCCTCCGCCTGCGTAGACCGCCTGAAAAAGCTCAACCCCCGCTCCATCAAGTTCGTCTGCCTGCTGGCCGCCCCCGAAGGCATCGCGACCATGCAAAAGGCACACCCCGACGTACCGATTTTCACCGCAGCGATTGACCGCGAACTGAGCGACCACGGCTACATCCTGCCGGGCCTGGGCGATGCGGGCGACCGGATTTTTGGCACCAAATAGGCCACGCACTGACCCGTCCTGAATAGCGTTGACACCCAGGACGGTTTAAAACTGCAGCCGGACTATCCGGCCAACGACGCCCGATGCACCGCATCGGGCGTTTGCATTTTCAGCGATAGGTGTGGCCGCTCGCAGT
>NZ_JAMXAX010000161.1 GCF_023913775.1 Acidovorax facilis
ACGGATTTGGGTGCGCTGGCTTCGACGGGCTCAGCCCGAACGGGGGTGGGGGTGCTGGCTTCGACAAGCTCAGCCCGAACGGGGTTGGCGGTGGGCGCGGGCTCGCCGCGCCAGGCGGCTACGGTGGCGGCGATGCGGTCGATGACCGCGTCGGTCAGCTCGCCCTGAACGCGGCTGATCATGGTGGCGAGTTTGCGGGCGTCGATGAACAGCACTTCGCCCTTGCGCTTTTTGCGCTTGGCCAAAAACCACAGGCACGCCGGGATTTGGGTGTTGAAGAACAACTGGCCGGGCAGGGCGATCATGACTTCCACCACGTCGGCATCGACCATGGCGGCGCGGATCTGGCCTTCGTTGTTCTGGCTGCTGCTCATGCTGCCGTTGGCCAAAACGATTCCAGCACGGCCCGTGGCTTTGAGGTGGTGCAGCATGTGCTGCAGCCAGGCGGTGTTGGCGTTGCCGTGGGGTGGGTCGCCATACACCCAGCGGGCGTCGCCCTCCAGGCTGGGATGCCACCAGTCGCTGATGTTGAAGGGCGGGTTGGCCAGGATGAAGTCGGCGCGCAGGTCGGGGTGCTGGTTGCGCACAAAGGTGTCGGCAGGTTCGCGGCCCAGGTTGAAGTCGATGCCGCGAATGGCCAGGTTCATGGCGGCCAGGCGCCAGGTGGTGGGGTTGCTCTCTTGCCCGTAGATGGACACGTCGCCTTTTTTGCCGCCGTGGGCTTCGATGAACTTTTCACTCTGCACAAACATGCCGCCGCTGCCGCAACACGGGTCGTACACCTTGCCGGTGTGCGGGTTGAGCACGGCCACCAGGGTTTTGACGATGCTGGCGGGCGTGTAGAACTGCCCGCCGCGTTTGCCTTCGGCGCTGGCGAACATGCCCAGAAAGTATTCGTACACCTGGCCCAGGGTGTCGCGCGCCACGTCGGGGGTGTCGCCAAAGCCGATGGTTGACACCAAGTCCACCAGCTCGCCCAGCTTGCCGTCGGGCAGCTGCGCACGGGCATAGCGCTTGTCCAGGATGCCTTTGAGCGTGGGGTTCTCGGCCTCGATCAGGGTGAGGGCGTCGTCAATGCGTTTGCCAATGTCGGGCTGCTTGGCGCTGCTGCGCAATTGCTCCCACCGGGCGGCTTCGGGCACCCAGAAGACGTTGGCTTCTTTGTAGTAGTCGCGGTCTTCCAGCTCGGCCGCTATGTCGGCGGGGTCGGCGTCGCCGTAGAAGTAGTCGTCGTCGGGGTCTGCCAGGCGCAGCACCAGCGTGGCGTGGTGGGCGGCAAAGGTGTCAGAGATGTATTTGACGAAGATGAGGCCGAGCACCAGGTGCTTGTATTCGGCGGCGTCCATGTTGGCGCGCAGCTTGTCGGCGGTGGCCCACAGGGTTTTCTGGATGTCTTGGAGCATGTGGCTGCGGTGCGCGGGTGGCTGAAGAGCGCCGTTGGGCGCTGTCGGGCGGGCAGGCCCGCCGCACACACTGCGAAGACCCTGCCACGGGGTTGCTTCTTTGAATACTACTATTTTGATAGCTGTTAGCGCTTATCCAATAAGCGCTAAAGGCCATTTTGACAATTATTTTGGTCCCCTCGACAGGAATCGAACCTGTATCTAGCGCTTAGGAGGCACTCGTTCTATCCATTGAACTACGAGGAGGCAAGACAGCCGCGCATTGTAGTGGGCACACGCACGCCCTTTGGAGTGCGCGGCCTCAGTCGTACTTCACCGTGTAGATGATGTCCACCGCGCTCTTCTCGCCCGTCTGCCCGCGCAGCGTGAGGCTGCGGGTAAGGTCGTAAAAGATGTACAGCGTGCCCAGCGTGCCCGACAAGCTGCGTTCGTAGGTCACATACAAATCCTTGGACAGGCGTTTGCCGAAGGTGAGGGCGGCTGCGCTGGCGTCTTCGCCGGTGGTGGCGCTGCGAAAGCCGATTTCGTCCAGGCCGATGCGGCTGGCGATGTTGGCGCTGGTGTTGCCGCCGCCACGGCGGCCCAGCAGGGCCAGGGCGGCCTGCTGCATCACGGCGGCTTCGGCGCCGCCTGCGGAGGCGTTGCGGCCCAGGACCACCCACGAGAGTTTTTCGGCATCGGGCAGCTCGGGGTCTGAATAGAGCTTGACGCGCGGCGCCTGGGCGCTGCCGGTGACCTGCACCCCAGCGCGCACGCTGATGTTGGGCCGCAGTGCCAGGATGTCGAGCGAGGGGTTGTTGTACGGGCCGTTGAAGCGGATGAGTCCCGTCTCCACGTCCAGCATCTGGCCCCAGGCGCGGTAGCGGCCTTCGTCGGTGCGCACTTCGCCGGTCACGCGGGGTGGGGCGCCGGGCACGGCGCTGCTGCGGATGTCCACCTCGCCCGTGAGCCGTGTGGTGATGCCCTGACCGCTCAGGGCAAAGTCGCGCCCCAGGTTCAGGGTGATCGCGATATCGGGGGGCTTGGCGGTTTCGGCCTGGGTCGCTACCTGGTTGGCCTTGGCGGCGGCCTGGGCCTTGGCCTGGTCTTCGCGGTCCTTGGCAGCAGAGCGCACCACCACGTCGGAGCCCAGCGTGGGCGCGGTTTCATCGGGCAGGATGATGGTGGCGCGGTCTGTGGTCAGCTTGCCGCGCAGGCTGATCTGGCCTTGCTGAAGCTGTGCTTGCAGTTGGCCTGACACGCTGATTTGCCGGTCGGCCCGCACCAGCACTTGCAGGGCCTTGGCCTCGGCCTGCAGCGACATGGTGATGCCCGACAGGCCGGTGGTTGCGGTGGCGCTGTCACCCCAGCTCACGCGGCCGGTGGCGGTGAGCGTGCCGCCGTCTTGCGGTGCGGAAGTGCGGTTGCCGCTGAAGCCCGCAATGCGCGCGCCGCTGCCGCGCCCACCCTGCAGACGGAACTCGGTGATGCTGAGCTGGTTGCCTTGCAGCGTGGCGCGCAGGCGGCCGCCTTGCAGGTCTACGCCATCGACCACCGAGCGCACGGCCATGTCGTCGGCGCCCAGCGTGCCGGCCCAGCGCGGCGCATTGCGGGTGCCTGACAAGGTGGCGCTGGCGTCCAGCGTGCCGCGCACGCGCCAGCCGGGCGGGGCCAGGGCCGACCACACGCCCACGTCGGGCAGGCGCGCGCGCAGGGTGCCGGCCAGGGGTGCATCGGGCGCCCAGCTGAAGGGCGAAGAGGTGGCTGGCGAAGAGTTGACGGGCGAGGAGGGGCTGGCGCCCGCAGCGGCGGAGGCGCCGGGCGCTCCGGGTGTGAGACGGGTGCTGACGTTGGCCTGCACCTCGCCTGCCCGGTCGCTCGCCCAGGCGAGTTGGGCCCGCAGGGCTTCGCCTTCGATCTCGATGGTAACTTCGGCCTGGCGCACACCGGCGGCGGTGCCTGCCCCTGCACCGGATGCAGCAGCTGATGCCGAGGGGCTTGCCGAGGCCTCGGTGGCGATCACCGCCGTGGCGCCCGCGCCCGTGCCCTGGCCGCTGCTTTGCACGGCGGTGATGGCGGTGGCGTCGCCCGCCAGGATGCGCAGGTCGCCACTGGCGCGGCGCAGGCTGGCGCTGGCGCGCAGGGGGCCTTGGGTGTTGTCCACTTTCCATTGCCCGTCCAGCACGATGCTGGTGGCCAGCCCCATGCGGGCCAGCAGCGGCTGGGCAGGGCGGCCTGCGGCGGCCGGGGTGTTGCCCAGGCCCAGCGCGTCGACCCAGGCCATGGGCAGGCCCTGCACGGTGCCCTGGGTCTGCAATTGCACAGGGTTCGCGCCGGTGGCCACGCGCAGGGGCTGCCAGCGCAGCACGGCGGTGCCGGGCTGGGGGCCGGTCAGGCGGGCCTGGCCTGCAGTGGCCAACACGGTGTAGCCCGTTGATGGCGAGCGTGGGCCGGTGGTGGCGCGTGCGGTGATGGATACGGGCTCAGCCAGTTGCAGCGTCCAGGGGCCGGGGCGTGCGGCGTCTTGTGCCACCAGCCGCAGTTCGCTGATCTGCACCTGCGCCCCTTGCGTGGGTGTGGCCAGCCCGCCCGTGGCGCGGGTTTGCAGGGCCAGCCGCTGCATCTGCTGGGGCTGGGATGCATTCAGCCGGGCTTCGCCATCCAGCGTGAGCGTGGCCTGCGCCAGGGTGCCCGAGAGGCCGGCCTGCACAGCGCGCAGTTGCACGGCGGTGGCACCGCCGCCCTCGTCTTTACTGGGAGGCAGTGACAGGTCCAGCAGCGGGGTGGAGAGCTTGGCTTGCAGCTCGAAGGTGGCTTTGTCTGATGGCGGCGTGTTGCCCGCACGGCTGGCGTTGGGGGATGTGCTGTCGCTGGTGGTTGCGGTGGCGGCTTGCAGTTGCCGGGCCGCTGTCTGCCAGCCACCTTTCCATCGCGCGTTCAGCTGCACGGCGCCTTTGGCGGTGGCACCCCGCAAGGATTCATTCAAACGGGGGCCTACCAGCGGCAGGCTGGCCAGCCAGCGCTGGGTTTGGTCCACGTCGGTCCATTGCACCTGCAGGTCGCCCGTACCCGCCTGGGGCGCCAGGCTGCCTTGGGCGCGCGCTGTGGCGCCGGGCACGGTCAGCGCAATCTGGCCCTGGCCCGACAGATCGCCGGGGGCCACACGCAAGTTGGTGGCTTCAACGCGGGCCTGCAGAGCGTCCAGCAGCAGGCGTTCCAGCTGCAAGGTGCCGCCGGGCTGGGTGGGTGACGGGGGTTGCCAGCTACCTTGGGTGGTCAGCGTGTTGATGCGCAGCAAGGCGGGGCGGTTGGTGGGGGTTTTGCCGGAGGCGGCGGTGCCGGTGGCGCGGATATCTGCCGTAAAGCGCACCACATCGCCCTGCATCTGCGCGCCCAAACGGCCTGCCAGCGGCGCGGCCGCCCAGGCGGTGTGCAGGGCGTCCGGGCGCAGGTTGCGCAGTTCGGCCTGGCCCTCCAGCGCGCCAGTGCCAGGGGTGTAGCTGCCTTGCAGGGTGACGGTGCCGGGGCCTGCGTTCACGGTGGCGCCGGGCACGGCCCAGCGGGTGCCGTCGTAGTTGGCATCGGCCTGCAAAGTGGTGATGGGCAGGCGGGCCTGGTCCCATGGGCCTGCCAGTTCGTTGCGCAGCTGTGCGTTGACGGTCCAGCCGGTGGGCGCAGCAGCCGCACCTGCGCTGGGCCCGGTAGGCCCGGCGGGCCCTGCCTGCACGGTGCCATGCAGTTGGGTGGCCGGGGCTTGCGGCCACAGCGCTGCCAGATTGACGGCGCGCAGCGTGGCCTGGGCCGATTGCAGGGGCTGTGGGGACCAGGGCGCCAGCGTGGCCTGCACGTCGGCTTGCATGGGTTCTGCGGCGGGTGGGGGCTGCTTTGCGGATTGCCGCGTGGGCGATTTGGCAGGGGCAGGGGGTGGCTCCGTGGGCCCGGCCTGGGCGGCGGTGGGGCTGATGCGCGCCTGCAGTTGCAGCTGCGCTGCCGCTGTGGCCAGCGTGCCTTGCAGGGTAGCGTGTGCACCCACCTGCAGGGCGGCGGTGCCGCCGGGCACGGCGGCGCTCACCGTGCCGTCCACAGTGGCGTTCAGCGCCATGGGGGCCTGGGCCTGCAGCGTCAGCCGCGCGGTGTATTGACCCTGGGCCAGCTCCACGCTGGCGATGTTCAGACGGTGCTCGCTCCCGTCAAAGCGGTAGTCGCCGGCCAGGCCCTGGGCTTCTACGGCCGGGGCGCCCGCCCATTGCAGCTGGTCTACGCGGAACGGCACGCCGATCTGCAAGGGCAGCACCAGCTGTGTCAGGGGCGTGGGTGCCTCTGCACTGGACTGGCTGCCCAGTGGCGTGATCTGCACGCGTGCGGCATGCACCTCGCCCAGCTCCAGGCGGCGTTGCAGCAACGGGGCCAGCTGCCAGCCCAGGCGGATGTCGGTCACCTCCACCGACAGGCTGGGGCTGCGCCAGCGCAGCCAGCCAATGCGCCCGCCGTTGCGCAGTGATCCGGTGACCTCGCGGCTTTCCAGTTGTTGGTTGGCGGGCAGGTACTGCGCCGCGCGCGCCAGCGCCAGGGCCAGCGACGTGCTGCTGCCTGCCCACCACCACACGGCGGCTGCAGCGGCGATCAGCAGCGCAATCATTGCGACCAACAGCCAGCCCAGTGCACGCAGCGCACGGCGGCCACGGCGTGGCGAAGGGTGCTGGCCACCCTGGTGGTGCGATGCGCCTGCGCTGAAATCGGAGGAGCGTGCGCGGGGTGTCGGGGAGTGGGGGGGCATGGGTGCAGCGCTCATCAGAAGCTGAACCCCAGCCGCAGGTGCAGCCGCACCTCCTTGGTTTTCACGCCATAGGCCAGGTCGGCCTGCAGCGGCCCCACAGGGCTGCGCCAGCGCACGCCAGCGCCAATGCCCACGCGCGGGTCCAGGTCGCCCAGGCGGTCGGCCACCGCGCCAGCATCCACGAACAGCGTGCTCTCCCAGTCGGTCATGGCGCCCTGGTAGACGATGGGGCGCTGCCATTCGACGCTGCCCACGGCCAGGTAGCGGCCGCCGTAGAGCTGGCCGTTGTCGGTGCGGGCGCCGATGCTGCGGTAGCCGTAGCCACGCACGGTGGTGTCGCCCCCGGTCAGGAAGAGTTGGGTGACAGGGATCTGCGCGCCATCGCGCGCCAGCACGGCCCCGCCCTCTGCGCGCAAGGCCACGCGGGCGCTGCGACCCACGCCAGCGGCGTCCTGCACGCGGCCTGCGGGGATGAACGACTGCCAGCGCAACAGGGTGCGCACAAACGGGTCGCGCTCAGGCCGCAGCGTGGTGCCCAGCCCCAGCTCCACGGCGATGCCATGGCCGCGCGTGGGGGCGGTGGCGCTGTTGAAGTAGCGGCCCGTCCAGCCGTAGTTCACGCTCAGGGCCGTGCTGGTGTCAGAGGGCGACTGCACGTTGGCGGCAAGCCCCTGGCTGTTGGCGTAGTCGTACTGCAGGAAGTAGTTGCGGTCGATGTTCTTGGTGCTTTTGCTGCGGCCGTAGCGCACGCGCCCGCTGTTGACGTCGTAGTCGCCCGTCGCCTCGCGCTGCAGCTGGGCGCCTGCAAACCAGCGCCAGCCGTTGTTGTTGGGCAGGTCGGTCCATTCGCTGCTGGCGTGTTTGGTCTCGCGGTCCAGCGAGAGCTTGCTCACCGCGCGCCAACCGATGACGGGCAACTGGTTGTGGATGTGCTCCAGCGACAGGCGCGCGCCGCTGTCCGTCGAGAAGCCGGGGCCGAATACCAGCTTTTGCATCGGTGCCTCACGCACCTGGGCCACTACGGGCGCGGCCTGCGGGTCAGTGCCCTCGGTGTCGAGCGTGAGGAACACCGAATCGTAGTAACCGCTGCTGGCCAGCCGCAGCTGGGCGTCGAGCAGTTCGGCCTCGTCATACACCGCGCCTGTGGGCAGGCGCGCCAGGCGCCTGGCGCCGTCGGGGTCGTAGCGCTGGCTGCCCTCTACCCGCAGCGGCCCAAAGCGGTAGGGCGGGCCGGGCTCGTAGGTCACGCTGAGCTTTGCCGCGTGTTGGTCGGCATCGATCTCGGCCCGGCTGCTGGCGATGCGGGCGGTGGGGTGGCGGCGCGCCTGCAGCTGGCGCAGGCCGTCGTTCTTGGCCGAGTCCCAGGCAGACTGGGTGAACGGCTGGCCCGGCTGCAGGGACCAGTTGCGCTGCACGCGCTGCTGCTGGCGGATGCTGGCGCTAGTACCGGTTTCTTCTGTTGGTTGCTCCGCGCTGGAGCTGTCCGTGCCGCCCGTGTCGCCAGTGAAGTCGATGTCCGCGCTGGCAATGCGGGTCTGCGGGCCGGGCTGCACCGTGACCACCACCGTGCGCGGGGCAGCCTTGCTGTCGGGCGTTTCGGTCAGCTCCACCGTGATGGTGGGTGCAAAGTAGCCCATCGTGCCCAACAGTTCGCGGGCGTTGGCATCGGCTGCGCCCAGCAGGCGCTGCAGCTCGTTGGCGTGGAGATCGGGCAGGTGGCGGAAGCGCTGCAGTTCCAGGTGGCGCTCCAGCGTCTCGCGCACGTTGGCGGGGGCGTTGACCTGAACGGCGAAAGAGGGCGTGCCCGATTCGGCAATGGCCGGGGTGGGCGCCGAGCCTGTGCTCTCGCTATCCTCACCGCGCGGCAGCAGGCTGCAACCCTGCAGGCACAGCGCGCTGAAAAGCAGCAACGCCGACCATGGGGCCGGCGTTGAGAAAAGGGCAGTGGGGCGCAGGACGCGAAAAGGCACGGCAGGAGAAGGTGGTTTGGGTGGTTGGGGCTGGCTGCAAAACCGGCCCACCGCCACTATGCACCGAAAATCAGCCCCGTCGTGTCAGACAGTTCCGCGCGATGGGCTCCAAAGCGCTGGTGCCCCATCCCGCCTACTTCGACAGCAGCCGCATGGTCTCTTCCAGCCCCTTGAGCGACAGCGGGTACATGCGGTTGCTCACCAGTTGCTGAATGATGCTGATGCTCTGGCGGTATTGCCACACGCCCTGGGGCTCGGGGTTGATCCACGCAAACTTGGGGAAGGCGTGCGTGAGGCGCTGAATCCACTCGGCGCCCGCTTCCTCGTTGTTGTATTCCACACTGCCGCCGGGCTGCAGGATTTCGTAGGGGCTCATGGTCGCGTCGCCCACAAAGATCAGCTTGTAGTCTTTGTTGTACTTGCGGATGATGTCCAGGGTCGGAAACTTCTCGGCAAAGCGGCGGCGGTTGTTCTTCCACATGAAGTCGTACACGCAGTTGTGGAAGTAATAGAACTCCAGGTGCTTGAACTCGCTTTTGACCGCGCTGAAAAGCTCTTCCACCCGCTGGATGTGCTCGTCCATGGTGCCGCCCACGTCCATCAGCAGCAGCACCTTCACGTTGTTGTGGCGCTCGGGCACCATCTTGATGTCTAGGTAACCTGCGTTGGCGGCCGTGCTGCGGATGGTGTCGGGCAGGTCCAGTTCCAGCTCATGCCCTTCGCGCGCAAACTTGCGCAGGCGGCGCAGCGCTACCTTGATGTTGCGCGTGCCCAGCTCCTGCTGGTCGTCGTAGTCCTTGTAGGCGCGCTGCTCCCACACCTTCACCGCGCTCTTGTTCTTGCCCGCGCCGCCGATGCGCACGCCCTGCGGGTTGTAGCCGCCGTGGCCGAACGGGCTGGTGCCACCGGTGCCGATCCACTTGTTGCCGCCTTCGTGGCGTTCTTTCTGTTCTTCGAGGCGCTTCTTCAGCGTCTCCATCAGCTCGTCCCAGCCCATCTTCTCGATGGCGGCTTTCTGCTCGGGCGTGAGCTCGTTCTCCAGGATCTTGCGCAGCCAATCGGCCGGGATCTCCTTGGTGAAGTCGGCCACCATCTCCACGCCCTTGAAGTAGGCGCCAAAGGCCCGGTCGAACTTGTCGTAGTGCTTCTCGTCCTTGACTAGCGTGAGGCGCGAAAGGTTGTAGAAGTCGTCCAGGCTCCACGCGTCATCCGACTTGGGGCCCACCACACCGGCCTGCAGGGCTTCGAGCAGGGTGAGGTATTCCTTGACCGACACGGGCAACTTGGCCGAGCGCAGGGTGTAGAAGAAGTCGATGAGCATGATTTTGGCCTCTAGCGCCAGTGCTTATTGCGCGTGGCGCTCTAAAAGATATAGCAACTGCGCCTTCGCCTCAGGCCACTCGCCTGCGCGCATGCTGTACATCACCGTGTCGCGAATGGTGCCGTCGCGGCGCAGCGCGTGGCCGCGCAGCACGCCGTCCTTCTTGGCGCCCAGGCGTTCGATGGCTTTTTGCGATGCAAAGTTGTAGTTGTCGGTGCGCCAGCCCACCACATGGCAGCCCAGCGTGTCGAACGCGTGGCCCATCATCAAGAGCTTGGCGGTGGTGTTGACGTGGGTGCGCTGCACACTTTGGCAGTACCAGGTCCAGCCGATCTCCACGCGTTTCACGGCGGGCACGATGTCGTGGTAGCTGGTGGAGCCGAGCACCTTGCCCGTCGCGTCATCCACCACGGCAAAGGCAAAGCGGTTCCCGTCTTCCCGCATCTTCAAGGCGGCTTCGATGTACGCGCGGGTGTCCTGGGGCTCGGGTACCGAGGTGATGCGCAGCTTCCACAGCTCGCCATCGGCCGCAGCGGCGGCCAAGCCGTGTTCGTGGGAGAGCGCCAGGGGCTCCAGGCGGATGCCTCGGTCGCGCAGGGTGACTGGTTCTACAAAAGCCATGGGTCTTTTCTCTTCGTCAATCCTTGGAGGGCTTGTTGCGCCGACTGGTCTGCCAGCGCCGCGCAGCGTGCAGGCCCAGGCCGCCGCCCAGTCCCACCAGGGCAATGCCCACCAGGGCCGGGGTGCCGTAGCCTGGCGCAAAGATGTCCATGCCCAGCCACTGACCCAGCCAGAAACCGGCGAGTGCGCCGCCAACAAAACCAATGGCGTCGGCAATGCCGTCTGCCAGCGAAGGGGTAGGGTGTTGGGACATTGCCGGGGAGTCAGCGGTTGCGCTGATTCATGAACACCAGCTTTTCGAACAGGCTCACGTCCTGTTCATTCTTGAGCAGCGCCCCCACCAGCGGGGGTACCGCCACCTTGTTATCGGCGCTTTGCAAGGCGGTGAGCGGAATGTCTTCAGCCACCAGCAGCTTGAGCCAGTCGATCAGTTCGCTGGTCGATGGCTTCTTCTTGAGGCCCGGCAGGTTGCGCACGTCATAGAACGTCTTCATCGCCACGCTGAGCAGCTCGCTCTTGAGCGTGGGGAAGTGCACGTTGATGATCTGCCGCATGGTGTCGGCTTCGGGGAACTTGATGAAGTGGAAGAAGCAGCGGCGCAGGAAGGCGTCGGGCAGTTCCTTTTCGTTGTTCGACGTGATGAACACCAGCGGGCGGTGCTTGGCCTTGATGAGTTCGCGTGTTTCGTAGCAGTAGAACTCCATGCGGTCGATCTCGCGCAGCAGGTCGTTCGGGAATTCGATGTCGGCCTTGTCGATCTCGTCGATCAGCAGTGCCACGGGCCGGTCGGCCGTGAAGGCTTGCCACAGCACGCCCTGGATGATGTAGTTGCGGATGTTCTTCACGCGCTCTGCGCTGTCGCCGTCGTTGAGCTGGCTGTCCCGCAAGCGACTCACGGCGTCATATTCATACAGGCCCTGCTGCGCCTTGGTGGTCGATTTGATGTGCCACTGCAACAGCGGCATGTCCAGCGCCTGGGCCACTTCCTCGGCCAGCATCGTCTTGCCCGTGCCGGGCTCGCCCTTGATGAGCAGCGGCCGTTGCAGCGTGATGGCGGCATTGACGGCGAGCATCAGGTCCTGGGTGGCGACGTAGTTCTGGGAGCCTTGGAATTTCATGGGGGAAAACACCGGATCGTTGATGAATGGGCTTGACAGGGCGCTGGCTATAATCGGCGGCTGATCAGAGCCCAGAGCTGAACTTCCACGAGATTGTGCGCGCAAAATGAACAAAACGCTGACCACGCTATTTGCCCTGGCTGTCGCTTCCGTGACCGCCTTGTCCCATGCCCAGGAAGCCAAAGGCGACGTGGAAGCCGGCAAGCAAAAGATTGCCATGTGCATTGGTTGCCACGGCATTGTTGGCTACCAGGCCAGCTTTCCTGAGATCCACAAGGTGCCCATGATCTCGGGCCAAAGCGCCAAGTACATTGCAGCAGCGCTGGTCGCCTACCAGAAGGGCGAGCGCAAGCACCCCACCATGCGCGGCATCGCCGAGTCGTTGTCCGAGAAGGACATCGCTGACGTGTCGGCCTACTACGAACAGCACGGCAAGACGGGGGCCGAACTGCCCGCCAAGCCCGGCCGCGAACCCAGTGTGCAGGTGGCCGAGCTGCTGAAGAAGGGCGCCTGCGTGTCATGCCATGGCGACAACTTCGCCAAGCCCATTGATCCCTCGTACCCCAAGATCGCCGGCCAGCATGCCGACTACCTCTTCGTGGCCCTCAAGTCCTACAAGGTCGAGAAGAACGCCAATGTGGGCCGTGGTAACGCCATCATGGGCGGTGTGGCCAAGCAATTCACCAACGCTGAGCTGAAGGCGCTGTCCAACTACATCAGCGGCCTCGAAGGCGATCTGCACACGGTGCCCCAGTCGCGTTTCCGTTAAGCGACACCACTGACCCGTCCTGAATAGCGTTGACACCCAGGACGGTTTAAAACTGCAGCCGGACTATCCGGCCAACGACGCCCGATGCACCGCATCGGGCGTTTGCATTTTCAGCGATAGGTGTGGCCGCTCGC
>NZ_JAMXAX010000162.1 GCF_023913775.1 Acidovorax facilis
CAGTCAGAAGTGGACCATGCCGATTCGGGATTGGAAGGCAGCGCTGACCCGATTTACCATTCAGTTCGGAGACCGCATCTCCGTCAACTGAAGTCCGAACCGTTTACACAAAAATTCGGACACGCCCGCGTAAACCGGCGTATGTCCAGTCCGCCTCTTTTGAATCTGCGGGTCAAGGCCGCCCAGAGAGTGCTGTTGCCGACGTGCGTATCGCCACCGAGCCTGGCTCGTCGGTGACCACGACGAGCGGGGAGTACCCAGCGCGAGTCTCCCGCGCACGTCTTCAATTCGCGGAACCACGACACCACCGTCGGGCAAAGGGGAACCACGTAGCCGCGCCGAGTCTTTACCGTGTCCTCAGTGACAATCCAGATGCCCTTTTCCAGGTCCACGTTGACCCACTGCGCTTTGACGAGCTCGATCGTCCGTACGCACGTCGCAAGCAAGATTCTGAAGGCCAGAGCGTTCTCTGCGCCAATCGACTTGATGTCGGGCAGTAGGGTTCTCAACTCGGTTTCGGACAACATTAGCCTGCGGCGCACGGGCGGGCGCTGACCAATGACGGAGACCAAATCGATGCCTACTGTAGGGTTGATGTGAATCAGCCGCTTCCCTAGTGCATGAGTGAACAGCCGATTGCAGGTCGAGCGTAGCCGTTTGCACATCGTCCAGGTGCGCCCTGAGTCGGCGATCAAGCCCACGATGTCTGCTGACGTCACGCTGGTAACCAGCATCGCACCGAGTTTCGGGATGATGACTTGGTCGAGATCTGCGTTGCGGGCCTCTTGGGTGCTCTCCGCCAATGCTGCAACGATCTTTTCCCGGTAGTCCTCAGCCAACTCGCGAACGCTCCAAGTCGCCCGAACGCGGACCTTCTCCTGTTTCTTGGTGATGGCTGGGTCGCCGCCCTTGTCGATTTCGACGCGCTTCTCCCGCGCCAATTGACGGGCGGTTGGAAGGCTGATGTCGGGATAGTTACCGAGCGTTAGCTCGCGAGCCCGTCCGCCGAACTGATAGCGGAGAACCCAGGTGGCGGTGCCCGCTGCCGAGAGCGTGAAGGTGAGTCCGTCGCCGTCAGTTCGCGCGATGGGTTGGCGAGCGCGAATCCAGTGCTGGATCTGCACTGGTGTCAGAAGGTTCTTGCCTCTCTTTGCCACCTTGAAGTCCTCCGTACAGAACCTCTGGTGACGATCGACCGAGGTCATGTCTACGACAGCTCATCTACTTCGAGCGGAGGCGCAACATCAATTTCCTAGCTACGTCTCTGGCTACAGATTCTAGCTACAAACCTGGCTACAAATCCAGTCCGACATGCCCTGAAACGGAGTGGTACGTAGTGGCAAAAAGTTATGCGGTGACAACGGCTTATCTAGTTGTCGACTGGAATTCCTTGATACGTGTTGATGTTGCAGTAGGCATTGCAGCAGGCAATTTTCATTACAATTTTTACTCTTTGTATCTTGTTGATTTTCTTAGGAAAATCCGCTGAGTTGAGGTTCTTAACTACGTGTCTAGCTACACAAAAATGGTGAGATGTAGTGAGACTACATGCGTTTTGCCTTACCGAAGCAGATTTAGCAAGAAGGGTCAAGATCTGTATTGCAGCGATGGCAGCACTTGGCGCGCGCCTCTCGACTGCCTTGTAACCATCAGCTAGCAGTCGTCACCCTCACGGCGCTTAGTTAGGGCGGGTCTTGCAACCGCACGCAGAGCTAACGAAGTCATCTTCTCGCTTCGGAGCCATCCACCCCATACAGATTTTTCCCTTCGACTACAGACCGCCAAGCGGCTTTCCCGGGGTTGCGCAGGCTCTCGTCCTCCAAACGAGAGGCCGCATGCGCCTTGAAATCATCGATGGGGCAGTAGACGGAGTGCAGCGACTCGTCGCGTGGCAGGCTGTATGTCTGGCCGTTGGTTGAATCCCAACTGTTGCGCAGAAATTCCAGGGCGAAGTTGTCCAATGAAGGTTGCACGGCTTTCACGGCTGCATAGACCGCAGGACAGTCAGTGGGTACGGAGCGGGCCAATGTCCACAGGATGAAGCCCGGATTGTTCATCTGGAACAGTCGATCCTCCTTCGCTGCCTTCAACACATTCGCGGCAAAGGCCTGGAGAACACCATCGCGAGCGCCAGCTGGCGCGGTAAGCTGTTCCGAATAGCGCTGTCGTTGCGGCACGTAGCTTTGCGTTACGATTTCTGCGGCACAGGACAGAGTCCTTGAATCTGTCGCGATTCTTTCCGCCAACGCCTCCGTGCGATCAGGGTCCACGGACTTGAGGAGCATGACAACCGCACGCAGGGCGTTGTCTTCAGCGTTCAGGCCGATGGATTCCTTGCCGGCTTTGGTGCGGTCTACGAACAAGGCTTGCTCTGGCAGGCCGGCGATCGCCATGCAGAGATCATCTAGGTCCACAATGCCTTCGCCGCCCAGCGATTGGGCAACATCCCCAAGCAGTTCAAGAAACGCGTAACAATTCTCTGTGGTGAGCGATCCGATGACTGCCAGTCGCTGCTCTGGCTGCTGCAGATACCGTTTGGCTGCCTCCAGGCTGACATCACCGGAGGTCACGCTGAGCTGGAGTGCGACTGCTAACCTGGCGGGATGGGCGATGGTGCCATCGACATAGGAGGCGCGTCCCAATGCATAGGAATCCTCCGCTTCTGCCACCGATGGAAAGAGATAGTGGACGACGCGCTGAACGCCCGACGGGGAACTGGAAGCGTCATAGGCGAGCTTACGCTCCGGCGTCCGATCCTTGATCACATCTTCCGATTTTTCGAGAAGACCATGATCGTCGACGAGCCTGCCCACAAACAGTCTTGGATTTCTGCGCAGCAGTTCGAAGACGGCGGGCGCTTTCACCGAGAGCGCGGCGAGCCCGAGAATGTCGGCGAAGACGATTTCTCCTCGAAGCGGGGGCTCTATCATGCGGACGGCGTTGAACACCCGAGCCATATCGCGCGGCTGGTCCAGCAATTCACGCAAGCCGGAATAGTAGAGGCCAGAAAGACGCTGATCATGTTCTTTGAACCGAGGTACGAGCGCTTCCGGCGGCAGTTCGTCCAGTGCGTCGTTGATGAGCTTCCTGCGCGCCGAAAGTGAGAGGCTCGGCAGGGGCATGCGTATCTGCACCACCTTGTCCAGGTAGCTGCTGGCGTAGGGAACACCCAGTTTTTCCAGCGCACTGCTGACGTATGCCGAGTCCCACGCCAGAACATACCCTACGTGGGGCAGTTCACCCACCGCCTTGATGATGCGGACCATCTCAAATACTTCGTTCGGAAAGAGCCGATCGATGTCATCAATGAACACGATGATGGGCCGCTGGAACTGGCGCAGCGCTTCTTCCACCTTCTGCTTGTAGGCTTCGATGTCGGGAGTTTTGTACTCAGCGATTGAACCGGTCGCGTCTCCGACGGCATCGAACACCGACTTGATCAGCGAGGTCCAGGGTTCCGCGCCTGGAATGAGTTTGACCAAATCGAAAGCCTTCGAATAGGCTTTGATTTCCTTGGCGACTTTCTTTCCATCACGGCTGTGATCACTCAGGTTGATGGCCCCGGCGATCCGCGACAGGAAATGCCTCAGCAAAGCATCCTTCTCGCCGACCAGCCACGGGTTGAAGTGGACGATCAACGGCTGATGTGCAGAGCCTGGCTGATTCAGGATCGCCTCGATCATGGCCAGGGCCGAGGTCTTACCGCTGCCCCAGGCGCCTTCTATGGAGACGACCAGCCCTGCAGAGGATGAAACCTTTCTCAGTGCCGCGGCGGCGGACTCTGCATATCCGGTGCGATCCAGCTTGTCGCCTTGTAGTGCGTTTGCGGCCTGCAGGGGAATGTCGAAATTGATGCCAGCGTCTGTGTCGTTCATGAGTCATTCGTCTCGAAGTCCGCTCGCATAGATGGTCACGTCACAATTTCTACCTTCTGGGCGATCGCGTTGTACAGGTCGATCTCGGTCTGTTCGGTCCGGATCGACACCACCAAGCTGTAGCGCGCCGGCAGGTCGTAGCGTTCGAGGGCTGGGCGAGTCCGCCACCATCCTGCCGCGGGATACACGGCCAGGAACCCTCGGCTTGCTAGGTCAGCCGCTGTGCCTTCCCACACGTCCTGGTGAAGCGAGCCACGATGCCGCTGCCGTTCACCCAGGTACCAGTCGGGGTCGCGCGGGTTCACCGGATCGCCTTCGTCCTCGCGCTGCGCGGCTGCGTTGACGCGGGCCACGAAGTCGGCTGTGGATGCGTCGAGCGGGCGTTGAACGTCAAAGCGAAGTCGGTGCGACGGATAGTAGAACTTCGAGGCGGCGCCTCGGGCTGAAGGATTGGGTTCGACAAAGTAGGACAGTGTCACCCGCATCTGCACGCGGGCAGCCTGCAATGCCTCCAGCTCTTCGCGGGGCCAGGGCAGGGCGTGCAGGTTCATGTCGCGGCTCGCGGGACTCTTGCCTTTTTCCTTCTTGTAGGGATGCACCGAATCTTCGACCACCAGCGTGAGCGAATTTCCTGCGCTCCAGAGCGCACGCCCCAGGTCGGGTTCCCCCCAGCCGCAATGCCGGATGAGGTTCGTGTACTCGTTCTTGGTGGGCGTTCCCGCCGCTGGCAGGTACCGGGCGCGCATGGCCGGAGTCCATTCGGCGGAATGCGCGATCAGAGCCCGGATGGTCTCGGGACGCAGGCTGGGGTACGCGGCAACGATTTGTGCTGCCATGCGGGCGCACAGGGCAGAGGCGGCACTGGTGGCGTTGAATGTTGTGAAGAGCCGAGCCAGGGGCTCGTTGTTCGTGGAAAGCAGGTGCAGACTGCTCATGCCCATCGGCCCGAGGCCGTTGTCGCCCAAGTTCCCGCCTTCCAACACCACATCGGGCTTCAGTGGCCAAGCGCTCTCCCACGCAGCTGAGGTCGTGGTGTACGGACTCAGGTCGCCGCTTGGCGCCAATGCCGTGTAGTTGATGTCCTGAGTATCGGACTTGGAAGTACATGCGCCGACGGTTAAGGCGTTCCATGCCTGACCGGGGTCGTGAACGAGATTGGTCGATAGGCTTGCCGGATAGTCGGCCCAAGCGGCAGGGTCATCCGTATTGCCAGCGGAGAGGATGAACAGACGGGGGAACTGTCCACTGCCATCAGCATCGGCGGCGAGGCTGTCCACAGTCGATGACCAGGATGAGGGCCTACCCCGGTCTCGATAGTCCGACGCGGTGATCGCCGAGCAAAAGACGCGCCTGCGGTTAGGGAACGAGATCTCCGGCCGCGCGACGGCGTCGCTGAACAGCGACGCGTGAAAGGACGGCGGGCCGGGATTGGCGCCTCCAGCCGCCACGAGCCGCACGGACTCCAGACGATGTTCGATGTCAACCGGCGAGGCCGTGGAAATTGCCTCCGTGAGGTCGCCATAGGCGGCCAGGCCTGCCATACCAGTGCCGTGATTGGCGGTGTCATCGGCCAGGCCCGTCGGATCGGCACTGTGCATGTCGTCGGCCGCGATGAGTGGCGCCAGCAGTGGATGGCCGCGATTGACGCCCGAGTCGAGAAGACAGACGCGCGGCGTCTCGTCATCCTCCCGCGCAAAGCGCGTGCGCTGCAGCAGTTCATCCGCCCATTCGCGCTGTTCCCCGACATGCATCTCGTCGAAAAAGCTGGCGGTCTCTTTCGCCAGGCGCAACTCCGCGACGCAGTTCAACGTCATCACGGAACGCGAGAACTGCCGCTCGGAGCCGTACATCAGCAGGACGGTGCGTTCCGGAAAATCGGCCTGCTGGTCGCTGACCACGCATTCGGCCAGCGCTGCCAGCTTTCTGAAATCTTCGACCACGGCCTGTCGCTGCTCACGAACGGGAAGCCAGACCTCCCACCAGAACGGCACGGTGGGGTCCGTGGGCAACAGCGAAATGTCATCCGTCCACAGCGCGCGGAGTTCGGTAGCGCGGATGGACTCGATGGTGTTCAGCAGTGTCCGGTGATCTCTGGCGTTCCCGTTCTTGTCTTTCTTTTCTTCAAGGTACTCTGCAACGTACTTCTCGAAGTGCTCCAGCTTGCCATCGGGAACGAACACGTTGGCGAACGTGTGTTCGCCTTCCTGGCGCACGCTGAGCAACTCGATCTTCTGGCGATCGTCGGCAAGACTCTGGAAGGCAAGTTCCACATCGGGTTGACTGACGAAGTGGATCTGCAGGCCCAATCCGCTTTGAAGCTCTTGCTCTTGCTGTGCCGCAACCGCGGCGGTCAGCAACGGCTTGAGATCCTGAATCTGACGCTGCAGCGCTTGGCCATGTTGCTGGCGCGGCAAATCAGGAATGGTTGGTTTGCTCCCGCCGTTCGGCGTGTGAGCCGTGAATGCCTTGGGCGTCGAGGTGTCGTGAAGAACGAGGTGCGGTCGCCTATCGTGTGGTTGTTCCGGCATGATTCGACGCAGTCTTGTTGTTGGCTATTTTTTGACTGAGCTGCCGACGTTCTGCCAATGCCTTGCTCAGTATGTCCCCCTTGACGCGCTCTTCGTCGTGCATGACGGCCTCTTTGATGGACTCGTCGATCGCACGGCGGATCTCCGCATAACTCAACCCTTGCGCTTTCGCGGCAATGGCCTTCACCAGAAACGGCTTGGGGGCAAAGTTGCCCAGGCGCGATCTGATCAGATTGGCCGCCTGTTCGGGCGTGGGAAGGTGGTACTCGATCACGTCGTCGAAGCGACGGAACAAAGCGTAGTCCAAAATTTCCGGATGGTTGGTCGCGGCGATGATCAGGCTATTGGACTGGTCATGCTCGATCATCTGCAAAAAGCTGTTGAGCACCCGCCTGATTTCGCCCACATCGTTGGCAAGGCCACGCTGTGAACCGATGGCATCGAACTCGTCGAAGAAGTAGATGCCTCGGACTTCGGCGATGGCGTCAAAGACCTGCCGCAGCTTGGCTGCTGTCTCCCCCATGAACTTGGTGATCAATGCATCAAGGCGCACAAGGAAAAGCGGAATACCAAGCTCACCTGCAAGAGCGGAGGCCGTCATAGTTTTGCCCGTGCCGGGCGGACCAACCAGCAGCAGCTTGCGACGTGGCGACAGTCCATGCTCGCGGATGCGAGCAAACATGCGCTGCTCCTTCATGATGCGCTGTAGCTGCTCCGTCGCCTGGTCGTCGAGCACCATGTCCGCCAAGCGATTCTTGGGATAGGTGACACTCAAGAGACTTGCTAACTCACCGCGCGGCCTAGCCAGCGGCACCAGCTTGTGCTGCTGCTCGTCGGACGCTGCATGCGCCTTGGCCGCATCGATCATGTCGCGCAGCTCCATCGCCAACTTGCCGTGGCCCACCTTGGCTTCGTGGGCAGCAACCTGCATGGCGACAGAGTAGAACTGTCGATCGTCCCGGTTGATGTGGGACTTCAAGAGCGCCTTGAGTTGTTCTGCGCTAGCCATGACGTCCGCCTGCGTGTGTTGGTTCGGGGCTCTTGCCCAGTGACGCCAAGGCCGATTGTGCGAGGGCACCGGTGAGCTTCTTGTCGACGTTGCCGAGGTCATCGTGCTCCGAAGCAAGGACGAACAGCACGCCGATCGGAACGTGGAGGGCACTGGCAATCTTGGTCAGCGTTGACAGCGTCGGGTCACGCTTGTTGTTCTCCAGCATGGAGAGGTACGACACTGAGCAGCTCGCTTTGTGCGCAACATCGGTTTGGGATGCCTTGCGCTGCGTGCGGCACAGCCGAATTGCATGGCCAACGTTCATCGTCAAGGTCTCCACAAGAGGTCTAACGCAAGCGCGCAGAAGTTCATAGCTGCGCCAAACGTTGACGCGTTTTGATTTTACCAGCAGTGAAATTCGGATCCAGCTTGCTGGGCAACGGATTCCATGATCGCTCCCCCGATTGGAGGCGCAAAAAATGCACCTTCGCTATTCCGGTGTCTGTTGCCTGGAAAGCGCTTGGCGACGCCCTCGACCGCCTGCTCTTGATCGCAGCGGTCTGGTCAGGCTGGGCACCATCGCCGTAGATGGCACCAAGGTCAAAGCGAATGCCAGCCGCCACAAAGCCATGAGCTACGCCCGCATGCAAAGCACCGAGGCCGAACTCAAAGCCCAGATTGCCGCATTGCTGCACAAAGCAGCCCACACCGACGAAGCCGAGAAGAACGAGCCCGATCTGGACATCCCGGCAGAGCTGGAGCGCAGGCAAGCCAGACTGGCGGCCATTGAAGCGGCCAAAGCCCGTCTGCAGGAGCGCCAAGCCCAAGCCGATACACAGCGAGGCCGCAGCCCCGGCGATGAACGCAAACCCCGCGGCAAGGACGGCAAGCCCAAAGGAGGCCGCCCTTACAAACGCGACTTCGACATCCCCGAGCCCAAGGCCCAGAGCAGCTTCACTGACCCTGACAGCCGCATCATGAAGCGCGCAGGCGGAGGCTTTGATTACAGCTACAACGCCCAGACTGCAGTGGACGAGAGTCATCACATCATCGTGGCCGCCGAGGTGGTCAATGCCAGCACGGACGTACAGCAACTGCCCATGGTGCTGGATGCGGTGCAAACCCACACTGGCGCGCAGGCAGTCCAAGTCCTGGCCGATGCGGGCTACCGCAGCGAAGCGGTGATGGCAAAGCTGGCCCAAACGCACCCCGATACTGAACTGGTGATTGCGCTGGGGCGTGAGGGCAAGGCACGCGGTGCGCCCAAAGACGCCAAGCGCTACCCGCACACGGTGGCCATGGCGGTCAAGTTACAAACCGAGCAAGGCCAGAAGGACTATAGAAAGCGCAAATGGATCGCCGAGCCGCCCAACGGCTGGATCAAGAATGTGCTGGGGTTTCGCCAGTTCAGCATGCGCGGTTTGGAGAAGGCAAAAGCCGAGTTCAAGCTCGTGTGCATGGCGCTGAATCTGCGCAGGATGGGGGCGATGAGGGCCGCTTGAGGGGGAAATACGGGGACAAGTGCCGCTGCGACCACTGCTCACGACTTGCCCACTTCAGCCCCAGGCGCACCAGCCGACCCTCGCAGATAAGTCGGCGCAATGCTTGCCCGACCTGTGAGGGAGCGCCGAATGGATCGAAACCGCTGCTCGGGAAAACATCGTCGTTTCAGCTCGCGAGGAAATTCTTGATACGGCTGAGCGAGTTCATGGCAGCGGAAATGAATTTATGAGGCGTAGCTAAGCCAGACACATCTGCACCCAAGGCCTTCAGGCAACATCGGGCATGCTTTCTTCTCTTCAGTCCCCCCAGACCCTGGCCGACCGTCCCGCTGACGATTTTTCCCGCGCTATGCCTACACTGCCTCAAACGGGATTTGTCCGTCAGGCGCAGGTCTTGGTGTTCATCCCATTCTCGAGAGCCACGCTGTGGCGTCGAGTCAGCGCGGGCACTTTCCCTGCCCCCGTGAAATTGTCTGAGCGGATCACGGCGTGGCGTGTCGAAGACATCCGACAATGGATCGCAGAGCAGGGGGCAAGGGACTGAATGAGGTCAGGCGGGCAGCGGATATCGGCGTGTGTGTAGGTCAATTTCTAGCTACGCATGTGGCTACAGATTCTAGCTACAAGCGTGGCTACAAATCTACCCCGACATGCTCCGAGACGAGGTGGTACGGAGTGGAAAAAAATCAAGTTGTGACAACAGGTTATCTACTGATTTCCTGCTATGTCCTGATACGAGTTGATATTGCAATTGGCATTGCAGGTGGCGATTTGCATGTTTTTTGCCTCCAGCGCTTGATGGGTAAGCGCTAAGTGCTATCAATTGATGAGCTTTGCGTTCCGGAGCCGTGTCAACCTGCGCGCACGTAGGTCACAAAGCTGAAGGGCAGCCCCTTGGTGCTGACGTGGCGGCTGCGTGCGGATTCTGTCCACGGCGCACCCAGCGTGGGCGCGTAGGCATCCCCGTCGAAATCCTGGTCGATCTCGGTCACTTCCAGGCGGTCGGCCAGGGGCAGGGCCTCGGCGTAGATCTGCGCGCCGCCTATCACCCACACCGTCTGATCGGCAGGTGCCTGCTGCAGCGCATCCTGCAGGCTGGTGGCGCGCACGGCGCCCTCGGCCTGCCAGTCGCCCTGGCGCGTGACCACGATGTTGGTGCGGCCGGGCAGGGGGCGAAAACGCGGGGGCAATGAGTCCCAGGTCTTGCGGCCCATGATGACGGCGCAGCCCTGCGTGAGTTGCTTGAAGTGCGCCATGTCCTCCGGGATGTGCCATGGGATGGTGTTGTCCTTGCCAATGACGCCGTTGGCGGCGCGGGCGTAGATGAGGTGCAGGGGCATGGTGGGGCCTCCTTGTTTCAGATATGCAAGGCGGCGAGGGCGCCCACGCCCAGGCCCACGGCAGCCACGCCGTACATGCCGTACTCCAGCCATTTTTTCTTGGTCAGCAACGCAATGGCGGCCAGGGCGATCGCCACCTGCAGCGCCGTGGTGGCCTGTGCCCAGCGGTGGTGCTGGTGCATCTGGGCCTCGCTCTTGCGGTCGAACTCATGGGCGTCGGCTTCGAGCTTCTCGGCCACCACCTTGATCTCGTTTTTCTCGGCCTCGTAGCGCTCCACCTTGGTCTGGTAGCCTGCCTTGCGGTCGTCGGGCGCCAGGTCGCGGGCCAGCTCGGCCAGGGACTGCTTGGTGCTCTTGGACTGGAAGTAATTCCACTGGTTGGACGCTTCGGTCTTCTTGATGGCTGCGTCGTTCTTGAGCAGGCCGGCATTGGCTTGCGTGGCGCCGCCCATGTAGGCAAAAATGGCACCCACCGTGGCCACGATGGCGGTGAACATGGCGATCTTGTTCATCGACGAGTTGCTGTCGGTGCCGTGCGCTGCAGCGTGGTCGCCGTGGGTGGCATGCTCCACTGCGTGGTCGTGGGGGCCGTGTACGTGAAATCCGCCGGAAGACATGGATAAAAGCTCGTGGTGTTGGGTGGAAGCAGGCAAGGCGCTGTTGACTCTGCCCTTGGGACTCAAGAGGTAGGGGGTACCAAAGAGGGATGTCGGCTGATCAAACGGCCACAGGAGCCTTGATGGCGGGGTGGCACTGGTAGTCCAGCACTTCAAAGTCTTCGTACTCGTAGTCAAAGATGCTGTCGGGCTTGCGTTTGATGTTCAAGACCGGGTAGGGGTAGGGCGTGCGCGCCAGCTGGGTCTGCACCTGCTCGTGGTGGTTGCTGTAGATGTGGCAGTCGCCGCCCGTCCAGATGAAGTCGCCCACGTCCAGATCGCACTGCTGGGCCACCATGTGGGTCAGCAGTGCATAGCTGGCGATGTTGAAGGGCACTCCGAGGAAGATGTCTGCGCTGCGCTGGTACAGCTGGCAGCTGAGCGTGCCGCGCCCGCCGGGTTCTTGTGCCGGGGCCACGTAGAACTGGAAGAACGCATGGCAGGGCATGAGCGCCATCTTGTGCAGCTCGGCCACGTTCCAGGCGCTCACGATGATGCGGCGCGAGTCGGGATTCGTTTTGAGCGTATTGATCACATCGCTGATCTGGTCGATGTGGCCGCCGTCCGGCGTGGGCCAGCTGCGCCATTGCACGCCGTACACCGGGCCCAGGTCGCCGTCCTCTCGCGCCCATTCGTCCCAGATGGTCACGCCGCGCTCCTTGAGCCAGTTGTTGTTGCTCGACCCCGTGAGGAACCACAGCAACTCCTGGATGATGGATTTGAGGTGCACCTTCTTCGTGGTGACCAGCGGGAAGCCTTCTTTCAAATCAAACCGCATCTGGTGGCCGAACACGCTCTTGGTGCCGGTGCCCGTGCGGTCCGACTTGTCCACGCCATGGGTGAACACGTGGCGCATGAAGTCTTCGTATTGTGAGCGGACGGGGCGGGCGTGTTCTGTCATGGCGGTTGGAAGGCGAAAGACGCGATTTTAGGGGGGCGGCTGCCGGCTGGAACCGGCTAAGCTCGCAGACCTTTTCGCCCATCTGCCCTTTGACCCGTCCTGAATAGCGTTGACACCCAGGACGGTTTAAAACTCCAGCCGGACTATCCGGCCAACGACGCCCGATGCACCGCATCGGGCGTTTGCATTTTCAGCGATAGGTGTGGCCGCTCGCAGT
>NZ_JAMXAX010000163.1 GCF_023913775.1 Acidovorax facilis
CGAACCCATCGGGTACATCCCACCTGCTGAGGCTGAGGCAAACTACTACCGGCAACTCGCCAGTCAGGCCACTGCGGAAGTGGGCTGACTTAAACCAAACAGCCTCCGCAGAAACCGGGGCGATTCAAAGTTGTCACGCAGCCCACCACGGGGCCCCACTTCTTGGAAGATGCCGCCACTGTTGCCGGTACTCGTACCGGGCTTCTTTCCTGCTGTCATAAATTTCCTTTCTGTACAGCAAGTTCCCCCGGTACGTAGAACCCTCTAAAGCGTCATCAAGGTGATTCAGCTATGCTCAACGTTTCCTGGGACGTGAGTTCGGGAGCAGATTTCGCCGGTATCGGTAGTCTGCTGGCCTGCCGGGACTGGTACTCTCGGCAGGTCTTTCTCTTAGCTGGATGGAAACCCAGCACGCACACTATATATGGGGTCTTTGGCGGTTGCAAGACACTACCGGTAGTGTCCCGTGCATAACTTTGTGGATAAACTGGGGCCGTTATGTGGATGGGTGTGTATAGGCCAAGTTATGGCTTGACCCATAGGCTTACCCATCGCCCGGTACTCAACAGCTTGGGCCTGTCTTCTCTGTCGGCTATGTGTGGACTGGCGCGGACGCGCCGCCGCCCCTTCATCCGGTTGCCTCTCCTACCCGCCACACTACCCACCCCGCTGCTCTGGGTGAGGTTCTGAGCCCCACCAGACGGCGCGCGCTGGCCCCACGGCAAGCGACCGCATTTGGCGTGGAAGATAGAGAGAGGCGCTGGTGTCCCTGAAAATCTGGCTATAATCGCAGGCTTCGACAGACAGGAGAGGTGGCAGAGTGGTCGAATGTACCTGACTCGAAATCAGGCGTAGTGGCAACACTACCGTGGGTTCGAATCCCACCCTCTCCGCCAAACGCAAAAAACCCTTGTAATTCAATGAGTTACAAGGGTTTTCTTGTTTTGGGTGGTAGCAAAACTGGTAGCAATCCATGTCTTTGCCTCTACCCATCTACCTTCTTGGTTCCAGCTACTACCTACACACCCGCATAGGTGGCAAGCAGGTCAAGCGCTCCTTGCGCACGAGCTACCAACGGGTAGCTATCATCAGAGCCATCGCCCTATTGAATGGCTTGACGATGCACAAAAAGCCCGACCTCAGCAACCTGAGCACCTACGAATTAGACCTCTCCCGAGGCATCCTGAAAGCTGATGGCGACGAAGACCACGCCCGGCTAATGCAAGCCCTACAAGCCATGCAGGCGGTACAGCAGGCCCAGCCCCAAGCACCCGCGCCAATTGCTGCACAAGCACCAGCAGACGACCCTACGGCCCTCAAATTGGCCGAATTGCTAGAAAAATTCTTGTCGCTTAAACAGGTGAAGCAGGCTACGGCAATTGCGTATAAAAATTGCATCGACGAATTAGCCAAATTTCTAAAAAATCCCCCAATTACTCGCATCACCGCTAGCGACATAACGCGGTATCAAGAATTTCTAGCGAAAAAAGAAAATGGAGTCAAAAAAGGCAACAGCATCCGCACAATTGACAATAAAATTTCAATTATTAGAGCCATTTTTAATTTCGCTATCAAACAAAGCTATACACGCAACGGCAACCCAGCCGAAAACCGCGCACTACTGACAAAAAAACAACGTCTTAGCGGAGGCTATGCGATTTTTGAAAAAGAAGAAATAGAGCAGTTTTTCAAAAGTGAATTCTTTAAAGAACAAGAAGCAAAAGACCCGGACTATACAACCGCTGTTCTCTTCGGGTTATTTACGGGTTGTCGGATTGGTGAAATTACAAGTCTCAAAAAGGATAATTTCAAAAAAAGCTCAGCCGGGGTAAGTTATCTTGTTATCCGTGATAGCAAAACACAGGCCGGAATTCGTGAGATTCCATTGCACCCTTGCCTAATTGAGAAGGTGTCCGATTTTTTAGAGAAAAAGACGGACAAAATTTTCAAATATGTGGAAAAAGAAGGCAAGGGCACCGGCAACGCAGTAGGTAAGAAATTCGCCCGAAATTTAGAAAGTGCAAAAATTGAGCGAGAGAAGCTAGTTTTTCACAGCCTAAGAAAATTCGTGAATAACGAATTGATGAAAAGTGGGGTTAGTTTAGAAAATCGCTGTCAATTCATAGGGCATGAAATAGAGAATGTGAATGTCTCGATATACACAAATAAAATTAACATTGACGCACTCGCCGCCGCAATTTTTCCGACCTTGGAAAAATTCCGCGACCTGATAGAAACAAAAAAAGCCCCGTGGGAGGGTTTGGTTACGGATTTTTCGGAGCTTGTTGACCCGATGTAAGCTCTTTAAATAGCACTTTATCGCGCTCTCCGAGCGTGTTCAAAAGGCCTACAACGTAATTTTGTAGGCCTTTATTTTTTTCTAATTCTTTTAGAATGAGTGCGCCTAGGATAATTTTTCTTCTGGTATCCTCATTCTTTTTCTTCTTGTTCATGAGTGCTTCAAGATTCCGTTGACGTTTGTCTAGCTGATTTTTCTCAACTTTTAGCTTTTCTATCCTGTTTTTTATATCGTCTGCCTTCATTTTAATTGCCCCTAATAAAATTAGGGTAGCATAAAATTAATTCAAATTCTAATTAAATTCGCATATCGTGATTTTTTCTGCTATTCTGAAATTAGCAGCGAAGATATATGTTAGCGGATAAATTAAATAGTCATCATCTATTAGCCCCCTGCAAGGGCTCACTTATGCAAACTCCCCACAAGGGGGAGATTTGCGTTCGCCCTGCGGGGCCATTGCTTCGCAACCTTGGAGATTTAGCCCATGTCTAAATCTCTTGCCGTGTGGTTTACTCCGTCTCTACAAACCATATCGCGCAGCGCTGGGCGTAGCGCCGTAGCCGCTGCCGCATATCGTGCGTGTGTAAAGCTCATAGACCAAACTACGGGGCTAATTCACGACTACACCAAAAAAAAGGGGCACGTTGAAACTATCCTAATTGGTGCTGATGATATTTCGGAGCTTTGGAACAAAGCCGAATTAGCAGAGACTCGAAAAAATTCTACGGTGGCCCGTGAATTGATGCTCCCATTGCCTGACCAATGGACGGACAACGAGCGGCGCGAATGCGTCCGCGACATCGCGCAACATTTGCGCGATACATACGGCGTAGCCGTATCTGGTTCAATTCACGCCCCAAACAAGCATCATAGAAACAACCATGTTCACATGATGTTTACCACCCGCACGGTGGACGAATTAGGACAATTTGGCAAAAAAACCCGAATTCTTGATGATATGAAGACTGGCGAAGTTTCAAAGCTTCGGGAAGCAATTTGCAAAATTGTCAACACCCACGCCGAAAAATTAGATTCAGATTTCTATGTCTACGCCGGGAAATTTTCCGACATTGACAAAAATCATATACCTACCAAGCACATTTCAATCAATGCAGGCAAAGAATACCGAGCCGCTATCACAGCACAAAACACTCAGGTAAAAATACATCGCGCCAATCTAGCCACGCATGAAAAAAAAGCTGAGCTGTTGAAAGCAGAGCTTTCTAACGCTTTAAATTTGAAAACCCCTGAAATCACACCCGCGCCAGATGCCCCTAAGAGCGTCGATTTAAAAAGGGTTGAGCCTACCCCACATGCCGAGCCAAAAAGCCCATTTAGACGCAAAAAAATCCCCGTTGAATGCGAAAAGGCTTACCAAAAGCATCAAGACACAATTAAAAAACGCGATAAAAATGAGCGACTATACAAGGACTGGTATAAAAAACATGGTGACCTTTTAGCCAGTGAACCGACAAGAACTCAGAGACTTTTTGCAAAAATCGGGTTAAGCACCGCAAAAATTGAGCGTTATGACTTTGAGCTATCGCAAGCTACAAAAGCTTTATCCAACATTGCACACAATAGAAATTTGTATAACCAAATTCTTGGCGACAAAAATTCATTGGCGCTTATTGAGCAGTACAACGCAGCCATTGACCACAACGCCAAAATCTCGGAATACGAAGCACAAGCAAAAATTGCAAATGCCGCGAAATTGGAACGCGAACGCGAACGCGAACGCGAACGCGAATTAGCCGAAGAACAAGCGCGGCAATTGTCCGAGCCTTATCAAGATTGGACGGTGGGTTGTGACCCTACAAGAAATAAATTTGAGCAAAACTTCACCCGAACCTCGCAATTGGGAGGCATGGAATATTAAAATCACTACGCCATCCAAGAGAAATCGTATTCAAGTAAATTTAAAAACATTTCACCCTTAACCATGATTGACTACACAATCATCATATGCGACAATTTATTTCCTATTGCAGAGAGGAATTTTAGACAATGGTTGCACCCCGGCTCATAGCGAAAATTGAATCAGAGGAACCGACCGCTCGTTTGGCGGTGCTGATTGATGCTGACAATGCACAGGCATCCGTCATTGAAGGCATCCTGGCAGAAGTGGCACGGTTCGGAGAAGCAACCGTAAAACGCATTTATGGTGATTTCACTTCCCAAGGCAGTTCATCTTGGAAGAAGGTTCTCCAAAAATACGCCATCAAGCCCGTGCAGCAATTTGCATATACCACAGGCAAGAACGCCACCGATAGCACACTCATTATTGATGCGATGGATTTGCTCTATACCCGCAAATTTGACGGCTTCTGTCTGGTAACAAGCGACAGCGACTTTACCGGCCTTGCAACCCGCCTACGGGAAGAAGGATTGACGGTCTTAGGCTTTGGAGAGCAGAAGACCCCAGACGCCTTTCGTAATGCCTGCCACAAGTTCATTTTTACCGAAGTTTTGCGGCCAAGCGTTCCGGAGCCGGTTACAGCATCACCCAAGGTTGAAACTGTATTAGCAAAGACCGTTGCACCTGTAACGCCCACCCCGGTAGTCAATTCAAAGCCAGAATTCCCCAAAAAATTCGTGCTGGACGCTTTGGAACAGTCATCCGATGAAAACGGATGGGCACACTTGGGAACATTCGGTGGATATTTGAGCAAGCTGCAATCCGACTTCGATTCCCGCCTGTATGGCTACAAGAAGTTGTCTGACTTGGTGAAGGCCAGAACAGACCTTTTCGTTACGGAAGAACGCACTGCGCCGGGCCAAACGATGAAGAACCTATATCTACGGGCCAAGTAAAACAGGCTCCACAAAGATAAGCCCCAGATTTTGCATCTGGGGTTTTTTTGTTGTCCGGCCCTTTCCGCCCCTAAAAATTTATCAACCGGAATTTGGAGAGGATTGGCCAAAGATAAGAGCCGCTTTTCTCATTTGTAAATTCTGCTCCCCCATCCCGAACGCCGTGGGGACTGGGGCTAGCTGGTTCGGCTAGCTGGTTCGCACCCCATATTTAAAAAGAGTAAAACTTAGCGGGGGGCCCCTGCCCGGAAGGGCTGGGGGGCGCAGCGCCTAGGTAATAATTGTATTAGCCATACACATTTGAGAAAAAAGCTAGATTTCATGCGGGTTTCCGGGGATTTTTTTTTCCGTAACTTCATTTACTTTTGATATCACATTACGAGCCAAGAATTGAAGGTTCCGAAAGTCAAAAAAGAAAAAAACCGGATGCGCTTTAAAGGCACACCCGGTCTTCTTGACTTTTCTATCCAAATTTGATAATTTAATCGGAGCAAATCAAGCGCCAACTCGATTTGCCCAAGACTGACAAGTAAACCAACTACTCATCAATCTCCTTCACCTAATATTTTAGTTTTTAAAACTTAATTGTCAAGTGTGTTAAAGGGGTAAGTAAAAAAGTTTCTTTCGGTTTTGTAACTGCAAAGGAACCAACCCATGAAATTTAACATTACTGCAATTAGACAACACGAAGCCTCAAAGCTTCTAACAAAAAATTTTCTCGAAACCGGAAAAAACATTCTTGGCGACGGTTTAAAGCTCTGCCAACGCGCGAAAGCGCACCACACACAAAACCCGGGCACTGCTTTTATCGTGGTAGAAAAAAAGGCCATTAAAGAAAAAATTAACGGCAAATGGCAGACCAACGTTTATACCCTATCCCGTATGCACGATACAGCACAGTGCGGCAATGCCCATTTGTGCCCACATTGCACAAGCTACAAAGCCGCGCATATGCGTGGATGGATTGAGCTAGAACTATTGCCTGCTGCCAAATCCGGGAATCTATGCTTAGGTCTACTGACGCTCACTGCCCGTCATCGCCGCGATTGCGATTGGTCTGCATACGTCAAAAATTTTTATTCCGCTTTGGGCTTGTTCTCTATTTCCATGGACCGCGCATTCAAAAAAATTGGCTACCTGGGCCGCTTGCGTACCCTTGAATCACCGGTAGGTAACCACGGAATCCACCCACACATTCACGACCTCTTTACATATGCCCCCGGCACCGATTTGGCGAAATTTCAAGAAATTGCCCTCAAATACTGGAAAAAAGCACTAAAAAAAGTCGGCTTAGATTGCAACAACCATGGAATCAATATAAAGCCAGAAGGAAAATTTGACCCGCTCTATGTCGCAAAAGAGATGGCCGCCTATGACACAAAAACGGGCGATACCGACGACAAGGAGGACAGCAAAAATAAAAACCTTTTCCAATTGCTAGACGCAAGCGCAAAAGGCGACACGCAAGCCGCGAATGATTGGATTAGAGCAGCCAAAGCAATTCAAGGCCGTGACAGATGGAATGTTGGGCAACTCGCGCAAAAGCTCGGAATTCCTTGCCCTTCCGAGTGGAAAAAGCCCGAGGGTATCGCAAAAGTAGACCCTCAGCGCCTTCTAATTTCTTACCCACAACCGCAGCACATGATAGCCACCAGTCCGAGCAACCCCCGCGCCGGATTGGCTTTCATACTTCGCGCCGCGCGCAACGAAGCAGCACGCCCCGGCACAACTCAGCGCATGGTCTTGCGCATGTGCGACGAGACAATAAAAGCCGATGTTGAACAAATTAAAGTCAGGTACGCTAAAACGCTCGCAAAGCTAATTAAATCAAGCTTCACCTCAGAAGAAAAAGAAAGACTGTGCGCAAAAATTCACAGTCATTGCACCTTTGCAATTGCAGAGTACCGCGCCACGACTTACAGCTACATGCACCCAGCGCCGAAGCCTGCCCAGCAAGTTGTAGATGACTACTCCGACCTAATTCCAGACCTAGAATTAGACTTTTCCTAATTGCAATTTTGTGTTAAATTGTTGGCTTCACTTAGGAGGCTAACAATGGCGGACACTAGCACGGCACAATTGGAGAAATTGGAGGCGGAACACGCTAAGCGCATTGCAGCGCTACAAGACATTGAAGCGCAATTGTCCGCATTGCGTGCCGCAAATCGCGACGCAAAGCGCGCAGAGCTCAAAAAACAAATTGCTGACTACGGCTTTACCGCCGCTGACTTGTTCGAGCAGACAAAGCCCAAGCGCAAGCCACGCACAGCCAACAAAGCCAAAGAGGGTGAAGCAGCAAAGCCCACGGCAGAAGCCAAATACCGCAATCCCAAGACGGGTGAAACATGGAGCGGAGGTCGCGGACGTAAGCCCGCATGGGTGGTTGAAGCCACCGCTAAGGGCATTGACATTGAAACGTTTCGAATCCCTGTCACTCCTTCGAACGGTGCAGCCGAAACACCCCCCAAAACGGCTTAAAAACCGTGGTATAAGCGCTACTCGCGGCTACTGGTAGCACTGCTGGTAGCAAAATTTTAGACACCGCTGCCGCCTAAGTGGTTGATTTACAAAGGTTTTTGAGGTTGGGCACATTTGTCCCACCCTCTCCGCCAGGATTAGCTCCACTACAGAGCGCTACCGTCCACTAAAACCCCGCTCCCCATAGGACAGCGGGGTTTTTTTTGTCCATTTGCGTCCGCTACCGTGCGGATGTATCCGCGATTCGCAGGGGGCACAATTGGGGGCATAAATCGGGCTTTTCCGATGCCCCCAAAAATGTGCCCCCAAAATGCCCCTGACCGACACAGCGTGCAAGAAGGCCACTTGCCCCGAAGGACGCCCCAGCGTCCGCCTGGCCGATGAAAAAGCCCTCTACCTGGAGGTGACCGCCGCCGGGGGCAAATATTGGCGCTGGAAGTACCGCTACGGCGGCAAGGAAAAGCGCCTAGCGCTGGGTGTGTACCCCGAAGTCACGCTGGCGCAGGCCCGTGAAGCGCGGGATGAAGCCCGCAGGGTGTTGGCAGCCGGTGATGATCCTGGACAGCTCAAACGCGATGCCAAGATGGCCAGCGCGGTCCACCAGGCCAACACCTTTGAGGCCGTGGCCCGGCTGTGGTGGGAGCACTGGAAGGACGGGAAAAGCGAGCGCCACGCCGCCTACGCAATCAAGCGGCTGGAAGCTGACGCCTTCCCCGTGCTGGGTGCTCGGCCCATTGCCAGCCTTACCGCCAAAGACCTGACCCGCATGGCGAAAGCCGTGCAAGACCGGGGTGCCATCGACCTGGCGCATCGAATTCTGCAGATGGCGGGCCAGGTGATGCGGTACGCGGTGGCGCACGATCTGATCGAGCGGAACCCGGCCACTGATGTGAAACCCAGCGACACCCTCAAGAGCCGCAGGAAAGAGAACTACGCCCGCCTGGGTGAAAAGGAGCTGCCCGAGCTGCTGCGCAAGATCGAGGCGTACCAGGGCGGGCCCTACACTCGCCTGGCCATGCAGTTGATGGCCCTCACATTTGTGCGCACCACCGAGCTGATCGCGGCGCGCTGGGCAGAGTTCGACCTGCAGGCCGCAGAGTGGCGCATACCCCCCGAGCGCATGAAGATGAAAACGCCCCACATCGTTCCCTTGTCGCCGCAGGCCGTCGAGGTGTTGAAGGTGTTGCACACCCTCTCAGGCGGGCGCGAGCTGCTGTTCCCTGGGGAGCGTGACCACGCCAAGCCCATGAGCAACAACACCATCCTGAAAGCCTTGGAGCGCATGGGCTACAAGGGCCGCATGACGGGCCACGGCTTCCGGGGCATGGCGTCAACCATCCTGCATGAACAGGGCTATGCGCACCACGCCATTGAGCTGCAGCTGGCCCATCAGGAGCGCAACGAAGTGAGCGCGGCCTATAACCATGCGCTGTATCTCAAGGAACGCCGCACGATGATGTGCGATTGGGCGAACCACCTTGGCCGCCTGCGCCGTGACGCTAGCATTTAGTCGCGGGCGGGCCGTGCGATAAGCTGGACCATGGAGGTGACTTATGGAACTGGGATGGGAATGGATTTTGTCCGTTGTCGCTGGCAGTGCGGGCGGTGGCGCTCTCGTTTTGATAGCTGGCTATCTCGGCAAGGCGCAGCTATCGCACTGGCTGACTAAAGATTTAGAGGCGCTTAAAGCACAGCATCAGCGTGATCTGGAGGCGTACAAAATCAGCTTGATCGCGGAGGCTGAGCGGGCGAAGGCATCGCAGGAGGTTCGGAAGGCGATGGCTGTAAAGATCGCTGAAAAAAAGTTTGCCGCACTGGATGTTCTGCATCGGGCTTTGGATCCTCAGGCAATGCAATTGCTGTCATTGATTCAACTTGCGCCAACCCTAGATAGGCTCGATGTGGCTCAACGAAGTGGCAAACTTGCCGAGAGGTGCGGAGAGTTCTCTGCGGCGGCTCGGATGGCGGCGCCATTCTTGCCTATCGAGGAGGCAAAGTTCCTTTCGGATTACGCTTCATCGATTGCCCAGATTCTGGTCCGGCTTGGTAGTGATCAACTCGACACCGGGCCCGAGAGCTTGGCCCTGCACGTAAAACAGGTGATGGGTACTCAAATCGCTGCGGACAAGATTGTTCGGGCGCACCTTGATGCGATGCTGGCCATGACCTAACTGGGGTAATGGGCTGTTTCCGATGTGCACCCGACTTCCTTAGATGCCGTCTTTCTGCGCGCATAGGCGGCGCGCGCCAATGCTCGGACGTGTTCAGGGGTTGCTGTCCGGCGTGCACGTTCCCTGGCTCTGAAAGGCTCAGGGTTCGCGGCATAGGCTGCACGCTTGCGCTCATTCCTTGCGCCGCTCCTGCGTTTGGCCGATACCCTGTCCGTCTCGTTGTATCGCTCACGATTTGCGTTTTTCCGCTGCCTGCGCTTCTCCAGCTCGGCGACGCGCCACTCTGGCGTTTGCTTGGCTAGGCGGGCAAGCGCTGAGGCCTTGTAGCGCTCGATCTGCGCTGGTGTGAGCTGCGCGCGCCATCGGCGTTGCCGCTCCCGCCGTTGCTCACTCTGGTCATCGGTCTCCTCTGCCTTGTCCTGCCGCGTCCGCTCTGCCCGATGGGCTGCCCAGTGCGCCTTCGCTACTTCCCTTTCTGGTCCGTGGACGCGATAGAACCATGGGATGTGACCCAGCAGGCGTTCGCCATCCGCAGTGATGGTTCCAGCGTGGTAACGAGTGCGCGAAGGTGCTCCCCAGTAATCGCTCGCCAAGCGTTCCCCCTCCTCGTCTCGCCTTGTGCGCCATCCTTTGATCTCGCGTGATTCGTATGTGGTCATCGGTGCGTTTGCGTGCAATAATCCGGCCAACCCCGAAAGGGGCTGGTGCTTGAAAACACCATTTCGATCAGCGGCGCAACCTCCCCGTCAGTGAGGTTTTGTCACGTCTGGATTTTGCAGATGCGGTGTTGATCCGCGTCTCATGATTACGGGCGGGATGGCTGGAGTGGCAACACCCGGCGCACGTCTGATCGCGTGTTTTCAACATCCCGTCCACCCTCTGCGCTTGAAAACGCGGTGGGTGGTTTCAAGTCTCGATCAGGAGCATGAAACCATGTCCATGGTGATCCACCTGGCCAGCCGCTGCGCTGCGCCTTCTCTGCCCGCAACAGGCACCCCCGACCCCATTCAGCACTACGCCGACGCCCACAACGCGCTGGCGATGGCTCTGCATTACCTGCGCGAGCCCGACAAGGCGAACGTGGCAGGCGCTACGCGCAAAGCAGTGCAGGCCCTGGCAGCGCTGCGGCGCCTTGACGCCGCGCAAAGGAGGGCTTGAGCATGTCGACCACATCAATTGCCAAGCCAACCAAGCGCCCTGTTCTCCGTCGCCGCGCAGGCGTCGGGGAGGCTATGCCTGCATACGGACTCAGCGAAGGGTCGAACAGCTTTCGCATCGGGCTGAGAGCTCGCGAGCGTGCCGTCATTGATCGTGCGCTCAGCATCTTGGGTCGATATCTGAGCGGGCCAGGTGACGTTTTCCAAGACCCCGACGCCGTAAAGCGGTATTGCCGTTTGCACCTCGCTGCCGAGCCTTGCGAGCACTTCGCAGTCCTGTATCTCAACGCCCAGAACCAAGGGATTGCGTTTGAGCGGCATTTCACTGGAACGCTCACACAGACGAGTGTGTACCCCCGCGAGATAGTGTCTGCCGCCATACGCCACCACGCTGCGGCAGTGGTGCTGACGCACAACCACCCGAGCGGGAGCGTGCAGCCCAGCCGTGCAGATGAAGCCTTGACCTGCGCGTTGAAACACGCGCTAGCGCTTGTCGATGTGCGGGTGCTGGACCACGTGATCGTGGGCGGCACGCAGGCGCTAAGCATGGCAGAGGCTGGGTTGATCTAGTCAATAGGCATGGCTTGAAAACCTGGATCCGGGTATTCATAGCCGCTATCGCGCCGTGCAAGTAGTCCAGTAATTATGAGATTTTGGACGGCGCTATCGATACCGAGCGGTCTTTGTTCGGGTGTCCTCTTGCTTATGCACGCCTATGTACACATCAGGACGCAAATAGTGCAGTTTTTTTGAGATTTTGCACTGCGTGATCGGCACTCTGAACGTAAGCGTCCAGCCGAGGCATCTTGAGTTGAGCCACATGTCCCGCGAATATCGCGGGCATGATGAAGAAGGTGGATGCAGTTTGCGTGGCGACGATCGCGTTGTTTGCGCGCTGGCTCAGCGTTG
>NZ_JAMXAX010000164.1 GCF_023913775.1 Acidovorax facilis
CCAATGGGGTGGGGGTGCCAGAGGGCCAGTCCACATGCAGTTCGTCCCCGTCGCTGAGTGCCACGGCCCGGTGCAACAGGTTTTCCAGTTCGCGGACGTTGCCGGTCAGGGGGTGTGCGGCAATGGCTTGGAGCGCATGCTCTGTCAGAGAAGGCACTGGCATGCCGGATTCCTGGGCGATGCGCGCCAGAAGTGCGGCACACAGCACAGGCAGATCTTCACGCCGCTCGCGCAACGGGGGTATCACGATTTCGATCACGTTGAGCCGGTAATAGAGATCCTGGCGGAAGCGGCCCGATTGCACGTCGGCGGCCAGGTCGCGGTGTGTGGCGCTCACGATGCGCACATCCACCGTCTCCTCCTGGGTGGAGCCAAGAGGCCGTACGCTGCGCTCCTGGATGGCGCGCAGCAATTTGGACTGCATGGCCAAGGGAAGGTCACCGATTTCGTCGAGAAACAGCGTGCCGCCACGGGCTGCCTGAAAGTAGCCGTCCCGATCCTGGGTGGCACCGGTGTAAGAGCCTTTCCGGGCACCAAAAAATTCTGCCTCCAGCAGGTTCTCGGGGATGGCGCCGCAGTTCACGGCCACCAGGGGACCATCGGCACGCTGGCTGCTGGCATGCAACGCTTGCGCAACCAGTTCCTTGCCCGTGCCGGATTCTCCATGAATCAGCACGGGCGCCATGCCCCGTGCCACCTTGGCCACGCGCTGCTTGACGTTGCGAATGGCCTCTGAGGTGCCCACCAGCCGGTCCAGTGCGGTGCCTGCCGCCAAGGGGTCTGCGCTGAACGCCCCCTGCCGACCCTGTACGCCGCCGGTGCGTGCGGCCCGGGGCGCGGGGACACCCCCGGTGCCTTGCACGGCCGATGCGACGACCGAGCGGAACTGCTTGAGATCCACGGGTTTGGTCAGATAGTCGAAGGCACCAGAGCGCAGGGCTTCCACGGCGTTCTCGGCAGAGCCATACGCTGTCATGACCACGCAGCGCTCCCGGCGCTGCTGGTCGCGCAGATCCTGCAGCAGTTCCATGCCGAAACCGTCGGGCAGGCGCATGTCGGTGATGACGGCGTCAAAGCGGTGGGCCTTGAGCTGTTCGCGCGCCTCCTGGACGCTGGATGCGGTCTCCACCCGGTAGCCTTCGCGCAGCAAGGTCAGTTCGTACAAGGTGCGCAGGTCGGGTTCGTCGTCCACGACGAGGATGGATGCGGTAGGTGCGTTCATGGCAGGGCGTTTCAGACCACGATGGTGTCAAACAGCGTGGCAGCATCGGCAGGGCGTGTGGTGCGGCGAAAGCCGACGGTAAAGGCGTTGCCGCCCACCTCGCCCCGCAGGGTGGTGCGGGTCAGCCGCTGGTAGCTGATGGACGCTCCATGGCGCTGGCACAACTCGCGGCAAATATAGAGGCCCAGGCCGCTGGAGCGGCTTTCGGAGGAAAAAAACGGTTCGAACAGGTGACGCTCCACGGACTTGTCCATGGGCGCACCGTCGCTCCAGACTTGCAGGCTGGTCTGGCCGGAGGGCAAGGTGCGGGTGGTCACCGTGAGGGAGTCAGGCTCCTGTCCCACATAGCGCAGGGCATTGTCGAGCAGGTTCACGAGCACGCGGCGCAGGTGTTCGGTGTCGAATTCCACCTGCGGATTGCCCGCTTCCAGCATCACTACTGCCCGGCGCTGCACGGGGTCCTGGGCCTGCCAGTCATTCCATATTTGCGACACCGTTTCGTCCAGGGGCAAGGTGGACGCGGGCGCATGGCTGATCTGGTGCTGCACGCGGGCGATGTCCAGTACCTCCTCGGCAATGCGTGCGAGGCGGTCGGCGTTCTGCTGCACCATGTGGGCCAGGCGCTTGTGTGCCGGGTCGTGCAGGTCTTCTTCGAGCAAGGCATTGGCCTGCACGATGGCTGCCAGCGGGTTGCGGATCTCATGGGCCACGGCGGCGGACATGCGGCCCATGGCCGCCAGCTTTTCCGTGCGCAGGCGGGCTTCCATCTCGCGCAGGTCGTGCAGGAACATCACGCACAGGCGCTCGGTCTGCGTCTGCCGCGCTGCCTCGCGCGTCGAAGTCAACCACGTGCGTACATGCAGCCCGGTGGGGCTTTGTCCCGGGTGCAGGAGGTCTACGTCGGCGGTCTGGGGCTGTTCCTGGCGGAAGGTGCGCCGAGCCAGGATCACGAGCGGATTCCAGGGGGCCGCGGATGCCAGGATGAATGGCAGCTCGGGCAGCGAGGTGCCCCCGAGCAACTGCAGCCCTGCGGGGTTTGCAATGCGCACAACATCGCTTTCGTCCACGACCAACACCCCGTCGGTCAGGTTCTGGATGACCAGTGCGCTGACCTGCGTCTGCACGCGGGCAGCAACCTGGCTTTGCTGCGCCAGTTCCTGCTCGCGCGCCAGGCGTGTTGCCAGTTGGTGCACGAGATAGCTCACGATGAAATAGCCTGTGCCAGTCAGCGCGCTTTGCAGGTAGCGCGGTGCGTCGTCGCCCGCAGTGCCCGAGCCGAGCCACCAGGCCCAGCCCAGCAGCAGCAGCGTGACGCCTGCTGTGGTGCCCAGGGCCAAGGTCAGCGTTCCCAGCACGGCTGCCATCAGGATGGGCAAGCCAAACAGGGGGGTGTAGTTCATGGTGCCCGCGTTCAGCAGTTGCAGGGCGACAATCGCTGCAAGGTCAACACCAATGGAGGGGAGCCATTGGGGGCCGGTCTTGGGTGATGGCGGTCTGTGCCTGCCGAGCACGCGCAGCATGACGGCGGCCACAAGATAGGCCACACACACTGCCAGCACGGCGGGTTCGGTGGTTTGGTTGATGGCCTGCCCGGCCCCTTGGAGTACCAGCAGGGCCAGTGCGACCATGACACGGCCCGTCAGAAACCCGCGCCACAGGCGCACAAATGGCGCATCCATGGTGGACGCAAAGGTGCTTGCGGACAGCGGAGGCATGGTCGGTTTCAGACCGGGCCCAGGCGCCGGTGTTCTGTGCAGCAGTAGGCTTGTTCGCCCACCATCAGTGCGTCTGCCTGCGGAATGTGAACGCCGCAGTGGGCACAGGCCAGCATGTTCTGCGGGAGGGCCAGCGGAGGTGCAGGCGGCTTGGAAGCGTTTGCATCCGGCGCGCGTCGGCTGCGCCAGATACCAATGGCGATAGCCAGAACCACCAGCAAGACCAGGTATTTCATGCGCTGCGGCCCAGGACGACTTCCATGACAAAGCGGGAGCCCACATAGGCCAGCAACAGCAGCGCTGATCCGGCATAGAGCACGCGCACGGCATTGCGTCCCCGCCACCCGAAGCGTGCTCGGCCCACCAGCAACGTGGCAAACGTGATCCAGGACAGCAGCGAGAACACGGCCTTGTGGTCCCACCGCCAGGCCCTGCCGTACAGCGTGTCACCAAACAGCCAGCCCGCCAGCAGCGTGGCAGTCAGCAGGATGAAGCCCGCCGTCACAAACCGGAAGGTCAGGCGCTCCAGCGTGAGCAGGGGGATGCCGCTGTGGGGATCTTCGGCCTGCCGGATGCGTTGCTCTGCGCGTGTCATCAGCCAGGCGTGCACCACGGCGGCGGCAAACAAGCCGTAGCAGGCAATGCCCAGCGCCAGGTGCAGCGGCAGCCAGGCGGAAGCCGTCACATGCAGCGGCTGGCCCGGAAAGAGCATCGCCAGCACAATGGCAACCGCCCCCAGCGCTGCCAGTATCCAGCGTGACTGCATCTGCGGAAACAGCTGCCGTTCCACCGCGTACACCGTCAGCACCAGCCAGGCGGTCATCGACAAGGCGGGTGCAAAACCAAATCGGGGGGAATCGCCCCACAGGCCCCATACCAGCACGGCGCCATGCAGCAACCAGGCCACCAGCAGTGCATTGCGCGCCGCTGTAGCGCCCAGCCGCGAGGATGCGGCAGCCGGAACGGCGTATGCCACGGCAGCGGCCAGGGCCAGGAGCCAGCTGGCAGGGGAAGCACTGGGTAAAATCATGGATCGCAGTTTAGCCTTTCGCCCCACCGCCAGCACCCTGGCGCGCAGGCAACACCGGACATCTCCCCTATGGCCTCCGCCCTTACCGACAAACTCACGCGCCTCGTCAAGGAGATGCGTGGCCAGGCCCGCATCACCGAAACCAATGTGCAGGACATGCTGCGCGAGGTGCGCATGGCCCTGCTCGAAGCCGATGTGGCCCTGCCGGTGGTGCGCGATTTCATCGCCCGTGTCAAAGAGAAGGCCCTGGGCCAGGAAGTGCTGGGCTCGCTCAAGCCCGGTCAGACGCTGGTCAGCATCGTCAATCGTGAACTGGCCGCCACCATGGGCGAAGGCGTGGCTGACATCAACCTGGCCGCCCAGCCGCCCGCCGTGATCCTGATGGCTGGTTTGCAGGGCGCGGGTAAGACCACCACCACGGCCAAGCTGGCCAAGCACCTGATCGAAAAGCGCAAGAAGAAGGTGCTGACCGTGTCGGGCGACGTGTACCGCCCGGCCGCTATCGAGCAGCTCAAGACGGTGACCAAGCAGGCCGGTGCCGAATGGTTTCCCAGCACGCCCGACCAGAAGCCGCTCGACATCGCCCACGCCGCACTGGATTACGCCAAGAAGCACTACTTTGACGTACTGCTGGTCGATACGGCGGGTCGCCTGGCCATCGATGAAGCCTTGATGAAGGAAATCAAGGACCTGCATGCCGCGCTGAACCCTGTCGAGACCCTGTTCGTGGTCGATGCCATGCAGGGCCAGGACGCGATCAACACCGCCAAGGCCTTCAAGGAAGCGCTGCCGCTCACCGGCATCGTGCTCACCAAGCTCGACGGCGATTCGCGCGGCGGTGCTGCGCTGTCCGTGCGCCAGATCACGGGCGCGCCCATCAAGTTTGCGGGGGTGTCTGAAAAGCTCGACGGCCTGGAGGTGTTCGATGCCGAGCGCCACGCGGGCCGCATTCTGGGCATGGGCGACATCGTGGCCCTGGTGGAGCAGGTCACCGCCGGGGTGGACATGGAGGCCGCGCAAAAGCTGGCGGCCAAGGTCAAGAGTGGCGACGGGTTCGATCTGAACGACTTCCTGTCGCAGATCCAGCAGATGAAGCAGATGGGGGGGCTCTCCAGCCTGATGGACAAGCTGCCGTCTCAGCTGACTGCCAAGGCAGGCGCACTGGACATGGACAAGGCCGAGAAGGACATCAAACGCAAGGAGGGCATCATCCAGAGCATGACGCCGCTGGAGCGCCGCAAGCCCGAACTCATCAAGGCTACGCGCAAGAAGCGCATCGCCAACGGGGCGGGTGTGCATGTGCAAGAGGTCAACCGCTTGCTCAAGGAGTTTGAGCAGATGCAGGGCATGATGAAGAAGATGAAGGGCGGCGGCCTGATGAAGATGATGAAGAAGATGGGCGGGATGAAGGGTATGGGCGGGGGCGGCATGCCCAAGATGCCTTTCTGAGCCCCCGGCGCTGAAATGCAAAAACCCTGAAGAGGCACGGCTTCTTCAGGGTTTTTTGCATTCGGGGGAGACGGGCTTGTGGCGCCCGGCTTATGGCGCTTTCGGTGCTTGCAACCAGTTCTTGAGAGGTTGATTCGCCCAGGCCTTGGCCTCGTCACCGACAAAGATGCGTGGCTGGGATGCGGGGACCTTGCGGCGCCTTTCCTGCGCTGCGATGGATTTCTGCGCCTCGCCCATCCAGTCGGTCACAGAACGGTTTTCTGCGCCCGCCTGGCCAAACAGCGCTTCGGCAAACGGTGTGTGGTCGCCTTTGTACTGGCAATTGAAAGTGGTGCGGCGGGCGTCCGTGGCAGTGAGCAGCACGCGGTTCGGAGCTTTCAGGGGCTCGATGAGCGCGCCGCTGTAGCAGGCGGAAAGCACCACCAGCGTTGGCACATCGTTGAGCGGGGCCAGCGCATTGCTAAGGATTTGGGGGGTGAGCGGCGGCAGGTGTTTGCCGCCCGCGTTGATGTTGAGCAGACCGGGGTTGCTGTGGGTCGAAATGAGCAGCAGAACGCGGTCTCGCGGGCGCGCCACTTCGGCCATTTTGGACATCACCAGCGCGAAGTTCTCAGGGGTGGCCTGCGGCCAATCGGCGCTCTGATCGCGTGCCGGGTTGGCCAGCTTGAGCATCAGCGCATTCGGATCGATGTCTTTGACCAGCTTTTCGGCCAGAAGCACGTCGTTGCGGAAAACCTTGGATTGCGAATGCATCGCAAATCCCGCAAAAATGATGCGCCCTGGGGGCTCGGGTGGTGGAGCCGGTGGTGCTGGCGCAGCGACTGGGGCCGGTGCTGCCACGGGAGCCTTTGCTGAGGGCGCGGCGCAGCCGGTGATGACAAGGGCCAGGGCGAGTGCGCTGGCATGGCACAGCCGCTGGCGGGCGACAGTTAAAAAAAGAGACGATTGCATCGATGACAGGGCCGCACACCGCAGAAACCGCGATGAATCGGTTTCACGCACAGGGGCCGGTTGGAAGGGATGCGTATCGTAACGGTGCCCCATCAGCGTGGGACGCCACTCTGATGCTGGGGAATTTGCTGTTTTTCGGTGCTAGCGCTTGTTGGTAAACATTTTATTGCTATAAATAATGTAGCAATCGCCAAAAAGCCGGTGCATGCACCGGCTTTTGGCTTGTTCGGCAATTGTCACATGCCTACAACGCTGCCAGCGGCGCTGGCCGTGCCAGCCGGCTTGCATGCAGCCAGGCTCGGCGCAGCACCGGCGGTGACCAGGACTCCTCGGGGATCAGCAACAGGCGTTGTGCGCGCATGGCCTTGCCCAACGCGATCTGGCTGGTGAACACGGCCAGCGGTATGGCCAGCGCCAGGGGCAGGCCCACAGGCATGAGCCACAGCAGGGCGCTGCTATCGATCACGGCGACACCCACGGCCAGCAGGGCAATCACCAGGCTCATGGGGGCCAGCTGGCGCACGGCGTGGCGCCAGGGCACGGCATGGGCTTCGCGCGGGGGCGACTTCCATTCCAGCTTCAGGCCGGTGAGCGCAATCAGCACGAACAGCGAATGCGCCAGCATGCGGATGGGGGCCTGCAGGATGGCCAGCACACTCTCCAGCGCGGCGCTCTTGAGCAGGCTGACGGCGCCGCCGTATTCCTTTTGCTCGCGGCGCATGAACACGGCGGCCACACCCAGGATGCGGGGCAGGAACAGCATGCACAGCGTCCAGGCCCACAGCGACAGCAATTCGGCCGGCAGGATGTGCCAGTTGGCCACCAGCTTGGCGCCCGACAGCCACAGCGCCGTGCCCAGTGTCAGGAAGGCGAGCCACAGCGGCGCGGAGAGGTAGGCCATGGCACCCGTGATGAACATCGAGCGGTGCACCGCGTGGATGCCTGGCTCGGCCATCAAGCGTGCGTTTTGCAGGTTGCCCTGGCACCAGCGGCGGTCGCGCTGCAGTTCGGCCAGCAGGTCGGGGGGTTGCTGTTCATAGCTGCCGATCAGGTCCGACACCAGCCACACGTGGTAGCCAGCGCGGCGCATCAGCGCGGCTTCGACAAAGTCGTGCGACATGATGCCGCCCGCCAGGCCACCATTGCCCTTGATGGGCGCGAGGGCGCAGTGTTCCATGAAGGGTGCCACGCGAATGATCGCGTTGTGGCCCCAGTAGTGGGATTCACCCAGCTGCCAGTACTGCATGCCCAGCGTGAACAGGCGACCGGTGACGCGTGAGGCGAACTGCTGCGCGCGGGCGTGCAGCGTGACGTGGCCGATGGCCTGGGTTGCCGTCTGGATGATGCCCGCCGTGGGGTTGGCTTCCATGAGCTTGGCCATCGAGACGATACAGTCACCGCTCATCACGCTGTCGGCGTCCAGCACCACCATGTAGCGGTAGTCCTTGCCCCAGCGGCGGCAGAAGTCGGCCACATTGCCGGCCTTGCGGTGCGTGCGGCGTGCGCGCAGGCGGTAGTACACCTGCACCTGGGGTTGCTGGCTGTGCTGCGCCAGGGCGCTGCGCAGTTCCTCCCATGCGGCGCGTTCAGCCTGGGCGATGGCGGGGTCATAGCTGTCGGACAGCACAAACACGTCGAAGGTGGCCCCGTGGCCGGTCGATGCCACCGACTCGCACGTTGCCCGCAACCCCGCAAACACAGTGGCTACGTCCTCGTTGCAGATCGGCATGATGATGGCCGTGCGCGCGTCGGGTGCCAGTTCATGCTCCACCACACTGCGCACGGACAGCGCATGCCTGTCGCCGCGCAGCATGACCCAAAAGCCCATCAAGCCGGTGAGAAAGCCGGTGACCACCCAGGCCGACAGCAGGGCGAACAGCGCGATCTGGCCGTAGCCCAGCCAAGGGTTTTCATACTCAGGCTGCACGCCGGCAAACAGGAAACTCGCCAGAGCCGTGGTCAGCACCGTCAGCACCGCAAAGGTCCAGCGGCGGCGCTGCGCAGCACCCTCCCATTCCTGGGCTGGCCGGTTTTCGGGCGATGCGGGAGGGCTGGTTTCGGTGCGACCGGTCAGCTTGAGAAGCAGGGCTGTGCCCATGCTGTTCCAGAAGCCACGCCAGGGCACGGGTGCCATGGAGCCCCGGTGGACGGGCGGCGCGGTGACGGCATTGGGATGCCGTTCCTCGCGCAGCGTGCTGCGTTGGGGGTGATGGGGCACCGGGGGGCTTACTCGGGAAGAATGATGTGCGTCCATGTTTCACTCACAGCGTTGTTGTCGTGTTGAAGAAAAGCGCGCAGCTCGATCGGGCGATCGGCCTTTTGGCGCTGTACGCGAACGGTCATGCGCCACTGCTCGGTGGCGGGATTGCGGTAGACGATGTTTTCCAGCACCTTGCCGTTGGCATCGCTGGTCACCACGGCTTTCACGGTGGCGTCAGCGGGCAAAGCCTTGAGGGCGGGGCCGTCGAAATCGACCACGTACTGCGCCTGCTGGCGCAAGGCGGCAGCGGTCTCTTTGGTGTAGCCCACGCCCCGACGCGATTGCGTGGCCCAGGCCCCCGGCGGCCGCTGCTGTTCATCGCCTTGCCAGCTCAGCTCGTAGGCAAATTCCAGGGGCTGGCCGGGGGCGGGCATCTGGGCGGGCACCCAATACGCCACGATGTTGTCGTGCGTTTCGTCGGGGGTGTTGAGCTGCACCAGTTCGACGCGGCCAGCGCCCCAGTCGTGCAGGGGGCGCACCCAGGCACTTGGGCGGCGCTCATAGCGGGCTTCCACGTCCTCATAGTTCGACCATTGGCGGTCGCGCTGCATCAGGCCAAAGCCTTTGGGATTTTTGGTGGCAAACGATGTGACCAGCGTCTGCTTGGGGTTTTGCAGCGGACGCCAGAGCCATTCGCCCTCACCCGTGGCAATCATCAGCCCATCGGAGTCATGGACCTCGGGCCGGAAGTCTTCTTTGCGGGGCTGGTTCTCGCCAAAGAAAAACATGCTGGTCAACGGCGCAATGCCCAGCGTGGCGATGGGCTTGCTGCCCGTGCTGGGCCGCACAAAAATGCGGCTGCGCACGGTGGTGGTGGTCTGCGTGCCCGGCTGGATGTCGAAGCGGTAAGCGCCGGTGGCACGGGGCGAATCCAGCAGCGCATACACCGTGACCTGCGTGGACAGGGGATCGGGCCGCACCAGCCAGAACTCGGTGAAGCGTGGGAACTCTTCGCCACTGCCACCCACGGTGTCGATGGCCAGCCCGCGCGCTGACAGGCCGTATTGCTGACCCTTGCCCAGTGCGCGGAAGTAGCTGGCGCCCTGGAAGACCACCAGCTCATCCTTGTAGGCGCTGGAGTTGAGGTGGTTGTGCAGGCGAAAGCCCGCAAAGCCGAGGTCGCCCCAGGCCTCAGGCCGCACCTGGTTCTTGCCGTAGTCGAAGTCCGCACGGCTGTAGCCGATGTGGCGCGCGCCCTGCGGTGTCACCTCGTTGATCAGCACCGGCTCCTTCTGGTACAGGCCCAGGTGGAAGAACATGGCCTCGAACGGCAGCTTTTCGGCGCGCCACAGGGCACGGTCAGGACGCCAGCGGATGTCGCGAACCTGGTCGTAGTTGAGTTTGGCGAGGTCGGCGGGGAGCTTGTCGCTGGATGCGCGATAAGGCTTCTCCGCCCGTTCCCGGGCGATGCGGGTTACGCTGTCGAAATCGAAGCTCTGGGCCTGTGCGGCGCCTGCCAACAGGGTGGCGGCCAGCGCTATCGCGGCCTGTGGGAGGTGGCCGGTGAAGCGTGAACAGTGAGAAAAAACAGCTTGCATGCTGAGACTAGGGCAAACCCTGTGCCAGCTTCAAAAAACTGTTTTAAATCAATGGCTTAAGCTGCTAACTGCATGTAAGCAGTTGTGCGACCCGTGGATTGGGGGGGAAATCCAGTGTTTTTGTCGCCGAATGGCGACAGCGGGGCAGGGCGCTAGAGAAAAACTGAATAAAATCAACGACCTAGTCGTGTCGCTCATCAGCGACGTCTTCGTTGTCCACAGCGTCGTTCTTGAAGTTTCCGGGGGTCAATGCGTGCTTTTGCAGCAGCCGGTAGAACTCCGTGCGGTTGCGCTGTGCCAGGCGCGCCGCGTCGGCTACATTGCCATCCGTCATCTTGAGCAGGCCCACCAGGTACTCGCGCTCAAACCTTTGCCGGGCCTCAGCAAAGCTCAGCACCTGGGTAGATGGCGTGCGCAGCGCGCGCTGCACCAGCGTCAGGGGCACCAGGGGCGTGGTGGACAGGGCACACACCTGTTCGACGACGTTGTAGAGCTGGCGCACGTTGCCAGGCCAGGCGGCCAGGGTCAGTGCCTTGAGCGCCTCGGGTGCAAAGCCTGACAGGCGCTTGTCGTACTTGCGCGCCAGCTTGTCGAGAAAGTGGTTGGCCAGCAGTGCGATGTCTTCGCGCCGGTCTCCCAGGGTGGGCAGCGCCAGCGTGACCACATTGAGCCGGTAGTAAAGGTCTTCGCGGAACTGGGCCGTGGCCATGGCGGCTTCCAGGTCGCGGTGCGTGGCCGAGATGATGCGCACGTCGATGGGAATCGACTGGCTAGCCCCCACAGGGCGCACCGCGCGTTCCTGCAGCACCCTCAGCAGCTTCACCTGCAGGGCGGGTGGCATGTCGCCAATCTCGTCGAGCAACAAGGTGCCGCCTTCCGCCGCCTGGAACAGCCCCTTGTGGTTGCTCACTGCGTCGGTAAAGGCCCCTTTGACGTGGCCGAACAGTTCGGATTCGAGAAGGGCTTCGGGGATGGCGCCGCAGTTGACCGCCACAAAGGGGTGGCGCGCGCGCGGGCTGGCGCGGTGGATGGCCTGGGCCAGCAACTCCTTGCCCGAGCCGCTATCGCCCAGCAGCAGCACACTGGCGTCCGACTGGGCCACCATGTAGGCCTCGGCCAGCAGGTCGGTCATGCGGTTGGAACGGCTCACGATGTCGGCACGCCATGCTTCATGGGCGTGGGCATGTGTGACAGCTGGGGCGCTCAGGGCCAGTGCCTGGGCAATCTTTTCCAGCAGTTCCTTGCCGTCGTAGGGCTTGGTGAGGTAGGTGAACACCCCGCGCGAAGTGGCTTCCACCGCGTCGGGAATGGTGCCGTGGGCAGTGAGCAGGATGACCGGCAGCGAAGGGTGTCGCGCACGCACTTCGTCGAACAGCGCGAGGCCATCGCGCCCAGGTAGGCGCACATCGCTCAGCACGAGCTGTGGGCGTGCCATGTCCAGCTGCGCTAAGGCCGCCTCGGCCGAGCCCACGGCGACCACGTCGTATCCGGCGGCCTGCAAGCGCAGCGACAGCAGCCGCAGCATGTCGGCATCGTCGTCCACCACAAGGACGCGGGCGCGGGGCGTTGTGCGGGATGGGGTGGGGGCGGCTGCC
>NZ_JAMXAX010000165.1 GCF_023913775.1 Acidovorax facilis
GCCAGCATGAAATGACCAGGTGCTGCGGCGTGGCCCCCAGGCGTCCCGTCGTGCTCAGCGCCGTTCAACGGCCTTTCAGGTGCCGCAGCTGCTGGCGCAGGTTGGTGACTTCTTCGATCAGGTCGGCCGTGAGCGCGGCCAGGTGCGGGTCGGCGTCGAAGGTGAGTTCCAGGTGGGCAATGCGCCGGGCGCGCACCACGGTGGCCCCGCTGAAGCGCCAGGCCGAGCGGTCGCCTTCGCCTTCGGTGCCAGCCTGCAGCAACCCCTCCTGCAGCCGCGCTGCCACCCATTCGGCATCCATGCGGCAGGCGCGGGCCAGGGCGTCCAGCGTGAGGGCGGCGCTGCCATCGTCGAGCAGTTCTGCGGGGGGCGTGGGGGAGTGGGCGCTCATGGCTGGGCTCCTTGCGCAGCGCGCGGGTTGTAGTGGGGAAAGGCCTGGGCCAGCGCGGCGTACGCAGCGCGTTCGGCATCGGTGGTGGCCGGTGGCAGGGCCATGTGCAGTTCCAGATAGAGGTCGCCCGGTGGTGTGCCCGGGATGCCCCGGCCTTTGAGGCGCAGCTTGCGCCCCGCCTTCCAGCCTGCGGGCACCGCCACCTCGATGACCGAGCCGCCCGGCGTGCCCACCTCGACCGAGGCGCCCAGGGCTGCCTCCCAGGGGGCCACTACCAGCGGCTGGTAGACATCGCGGCCCTCCGCGCGCCAGCGCGGGTCGGGCTTGAACAGCACCTCCAGAAACAAATCGCCCGCCGGTGCGCCACCCCAGCCCGGGCTGCCCTGGCCAGCCAGGCGGATGAGCTGGCCTTCGCGCACGCCCTGCGGGATCTTGACGGCCAGATGGCGCTCGTCGCGCACCAGCGATCCGTCATCGGCCTGGTGCGCGCTTTGCAGCGTGAGGGTGCGTTCGGCGCCCTGGTAGGCGTCGGCCAGGTCCAGCTCGATGCGGGCGTGGTGGTCTGCGCCGCGCTGGGTGGGGGGTGGTCTTCCGCTGGTGTGTTCGCTGCGCCCTGCGCCACGCGCCCGGGCGGCACGGCCAAACAGCTGTTCAAAGAAGTCGCTGTAGTCGCCCGGTGCGCCACCCGGACCACCCGCGCCGTCCGAAAACTCGAACCCCGCATCCCAGTGCGGGGGCGGGCGGAAGTCCTGCCCCGGCTGCATGCGCGGTTCTTGCGCAAGGCGGTCGTAGGCGGCGCGTTTTTCCGGGTCGGAGAGTACGGCGTTGGCCTCGTTCACCGCCGTCATGCGCGCCACGGCGTCGGGCTCCTTGCTCACGTCGGGGTGGTATTTGCGCGCCAGCTTGCGGTAGGCCTTCTTGATCTCGTCGGCCGTGGCGGTGGGGCTGACCCCCAGCGTCTGGTAGTAGTCCTTGAACTCCATGCGGCGTGGCTCCTGTGTGTCCAACCACTCTATGCCGATGCGGCGGGAAGGCAAGAGGACTGGGACAACCGCATGCAAAGGGGCTGTCAACCATTCGCTATAAATTAAATAGCTGCTTGCGCTTTCTGATCAAGCGCTAGAGGCACTTTTGTGCCAAATTTCGCCCTGCGGGTTGCAAAGAAGGCCTTCACGTTGCGCACATTGGCATCGCCCGTGAACAGGCGCTGCGACAGCGCCAGGTATCCCGGCATGTCCCGTGTGTGCACCACCAGCACAAAGTCCGGCCCGGGCGATACGCGCCAGCATTGCTGCACGGCGTCGTCGGCCACGGCGCGGGCTTCGAACGCGTCAAGCTGTTCGGCGCCTTGGCGGTCCAGCGACACCTCGACGATGCAGGCCAGCCCGTGGCCCTGAATGGCCGCAAGCCGGTCGGGCTGCAGGATGGCCACCTGGCGCTCGATCAGACCGGCATCGTGCAGGCGCTTGACGCGGCGCAGACAGGTGGGCGGGGAGACATGCACCTGTTCGGCCAGGGATTGGTTGCTCTGCGCCGCGTCGGTTTGCAGCAGGTTGAGCAGCTGCAAGTCTGTGCTGTCGAGTGATATGGATTCCATGATTTTCTATAAATTGAATAAAAATTTCATGAATTGTGTTTTGTGAAATTTAAGTTCAATTTCATTGAAATATCAATCGATAATTTTTCTCAATGCTGCTTACGATCCGCCCCATCGAATCCAACCCAAGGGCAAACACCATGTGCGGCATCGTCGGCGCGGTCTCTACGCGCAACATCGTTCCCATCCTCGTCCAGGGCCTGCAGCGGCTTGAATACCGGGGCTATGACTCCTGCGGCGTGGCGGTACATGCCTCCAGCCTCGATGCAGCGCGCCCGGCGGGCCTGCAGCGCGCCCGCAGCACCGCCCGCGTGGCTGAGTTGCTGGAGCAGGTGACCACCGAACACATCGACGGTGCCACCGGCATTGCCCACACCCGCTGGGCCACCCATGGCGCGCCCGCCGTGCACAACGCCCACCCGCACTTCAGCCACGGCACTGGCGCAGACGCGCAGGCCCAAAGCGCAGGCCGAGTAGCCTTGGTGCACAACGGCATCATTGAAAACCACGAAGAACTGCGCAAGGCGCTGCAGGCACGCGGCTATGTGTTTGTGAGCCAGACCGACACCGAAGTCATCGCCCACCTGGTGGACAGCCACTACAGCGGCGACCTGTTCGACGCCGTGCAGGCCACCGTGGCCGAGCTGCATGGCGCCTACGCCATCGCCGTGATGCACAAGGACGAACCGCACCGCGTGGTGGGTGCACGCGCCGGTTCGCCGCTGATCCTGGGGGTTGGAAACGGGGGCGCAGAGCACTTTCTGGCCAGCGATGCCATGGCCCTGGCGGGCGTCACTGACCAGATCGTTTATCTGGAAGAGGGTGACCTGGTGGACCTGCAGCTGGGCCGCTACTGGATCGTGCGCAAGGACGGTGCCGCACTCACGTCCGAACAGCGCCCCGTGCGCACCGTGCTGGCCCACAGCGGCGCGGCCGAGCTGGGCCCCTACCGCCACTACATGCAAAAGGAAATCTTCGAGCAACCGCGTGCCATCGCCGACACGCTCGAAGGTCTGGCTGGCATCGTGCCCGAGCTGTTCGACGGCGCGGGCCAGCATGGCGAACCTGGCGCCGCCGCCTGGCGCGTGTTCAAGGAAATCGACAGCGTGTTGATCCTGGCCTGCGGCACCAGCTACTACAGCGGCTGCACCGCCAAATACTGGCTCGAAGACATCGCGGGCATCCCCACGCAAGTCGAAGTGGCCAGCGAATACCGCTACCGCACCAGCGTGCCCAACCCACGTACCCTGGTTGTCACCATCAGCCAGTCTGGCGAGACCGCTGACACCCTGGCCGCGTTGCGCCACGCGCAGAGCCTGGGCATGCAGCACACGCTGACCATCTGCAACGTGGCCACCAGCGCCATGGTGCGCGAATGCAAGCTGGCGTACATCACGCGCGCCGGTGTCGAGATCGGTGTGGCCAGCACCAAGGCCTTCACCACCCAGCTGGCAGGCTTGTTTTTACTGACGCTGGCGCTGGCCCAATCCAAAGGTCGTTTGAGCGACGAGCAAGAAGCCGCCCACCTCAAAACCATGCGCCACCTGCCCGTGGCCTTGCAGGCTGTGCTGGCGCTGGAGCCACAAATCATCAGTTGGGCCGAAGACTTTGCCCGGATGGAAAACGCTCTCTTTTTGGGCCGAGGCCTGCACTACCCCATTGCGCTGGAAGGCGCCTTGAAGCTCAAGGAAATCAGCTACATCCACGCCGAGGCCTACCCGGCCGGTGAACTCAAGCACGGTCCCCTGGCCCTGGTGACCAGTGCCATGCCCGTAGTCACCGTGGCGCCGAATGACACCTTGCTCGAAAAGCTCAAGAGCAACATGCAGGAGGTGCGCGCGCGCGCTGGCGTGCTCTACGTGCTGGCCGACGCCGACACCCGCATCGAAAGCAGCGACGGCATCCATGTCATTCGCATGCCCGAGCACTACGGCCCCTTGAGCCCGCTGCTGCACGTGGTGCCGCTGCAGCTGCTGGCGTACCACACCGCGTGTGCGCGGGGGACGGATGTGGACAAGCCCAGAAATCTGGCGAAGAGTGTCACGGTGGAGTGACACGCTGGCTGGGGGATTTTTAATATTCTGGGTAATTAAAGTCGTAAACACGCAAATAAAGTCGTAAACAAGCCTCCAGCATTCATGCGGGTTTGCGGGGTGGTCATTTGTAACAGTAAAGTCGTAAACTCGAGCTTGACAGGTAAAGACGACCTAGAAATACGAAGCAAATCGCAGCCCTGTTTGGGCTTGTTGCTATATATAAAAGAGCGCTCAGTTTGAGCGCTCTTTTTCTTTGGTTTTTCCAGAAGTTCTTGCGGTCCGAGCAGCCCCTAAACGCTCCGATGACTGCAAGAGGCTGATGTGAGACGCTCGCGGACCAGGAGCTGAGCGGCAGCATCCACGGAGATCGGTCATTGAGTGCCGCCGACTCCGACCAGCTGATTCGTCCGGGGAACTAGGCGTTCGACCGCAGTGCCGGCATCGTGTTGGCGCAGCCGGCCGCTATGATAGGGATTGGACTCTGCCGTACCATCAGCCACTAGAGCAGTGCTGGAGCGCGTGGGAGTGAGGCATGCTGCAGAGCATTCGCAAGGGGAGGTCATTGAGACGAGCTGGCTGCCGCCAGGAGGAAGCCACTGTCCCTTGGGCTCGAAAAAAGATCACAACGCGGGTGAGAAGAGCTCGCGCATTGAGGCCCATGATCCTGCATCGACCTGTCATTGGTTCGGCTGGGGGTAACCTTACCTCTGTCCTCATTCGAGCGCGAGAGTGGCGCTCTGTTTGTCAGCGCGGACCTCGTCCTGCCGCGTCGCTGCTTAAGGGGGGGCGTAGCCTCCCGGCGCTGCGCAGTGCGGCCAGGAGGTGACGTAGATGGCCGTACGTTCTCCTCATCGCGACGCATTGCGACTCCTCTTCCTGCTGAATGCTGGCGGCAGCGCGGCTGACCCGGAGCATACGGGCGCCGCGTTGGTCTTTAAGGGTGAAGCGAGGCTCCAGGCGTTTGACTTCTGGATGCGAAATCCGGACTACTTGGCTGCGGAGTTGATTGATCTCTTCCTTCACACACAGGACAAGACGTGCCTAGGTGCGGCCCAGGAAATCTTCGACAACGAAGAACCCGACTTACGTCGCGTCCCGATGGTTCGCTACTTCTTCGGAGCGTACGAGCGCCTTGACGATGCACTCTCATTGTTACGTTCACGTGATCTTGTGCGCATCACGGGCAGCAAGGGAACGAACAGCAAGGTCTTAGAAACCATCTTTTTCATCACCAACTCTGGCGTTGAACTCTGCTCGGATGCGACAAAGCAACAGCCGATTTTGCAGTGGTACGCGCAGAGGGCGGAGCTAGTTGCCAAGGTGGCCGGAGACGCAGGCGGTGCTGCTTTGAAGCAGAAGCAGTACCTGCGCACTAGCTATGCGTCGACAAAGTTGAAAGAGGTTATTCCATCCATCGCGGATGAAGTTCGAAAACGCCTCGCCGAGCTAACGGCATAAAACCAGGGAGGCTGTATGGCACAGCAGAAAGAGGAGTGGCTCCAAGCCATAGCAACGAAGGCAGAAGTCGCTGTCTCTGCCGTTGAGAAACTGCTCGCGACCCATCGTATCCAGGCCTCGCCCGTGCTTGCAGAACCGCGGCGGCTGATCCTCAACGAACTGGAGTTTTCCGGAGCAAAGGAAGGCATTGATGGTGCTGGGCCATTCACATTCCTTTGGAGCGATCTCACGCATGGACTCTGGGCGATGCTGTCTCAGAAGAATTTTCGCGGCAAGTCCACGATCATTGAGATAGTGAGATGGGTGCTAAGAGGGCGGCCGTCCGACAACCTGCAAGAGGATGTGCGACGGTGGATTCATGAAGTTCGACTGAGGTTCCTTCTCGACGACGACCAGTACGAAGTTGCCATACGTACGCAAGGCAAATTAGAAGGTAAGCTGTGCCGCGTTCGAGCCGATTCGTATGGAAGCGAGCCGTGTAAGACGGTGCTTGCCGAATTCTCCACCGATGGCGAGTTTGAAGCTGTGATGGCCGACTTTTTCATGCGCGCTTTTGCGATGGAGCCTATTTCGACTTGGCGAAAGGCCGAGGACGATGGCGGACAAGCTGTCACTCATAGCTGGGTCGCTTTCTCTGGAGCAATGTTCATCGGCACTAGCTATGAGGTGCTCCTGGGAGATATGCCAGTAACCGGCGGGATGACCTCTCGACTGATGCAGATGTACTTGGGCGTCCCTTGGGTTTCAACTCTGGCAGCAGGTAAGGCTGCTTTGCAGGCGGTTGAGCAGAGCGTCCAGGCGGCGGATCGAAGGAGCGCCGCGAATCAGGCAGCAGCAGCTGCTCGTGTTGAGAGCATTCGAAGTCAGCTTGAAGGGAAGCGAGCAGCATTGGCGGGGATCCCAAGCGACCAGGCCGTTCGGGATGCAATTCGTGCGGCAACTGTCGAACTGTCTAAAGTGCGGTCGGATGAGAAGGCTGCGATGGGCCGTGCAGCGGAGGCGCGCGCGGCGCTTCGCGACTTCCTTATGGCGAATCAAGAAGACCGCAGCGATCTGCAAGCGCATCTAGACGCCACGTCGGCTGTTGCTGTATTCCGCCGTCTTGAGCCTAAGTGCTGCCCGCGCTGTGATCACGAGATATCCAAGGCAAAGAAGGCGCTCGAGCAATCAACTCATGCTTGCTCAGTCTGTGGTGAGTCTGTGGAGTCTTCAGAAGATGGCGAAGCGAGAAAGGCGGAACTGCAGCAACGAGCCGCGGCTTCGGCTACTGCTGTGAAAAGTGCGCGCGACGCGCTTCGCGAAGAAGAAGACGAGCTCAAGGCTCTTGGTGCAAAGGCGGAAGACCTTCACGCACAGGTGGCCACACATACTCAGGCGCTGAGTTCGGCAGTACAGCGGCAAGATGCCGCGATGGCTGTAGCCGTCTTGGAAGGCAGGCTTGAAGAAGCGCTGTCACTACCTGCCACAGAAATCCAAGACCGTAGCAGCGATTTAAAGGTTTTGAGCACGCTCGTCTCCGAGACGGAGACGCGAGTTAAGTCACTTCGCGACGGTCTACTCGAGGACGTTTCGAAGCGCTTGATCGAGTACGCCAAAGACTTTGGACTTCAGAATCTGTCTGCAGCGACTCTGAAGGGAAACGCGTCGCTGTCCCTTATTAAGGGAGGCACGCCGACGAGCTATAGCAAAGTTACGGATGGAGAGAAGCTTCGACTGAAGGTCGCCACGGTGCTTGCAATGATCGAGGTTGCCGAGACGAGAGGTGTTGGTCGGCACCCTGGTCTTCTAATGATCGATTCTCCGGGCGCTCAAGAGGTAGCGCCAGAGGATGTAGATCATTTGGTGTCAGGCCTTCAGTCGATCGCGTCCAAGCTGCCATACCTTCAAGTCTTCGTAGCGGGAATCTCCTCTCCGGCCATCACTAGTCATGTCCCAAAGGATCGCCGCAAAGAAGCCTTTGGCGAGCAGTTCCTGTGGTGATTGCCGTGCATTCAATGGAAGCAAGGGCTCTTGAGCTCGTCGCGCGAGGGCATAACTGGAGTCTGGATGATCTCGGTGGGGTAAAGGCTGTGGCGAAGGAGGCCGCAGCCCTCGGCGCGTCGCCAATCATGGCCGAGCTGCTTGAACCGTTGCTACAGGACTGGCGTTCCGCACCGGATGACCAGCTGCCCGTGTATCGGCAGGTCGTCCGCGACCTGCTTGAGGCGGCGGACACGGACTTTGTGCTGGTGGAGGCTATCGACGTCCTCGACGCGTACCGCCCGCTGCCTGGAGAGATCGACGATGATTGCTTCGAGATATTTCTTAACAAGGCGGCCAAGCGAGATACGGCACGAAAGAGTTTATTGCGCTCTGCCGCGCTAGAAGGTGCATTTAGATGGTCTTCATCGAAGCGAACTAGACAACTGCAGCTGCTTCTCCTTCTTCTTGGCCTCTCAAAGGACGATGACCCTGAGTATTTGAGACATGCAGCGAAGATCATCGGGGTTGCCTACTCGTATTGGCGCGAAGCCGACCTGTTGAAAGTCTTGCATGAGCTCGTTCCGCTCGAGAGAGTCTGCGCTGATGCGACCTTTGAACTTGGCATGGCTTCGCTTTCAGAGGCGCTCGACCTCACTGCTGACCCCGAAGCTATGGACGCCTTCCGGCGATCCAGACATTGGTTCGCTGAATCCGAGCAGATGTCGGATGGAAACGCGGAAGCCGCGCTCTATCGCGGAACTTTGGATGTGCTGTTGGACTTTGGCGGCGGCGATGAGCTCGCCTCCTTCCGACCCGCGGCTGTCGCTGTGGAGCAGCAAGCGTTCGCATTCCTGGTCAACTCCGACGAAGCGGGCCCAGAATGGCTAGGGTCTAGATTCCATCAAGGCGTCTGCTGGAGCGCCCTAGCAAGCACCTTAGTGAGTCTGTCAAAACGGCTTGAAGAGCCCAGCTGGTACTACCCAGCAGTTGTCATAGAACAAGGTCTGCTATCCGTTTACACCGCAAGTCGGTCGATCTTGCGTCGGACGCAGCAGGGGGGAGTTGAGTCGGTGGTCAGACCTCGCATTGGCCAGCGCCTTGCCGCACATGCCGGCCTTGCCCACCAAGTGCGGACTTGGTTGGCAATGAATGCGAGCCACGATTGGGCGGCTGAAGCGAAGCAGCTTGTTGGGCAGATCGACGCTCTTTTGGAGCATGGGAGTCCTCATCGAAACCCTGGTGAGGCGGCGAACGACTACGCGTCGCTCGCCGCCATGGTTGCCAAATCGAAGATCCCCGTAGCACAGCGGGAACTGCTCGCTTCAGTGGTACGCAGTGTGCTTGATCTGCAATTGGAAAACTTGACCGGCGCGGAGATTGAGGTTGTGGAGGCTTGCTGCACAGTTGCAAGAACGCATCCTGACTACAAAGGGAATGCCAACGGTGCGCGCCTCTTCAATGTCGTTCTCCTCTGGCTCGTTCGTTTCGTCTTCAACCGTCTTGAATTGAGCAGGGGGACCGATCCGGGCGGAGCATATTTGTTTGAGCGCTCTGATGGTTCGCTGCCTCACGAAGATGAGCTGCAGCATGACTTCTTTCGATGGATTTCGACGAACGCTGCGGGGACAGACCTTGAGCCAACGAATGTCGGAAGCGGCAGGGCGGATGTGCGATTGAAGTCTGGGCCGGAGCGCCTGATCGTTGAAGTCAAGCGTGAAGAGTCGGACTGCTCTTTTGATTCTTTGGCCAAAGCGTACGCGGCGCAGACAACTGACTACCAGAACGTGAGCATCCGCCTAGGAGTGCTGTTGGTTCTTGATCTTGCCACTCCCAATCGAGAGGGTACGAGTCACATAGCCAACCTGTTCGAGATGAAGGCTGTGCAGCGGACTGCTGAGTCAACGCCACGTTTGGTTCTGATCGCCAAGGTGCCAGGGCGTAGGAAGGTGCCGAGTGCACTTTCGAGGTGAGAGTAGTGAAACGCTTGGCCGCAGATCTTTCTTAGGCCGGGGATGAAGGTTTTTCAGGCCTAGGCCTGTGTCCGATCGGAGGAAGCGTGTTTCAGGATATTCCAGGCTCATTGAAGCTTTGGGCGCATCAACGTGGTGCTTTGTCTTTCATAATTGATCATCTGCGTTCAAATTCGGACCCATGCTTGGTTCGCATGCCGACAGGGACCGGCAAGACGGGCGTGGTCGCATGCCTTTCGTTGCTAAGCGCAACTGGCCGCACTTTGGTGCTGACGCCTTGGGCCAACCTCCGCGATCAGATGGTCGAGGCGCTGAGGCATGGCTTCTGGGGGAGCATCGGGGAAGTTGCCCCAACTAAGAAGGTTGTGTCCATCCTGCCTTCGACCGCTGAAGACGAGATAAAGACCGCGGCCAGCGTTCTCGTTTGCACGTTTGCGACCTTGACTGAGCTGCGCCGCGAAAGGCCTAATGTTTACGCAGCGCTGGCAGCGTCCATTGACGTGGTCTTCGTCGATGAATGTCACTACGAGCCGGCGCTCGAGTGGGGCAAGGCTGTGAAAGGCCTTAAGAAGCCGCCTGTGCTTCTCACAGCCACGCCGTACCGGAACGATCTCAAGCTCTTCAGAATTCGCGACACTAGCCGGGCAGTATTTCAGTTCACTCACGAGGCCGCGGAAGCGCAGGGGATCATCCGCCCTCTGAACATTCAGCCATTGGCTTCCTCTGCTGATCTAGCGAGCCTGTCGCGTGAGTTTGTTGCTGTCTGGAATCGCGCCAGATCATCGGGCGAGCTTGTCAGCAGCAGTCCTCGGGCGATCATCTGCTGCGCGAGCGCAGCGGACATCAGGGTCGTCGTGGCCACTCTTCAAAGCGCGGGGCTCGATGCGATCGGTATCCATGAGAATTTCGATGGCCTGAGTAAGTCTGGACTGATCAAAGATGTGCCGCTGTTAAACACGCCCGCGACGATCTGGGTGCATCAGAACAAACTTACCGAGGGCCTCGACGATCATCGGTTTTGCTGCTTGGCCTTCTTCTGTGCGGTCAACAATGACCGTAAGCTAGTGCAGCAGATCGGTCGAATCATTCGAAAGCACAAGTCTGATAAGCAGGGACGGGAAGCGCTGCTTCTTGCGCCCGTTGAGTTCGAGGTTGCCGACCGATGGGACGCCTATCGTGCGTTCGAGAAGGATGCGGACATGCAGTCTCCGGAGCGCTATCGGGAATTTGTGGAGAGCATGCTCAATGAGCAGCCGGACATTGAGTATTTCGATGGCCGGTTCCGTCGACGCTTCCGAACTGACGAGCTTCAACGTGATCCTCAGGTGCTCATAGCGCCTAGCGTCCTGGTCCGTGCGGTAGGGGCTGGGTTCAAGATGGCCGAGTATGTCGAAGACTGTACTGACAGCCTGAACCTGACCGACGCTGAATCGCCCCGGTTTCTGCGGAGGCTGTTTGGTTTAAGTCAGCCCACTTCCGCAGTGGCCTGACTGGCGAGTTGCCGGTAGTAGTTTGCCTCAGCCTCAGCAGGTGGGATGTACCCGATGGGTTCGAGCAGGCGATGGTGGTTGAACCACGATACCCATTCGAGCGTGGCGAACTCGACTGCTTCCTTGGTTTTCCATGGAGCCCGGCGGTGAATCAACTCGGCCTTGTACAGGCCGTTGATGGTCTCGGCCAGGGCGTTGTCGTAGCTGTCGCCCTTGCTGCCCACCGAAGGCTCGATGCCAGCTTCCGCCAGTCGCTCGGTGTAGCGAATGCTGACGTATTGCGAGCCTCTATCGGAGTGACAAACCAAACTGCCATCGCGCTCAGGCTGACGGGCATAGAGGGCTTGCTCCAGGGCGTCGAGAACAAAGTCCGTGCGCATTGAACTGCTCACCCGCCACCCAACGATGCGCCTGGCAAACACGTCGATGACGGTAAGCGTCCAGCCGAGGCATCTTGAGTTGAGCGTAAGCGGCCAGCCATGCCACCTTGACGGCGATGTCGGCTCCCTTCAGCAGCCGTTGATCTCGTCAACCGCGTCCCCGCCGTCGTAGAACTTACCGATGGCTTTGTCCAGCCTCTTGAGCAACGCG